>JAOUNH010000008.1 GCA_029881055.1 Gammaproteobacteria bacterium
GAGACTCTGAACAAGTGGCGTCCCACGATAAAGAATTGAAATGAAAGGGTTAAAGTCAAGTCGCCTGTCGCTTTGTTGCGTGCCTTGCCCGTATTCCCGATACGCGCTGCGGCCCGCGTCGCGCGACAGGCGATTTGGCTTTAACGTGTGCGATGCCACTTGTTCAGAGTCTCCCTAGTTCAGGTGTTGATCCCGCCCATCGAGTGGAACTTGGTCTCGTAGAACTCGGCCATACCTTCAGCGCCGCCCTCTGAGCCGATCCCGGACTCCTTCCAGCCGCCAAACGGTGCTACCTCGGTTGAGAACACGCCCGAGTTTGAGCATACGATGCCGTATTCGAGCCGCTCGGCAACGCGCATGACGCGACCGATATCGCGGGTCGCGTAGTAGGCCGCAAGCCCGTACTGGGTATCGTTGGCGCGTTCGATGGCCTCGTCCTCGGTGTCAAATACCTGGATCGCCGCGATCGGTCCGAAAATCTCTTCCTGGGCAATGCGCATGTCTTTAGTAATGCCGGTAACCAGGGTCGGTTCGAAGAAGCAGTGTCCCAGTTTGTGCTTGCCGCCGCCGCTCAGGACGTTGGCGCCTTTGGACGTGGCATCCGCCATGAAGCCGACCATTTCCTTAACCGCCGTTTCGCTGACCAGGGGTCCGATAGTGACATCCTTGCCGAAGCCGTCACCGACGCTAAGCGCATCGACAGCGGTTCGCATTTTCGCTACAAACGCATCCGCGACGCCGCGCTGGACAAAGATCCGATTGGTGCAGACGCAGGTTTGCCCGCAGTTGCGAAACTTCGTTGCCATGCAATCGGCGACGGCGGAATCGAGGTCCGCATCGTCAAAAACGATAAAAGGTGCGTTGCCACCCAGTTCCAGCGAGATCTTCTTCACGCCATCGGCGCACTGTTTCATCAGGATCTTGCCAACCTCGGTCGATCCGGTGAAGGTAAATTTGCCGATTTTCGGGTGCTGCGTCAGTACAGCGCCGATCTCACGCGAATTATTGCCGACGACAACGTTGATCACGCCTTTCGGTATTCCTGCGCGAGCCGCGAGTTCGCACATGCCGAGCGCGGACAGCGGTGTTTCTGTCGCTGGCTTGATGACGATCGTGCAGCCGGACGCCAGGGCAGGGCCCGCCTTGCGGGCGATCATCGCGTTGGGAAAATTCCAGGGTGTGATGCAGCCTACAACGCCGACGGGTTGCTTGTAGGTCTGCAAACGGCGATCGGTGGAAATCGTCGGAATGGTGGCACCCTTGAAACGCTTCGACTCTTCAGCGTAGTACTCGATGAAGCCCGCGCCATAGCCGACTTCGCCAATGGACTCCGCGAGGGGCTTGCCCTGTTCTGCCGTCATGATCGCGCCGAGATCGTCGGCATTGGCCATCAAGAGGTTGAACCAGTTGCGCAGTAGGACGGCACGCTGCTTGGCCGGAACCTGGCTCCAGGACTTGAAGGCCTCGGCTGCAGCTTCGACAGCTCGCGTGGCGTCTGCGGCGTTACCGTTGGCGGTTTTCGTGACGAGCTGTCCGTTCGCGGGGTTGGTGACGTCGATTGTTCCGGCGCCGCCGGCGACCCACTCGCCATTGATATAGTTCTGGGTCTTGAGAAGGGTGGGGTCTTTCAATTTCAACATGGTTCTGGTCCGTTCCGGGTCGGCGAAAAGCGGGCAGCTTACCACCGGACCGGCAGGCGAAATAGCCGGGATTCGGCGTTGCGTGTGCTGAAGGGTTTACCGTATAATCCCGCGCCAGCGCCCCACCAGAGTACCGGTGGGTAATGGCCCCGCTTAGGGGCTTTTTGTTGTCCAAAGTAGTGGCGCGGGCAGCGACTTAAGTGCTGGGTAAGAATGGGCCATTGGCCCATTTTTCGTTTTAGAACAGGTGGTTAGGTGAGTTCGCAATGACCGGAGATGAGCTTCAGAAATTGCTCGAGCCGACTGTCGAAAGGCTGGGATACGAGCTGACGGACCTGGAGGTTCGTCTGAGCGGTAAGGGCGGACTCTTGCGCCTGACGATCGACAAGCCCGACGGTATAGGGCTCGACGATTGTGAGGCTGTGAGTCGTGCCGTAGGCGCGCTCCTGGATGTCGAGGATCCGTTGCAGGGCGAGTACAACCTCGAGGTTTCGTCGCCGGGATTGGATCGGAAGTTGACAAAAGTTGAACATTTTCAAAGGTTTGAAGGAGAAACCTTGAAAGTTACTATGCGTTTCCCGATAGAGGGACGCAGACGATTTCGCGGCACTTTGTTGTCGTCGGATGACAGAAATATTGTAGTTGAGGTGGATGGAGAGTCGCACAGCCTGCCGCTGTCGATGATCGATACGGCTCGACTGGTACCTGACGGGGCATAGGTCCTGCGGGATTTTGGGAGTTTTACGTAAATGAGCAAAGAAATTCTGATGGTCGTTGACGCCGTTTCAAACGAGAAGGGCGTCGAGAAAGACATCATATTCGAGGCAATCGAAGCCGCGCTGGCATCTGCGACCCGCAGAAAACACGGTGACGACATCGATGTGCGCGTGGCGATCGATCGCAGTACGGGCGAATACGACACGTTTCGTCGCTGGCTGGTATTCGATGACGAGTCCACCGAACTCGAAACGCCGGACCGTGAACTGCGCATGATCGATGCCGTTGACGTCGATCCGGCTGCCGAGCCGGGTGGCTACGTCGAGGTACCGATGGAATCCGTCGAATTCGGGCGCATTGCGGCACAAACGGCCAAGCAGGTCATCGTGCAGAAAGTTCGCGAGGCTGAGCGTGAGCAGGTGGTTGAGGAATACACCAGCCGTGTCGGCGAAATGCTGTCGGGACTTGTGAAGCGCGTTGATCGCAACGGCGTCTATATTGACCTCGGTGGCAACGCAGAAGGCTTCGTGCCGCGCGAGAACATGGTGCCGCGCGAGCCGGTGCGCCCGCAGGACCGCATTAAAGCGTTGCTTACGGAAGTTCGTTCCGAAGTCCGTGGTCCGCAGTTGTTCATGACGCGCACTTCGCCCGAGTTTCTGGTGGAGCTGTTCAAGATCGAGGTGCCGGAAGTCGGCCAGGGCCTGATCGATATTCTCGGTGCAGCTCGTGATCCTGGATTGCGTGCAAAAATCGCAGTACGTAGCAACGACAGCCGCATCGATGCGGTAGGCGCCTGTGTGGGCATGCGCGGTTCTCGTGTACAAGCCGTATCGAACGAACTCGCCGGTGAGCGCGTCGACATCATTCTCTGGGATGACAATGCGGCGCAATTTGTTGTGAACGCAATGTCGCCCGCCGAGGTGGTATCAATCGTTGTGGATGAAGACAAACACAGCATGGATATCGCGGTTGACGAGGACAAATTGTCCCAGGCGATCGGTCGTGGTGGCCAGAACATTCGTCTTGCCAGCGAGCTATCCGGCTGGGAGCTGAATGTCATGACGGCGCAGGACGCTGAAGAGAAGAGCGAATCCGAGACGAAAGACTTGATCGCGATGTTCTCGAAGCAACTCGACGTCGATGAGGAAGTATCCCTGATTCTTGTCCAGGAAGGATTCTCGACAATCGAGGAAGTGGCTTATGTACCGGCTTCCGAACTCCTGGCAATCGAAGAGTTCGATGAAGGCATCGTTGACGAGCTCAGAAGTCGTGCTCGTGACGTGCTGTTGACACAGGCGATTGTGCGGGAAGAAAAGATTGACGAAGTAGAGCCCGCCGAGGATCTGCTGAGCCTGGAAGGTGTCGACAAGGGTCTTGCCTTCTTGCTTGCGAGCAAGGGAGTTGTAACGCGCGAGGATCTCGCGGAGCTTGCGACCGATGACCTGCTCGAAATCAAGGAAGATCTTGCAGAAGAAGAAGCGGCTGCGCTGATAATGAGAGCGCGTGCACATTGGTTCGAAGAAGAGCAGCAGGCTTGATAGCCGCTCAATACGGAGTTTGGTATGGCTGACGTGACAGTTGCACAATTTGCTGAGGTTCTGAAAGTTCCTGTTGCCAAGCTGATTTCGCAGCTTGACGAGGCCGGTATCAAGGTCAGCGGGTCCGATGACAAGATCAGCGACGACGCAAAACTCGAATTGCTGACGCACTTGCGTCGCAGTCACGGGCAGGAAGACACGTCCGCGACAGCGGCTGCGCCACGCAAGATCACCTTGAAGCGCAAGTCTCAATCCGAGCTTCGACTTTCCGGGGCGCAGGGTCGATCGCGGACGGTCAACGTAGAAGTGCGGCGTAAACGTACTTATATCAAGCGCGATGTGCTCGAGAAGCAAGCGCAGGATGAGCAGGAGGCCCTCGACCGCAGTCGCCAGGAGGAGGAAGAGCGCCTGAAAGCGGAAGAGGCGGCAAAACAACATCTGCTGGCTGAGAAGGAACAAGCCGCGAAACGTGAGCTCGAAGAGCGAGAGAAGCAAGAGCAGGCGGCGAAGGACGCGGCACTAGCGGCCCAGCAGGAGGCCCAGAGAGTTGCCTCGACCGAGGCGGAGGAAAAGGCGCGGCTCGAGAAAGCTGAGGCGGACGCTCGACTTCGGCGTGGCAAGGACAAGGAGAAGGTCAAGCCGAGTCATGGTGAGACGCGTTACGGACGCAAGGAGTTGCACGTTGCCGGCGATAAGAGCGGGCGACGTAAGCGCAAAACGCCAGTGCGTCGACGTGCCATGGCTGTCGGCGGGGATTCGAAACACGGATTCGAGCTGCCAACGGCACCGGTAGTCCATGAAGTGGAAATTCCTGCCAGCATTTCAGTGTCAGAACTCGCACAGAAAATGGCGATCAAGGGCAATGAAGTCGTCAAGGTCCTGTTCAACATGGGTGCCATGGTGACGATCAACCAGGCTATTGATCAGGACACGGCGATACTGGTTGTTGAAGAACTCGGCCATGTGGCCAAGCCGGTCGATGCTGTTGCCATGGACGAGCAACTGTTGGCCGAGGAAAGTCAGATTACAGGCGACGCGGTGTCGCGTGCTCCGGTAGTCACAATTATGGGCCACGTTGATCACGGCAAGACATCCTTGCTCGATTACATTCGTCGTACCAAAGTGGTTGACGACGAAGCGGGCGGTATCACGCAGCATATCGGTGCTTACTCAGTAAAAACGGACAAGGGACAAATTTCGTTTCTTGATACACCCGGACATGCGGCCTTTACGGCAATGCGTGCCCGCGGTGCGCAAGCGACCGACATCGTGATCCTGGTCGTCGCTGCCGATGATGGAGTCATGCCACAGACGATAGAGGCGATACAGCATTCGAAAGCGGCCGAAGTTCCGCTCGTGGTAGCCATTAACAAGATCGATCGGGAAAACGCCGATCCGGAACGAGTTAAGAACGAATTGTCACAACACGGAATAATTCCCGAGGACTGGGGCGGCGAGCAAATGTTTGTCCACGTGTCGGCGAAGACCGGTGAGGGCGTCGACAAACTGCTCGACGCGATATTGCTGCAGGCGGAGGTCATGGACCTGAAAGCAGTCGCGACCGGGCCGGCGCAGGGAATTGTTATTGAATCCAGTCTTGAGAAAGGCCGCGGAGCCGTTGCTACGCTGCTGGTCCAGAGCGGCACTTTGAAGCAGGGCGACATGATCATTGCCGGTGAAGAGTACGGCCGAATCAGGAATATGTTTGATGAGACCGGTGCATCGATCAAGGAAGCACGGCCGTCAATGCCGGCCGTAGTGCTTGGACTGTCAAAGACACCAGGCGCAGGAGACGACTTTATCGTCGTCAAGAACGAGCGCAAGGCGCGCGAAGTTGCCGAGTTCCGCCAAGCCAAGACACGGGAAGCCAAGCTTGCGCAGCAACAAGCTTCGAAGATGGAAGATATGTTCTCGCAGATGCAGGACGGCGAGATATCGTCAGTGCCGGTGGTCATCAAGTCCGATGTGCACGGCAGTGCCGAGGCGCTTCGCGATGCCCTGATGAAGCTTTCAACCGACGAAGTCCGTGTCAAAGTACTGGCATCGGGTGTCGGTGGAATTACCGAAACAGATGCCAACCTGGCGGCAGCTTCGAAGGCCACGATTATTGGCTTCAACGTCCGCGCGGATGCGGCAGCCCGAACAGCGATCAAGGAAGCGGGTATCGACGTTCGCTACTACAGCATCATCTACGAAGCGATTGACGACGTGAAAGCAGCGTTGACGGGCTTGTTGGCGCCGGAGGTACGGGAAAACATTCTTGGGCTCGCTGAGGTCAAGGAAGTGTTTAATTCGCCGAAGTATGGCGACATCGCAGGTTGTATCGTCACCGAAGGGCTTGTGAAGCGCTCGAGTCCGATTCGTGTATTGCGCGATAACGTCGTGATATTCGAAGGCGAACTCGAGTCGTTGCGCCGATTCAAAGACGCTGTAAGCGAAGTGCGTTCCGGCACCGAGTGCGGTATCGGAGTGAAGAACTACAGCGTCCAGGTGGGCGACCAGATTGAGTGTTTCGAACGAATCGAGGTCGCGCGTACGCTCGACTAGGCGTACGGGTGTCGATCAATGCCACGTGAGTTTTCCAGAAGCAAGCGACTTGGAAACGAGGTGCTGCGCACCTTGAATGAGCTGGTTCGATTCGAGACGAAAGATCCGAGCCTGAAAATGGTGTCGCTGTCGTCCCTGGAATTGTCCAGAGATCTCAGCGTGGCGCGGGTGTACTTCAGCATGCTTGACCCGAACGGAGATCCGGCGCCGGTGCAGGAAGGTCTGGAGCGAGCCAGCGGTTTTCTGCGTAGTCGCTTGGGCCGCGAGGTCAAAATCCGGCATGTGCCGGAACTGCGCTTTGCACATGACGATAGCGCCGCCGAAGCTCAGCGCATCAGCAGTCTGATCGACCGTGCGCTGGATTCCGACAAAAGCAACGAGCAGCGGTAAACGTCATGGCCAGAGGAATGAAGCGCCACGCGGATCCGGTGGACGGACTGTTGTTGCTCGACAAGCCCTCGGGCATGACCTCGAACCGGGCGTTGCAGGTGGTGCGGCGTTTGTTGAATGCGCAAAAAGCGGGACATACGGGCAGTCTGGATCCGGCCGCCACCGGCATGCTGCCGTTGTGTTTCGGCGAGGCGACCAAAGTCTGTGCTTACTTGCTGAACGCGGACAAGAGCTACCGCGTAACGGCGAAGCTGGGATCGGCGACCGATACCGGAGACGGCGATGGCGAGGTTTGTTCGACGGCGGATGTACCCGATCTGCCCATCGAGCGCTGGAACGAGATTCTGCAGAGTTTTTGCGGCGAGTCGACCCAGATACCGCCCATGTACTCGGCGCTGAAAAAGGACGGCAAGCGCCTGTACGAGCTGGCGCGAAAGGGCGAAGTTGTCGAGCGCGAGCCCAGGGCCATCCGGATCGACGAAATCCGGCTGCTGGAGCTCGCCGGTAACCGGCTGGTGTTCCGCGTACGCTGCTCGAAAGGCACGTACATACGCGTCCTCGTCGAGGATATTGCCAGGAAGGCAGGCACAGTGGCCTACACAGCCCGATTGCACCGGGAGTCGGTGGGTGACTTCGAAAGCGCCAGCATGCTGGACATGACGGCTGTGGAGGCGCTCGCAGCGGAAGGGCTGGAGCCATTGCGAGCCAGGCTGTTGCCCGCCGATGTCGCCCTTGCGGATCTGCCCGGAGTTTTGGTCGATCCGGACGACGCCGAGCGTTTTTGCGGTGGCCAGGCGGTATCCGTGGATACTGAGCAGCAAGAAGGACTTGCACGCGTTTATGCGCCGGAAGAGCGATTTCTGGGCGTGGGATACCTGTCAGCGGAAGGCAAGCTGGCGCCACGGCGCGTGTTCAAAATACAGGAAAAAACCCCGTAATTATTTGATTTTGGGGTGTTAATGGGCCCGAACAGGGGCTAGAATACCGCGCTCAAAAAAGGGCAAAAGACAGAGAACTTGGAGTATTAGTAAAGATGTCACTTTCCAGTGAAGTAAAGCAAAGTTTGATCGCCGAACATGCACGAGGCGACGCCGATACAGGATCACCTGAAGTGCAGGTCGCGCTGCTATCGAAGAGAATTGCAGAGCTCACCGAGCATTTCGGCGAGCACAAAAAAGATCACCACAGCCGTCAGGGTCTGCTCAGGATGGTTAGCAAGCGACGTAAGCTGCTCGACTATTTAAAAGCCAAAGACAATGACCGGTACCGCGAGCTGATTGAGAAGCTCGGTCTGCGTCGCTAGTCCAGCGAGCAATTTCGGCAATGTAAGTATGCTCCGTGTCGTTCCTATCCAGGGGTTCGCGGTTGATTGCTTTTGCCTCAACAAATTCCAAACAGAGAAATCATAGTGAATTCGACGAAAAAGAGTTTCCAATTCGGGGAACATGAAGTAACGATAGAAACGGGCGGAATTGCCCGACAGGCCGACGGTGCCGTAATCGTCAATATGGCTGACACGACCGTGCTGGTTACGGCGGTTGGACGCAAAGTTGCGGAACCGGGCAGAGACTTCTTCCCGTTGACCGTCAACTACCAGGAAAAGACCTACGCTGCCGGCAGGATCCCGGGTGGATTCTTCAAGCGTGAAGGACGTCCGAGCGAGAAGGAGACGCTGACGTGTCGACTCATCGATCGTCCGGTGCGCCCCTTGTTCCCCAAAGGATTTACGAACGAGGTGCAAATCATCGCAACTGTGATGTCGCTGAATCCGGACGTTGATCCGGATATCCCGTCACTCATCGGTGCGTCAGCGGCGCTGGCAATTTCGGGCATGCCGTTTGCGGGTCCGATCGGCGCGGCCAAGGTTGGCTACAAAGATGGTGCGTACATCCTGAATCCGGGTCGCGCTGCTGTTGCTGAGGGCGACCTTGAGCTCGTCGTCGCCGGCACCAAAGATGCCGTATTGATGGTTGAATCAGAAGCCAAAGGTCTTTCTGAGGAGGTCATGCTGGGCGCAGTGATGTTCGGCCACGAGCAGATGCAGGTTGCCATCAATGCGATTAACGAACTGGCTGCCCAGGTTGGCAAGCCGGCATGGGAGTGGGTTGCACCGGCAGCGGATGACGATCTTGTAGCAGCGGCGAAAGCGGCAGCGGAGAGTGCGCTGGCCGATGCGTATCGCATTACGGACAAGCAGGACCGCCAGACTGCAGTGGGCTCGGCGAAGGCTGCAGCTAGCGCTGCATTGACCAGCGGCGATGATGCGCGTTGGTCTGCCGAAGATATCAAAGGCGCTTTATACAAGCTGGAAAAGAGCATCGTTCGCCAGCGTGTCATCAAGGGCGAGCCACGAATTGACGGCCGCGACAGGACAACTGTGCGCCCGATCGATGTCGAGGTTGGTGTTCTTCCTCGTGCGCATGGCTCGGCCATTTTTACGCGTGGCGAGACTCAGGCGATCGTCGTTACGACCCTCGGTACGGGACGTGACGCACAGATTATCGACGCCATCGAAGGCGAGCGAAAAGAGCCGTTCATGCTGCACTACAACTTCCCGCCATTCTGCGTTGGCGAGACTGGTTTTGTCGGTTCACCGAAACGACGCGAAATCGGTCACGGCAAGCTGGCCCGGCGTGGCATCGAAGCGGTGCTGCCGAAGATGGACGAGTTCGGCTACGTTGTTCGCGTCGTATCGGAGATCACAGAGTCCAACGGTTCCAGCTCAATGGCATCGGTTTGCGGTACAAGTCTTGCGCTGATGGATGCAGGCGTTCCAATCAAGGCACCGGTAGCCGGTGTTGCGATGGGTCTCGTCAAGGAAGGTGATGACTTCGCAGTTCTTACCGACATCCTGGGCGATGAGGATCATCTTGGCGACATGGACTTCAAGGTCGCCGGAACGAGCGAAGGTGTTACCGCTCTGCAGATGGACATCAAGATTCAGGGCATTACTCGCGAGATCATGAGCACTGCGCTCGACCAGGCGCGAAGTGCGCGTTTGCACATCCTGGGTGAGATGAACAAAGTCATCAGCGAATCGCGCAAGGAAATGTCCGAGTGGGCTCCAACGATCATTACCATGAAGATCGATCCGGAGAAGATTCGGGATGTTATTGGCAAGGGCGGTGCGGTCATTCGTGCGATCACCGAGGAAACCGGCGCGTCAGTTGATATCGATAACGACGGCACAGTACGTATCGCGTCGGTTGACGGCGCATCCGGTAAAGAAGCCTTTCGCCGCATCGAGCTGATCACCGCTGATGTTGAAGTCGGACGTATTTACGACGGCAAGGTTGCTCGCCTGATGGATTTTGGTGCATTCGTTACCATTCTGCCGGGCAAGGACGGTCTCGTTCACATATCCCAGATATCAAACGAGCGTGTCGAGAAAGTCAGCGACAAACTGGCCGAAGGCGACGAAGTCAGGGTCAAGGTGCTTGAGGTTGATCGACAGGGCCGTGTCCGTTTGTCCATGAAGGAACTTGACGTCGGGTAACTTCTATCCCGCCGGAAAAAATCAGGGCCGAAGCGCGCAGGCACTTCGGCCCTTTTTTTATAGGCCAGGCCGGGATGCAAAAGGCTCCAGAAACTCGATAATGCGTCCGGGCAGGTAAAACTGTGGCCGCCATGGAGTCCCGCCGCTGATAAATCCGACGTGGCCTCCGTTTGCGGATACTTCGAGGACGATGTCGTCCGACAGTTTGTCCGCATCAGGAATCACGGCGGGCGACATGAAAGGATCATCCAGCGCATTAATAATCAGAGTCGGTCTTTCGATAGTGCCGAGAAAGTGGGTCGAACTGCAGCGATCGTAATAGTCCTTCATGCCGGTGAAACCGTGCAGCGGAGCGGTGACAAAGTCGTCAAATTCGGCGAAGGTGCTGGCGTTCATAGCCCTTTCCCAATTAAACGCGGCCGTGTGCTGGTTGAACTTTAGGGCCACAGACCGCTTCATGCGCTTTAGTAAGTAGGACTGGTAAACCTTTGAAAAACCGATATTTAATGCCTCTGCGCACACGTGAAGATTCAGGGGTGCGCAAATGGCCGTTGCGGCGGCGAGCGGTGTTTCAGATTTCGATTCACCCAGGTATTTCAGGAGTACATTTCCGCCCAGGGAGTAGCCAACGGCGAGCACAGGACCCGGATTTCCGGACGCCGTGCGCTGTTTTTGTATCCCGTTCAGCAGGTGCCTGAGATCGTTCGTTTCCCCTGCGTGATAGCGCCGTGGCAGACGGTTTCGATAGTCGCCGCAGTCGCGAAAATGCAACACACAGGAGCGCCAGCCTCGGGCAAGCACGGCGTCCATCAGCATCCGGGCATATGACGACTGTGCGGACCCCTCCAGACCGTGGAGGATGACGAGCAGTGGCGCCGCGTCCGGCAAATCGTCGCCCGCGACCATCCAGTCAACGGCTGTAACGTCTCCATCCGGAAGTTCAAGGGTTTCACGACGCAATTTCGGCCTCGAAGGCCACGCCCAGGGAAGCACTGGGAGCATGGTTTGAGCATGTGCATTTCGTAGCCAGCCCGGTGCGATAAACCCGCTCTCCATTACACGCTTGTTTCGTTTTTCAGATGCCATTGTCGCGATTTTGCCACGTTTACATTATTGAAGTTACAGGCAAAAAAAATGGCCCCCCGCTTGCGCGGGGGGCCTGCCGTGGAGTGTTTACCCCTTCAGGCTTGCAACAGGGGGCGGGGGAGCGTATCCCTGCTGCAGGCTTGAAACTAGGCCAGACTGTGGATCTTGTCAAGCCGTTTTAACGAGCGTTTTTTGGCCCGAAAGTTTTCCGAGTTGCCAGTTTTCCAGGGCCCAGGACCAGATGTTCGACACGTGCTCGCGCGCCAGTTTGTCGGGCGGTGAGAGCCGCAGGAACCGCAGCGTCGCGACTAGCGTCGCAGGGACATCTTCCTCACAAATCGCGGCGGCAGCCGTCGACTTACTCAGTTTTTCGCCTTTCGAATTCGTAATGATCGGAATGTGGGCATAACGCGGCGTTCTGAATCCAAGCTCGCGCTGCAGCCAGATTTGCCTCGGTGTTGAATCCAGCAGGTCGATGCCTCGCACCACATCTGTTACGCCCTGGTTCTCGTCATCGACGACAACGGCAAGATGATAGGCGATGAGCCCATCGCGGCGACGAATCACAAAATCACCGGACTCGGACTCCAGGCGTTGAGTGATAGCACCCTGCAATGCGTCTTCAAACTCGATCGGCGAGTCATTGGTTCTAATACGTATGGCTGACTCGCCACTGACCTGACGGTCACGACAAGTCCCGGGATAGATGCTCCCAAGGTCACCCTGCAGCGCATCCGCCAAATCCGATCTGGAGCAATGGCAAGCGTAGGCAAGACCTCTTTCGATCAGCGTGGCAACCGCCGCATCGTGTGCGGCACGGCTGGCGCTCTGGAAATAAACGTCGCCATCCCATTCAAATCCGTATCGCTCCAACGCTTCGACGATGGCCTGTGCAGCACCGCGTTGTTCGCGAGGAGGATCGATATCCTCGATGCGCAGCAACCACCGGCCGTGATTGGCCCGCGCTTCGAGGAAACTCGCTGCTGCTGCCACCAGCGACCCAAAATGCAAGGGGCCGGTAGGGGACGGCGCGAACCGTCCCACATAGGCGTTCGGTTCGCGCGCCGGCATCAAGAGATGTACTTACCGATACTGGTCATCTCTGTCGCTGTACTGCCTTTCCGACAACTCGCGGCGTTCCTGTGCCTCAAGACACAAAGTCGCTACGGGTCGAGCTTCCAGGCGTTTCAGGCCGATCTCTTCGCCTGTTTCATCGCAATAGCCATAGCTGCCTTCGTCAAGCCGCGTCAGTGCTGATTCGATCTTGCGCAGCAACTTGCGTTCACGGTCCCGAGTTCTGAGCTCAAGTCCAAATTCGGACTCCTGCGTCGCGCGGTCGTTCGGATCGGGAAAATTGGCCGCCTCGTCCTGCATATGATGAACGGTACGGTCGACCTCAAACATCAACTCCTTTTTCCACGCCAACAGGATGCTGCGAAAATGCTCGACCTGCTTGGGGTTCATGTACTCCTCACCCCGAGCTGGTTTGTAGGGATCGATGCCGTGGATTGGCCCGGAGACAGAATCTCTCGAAGGTGCATGCCGTACCGGAGTCGGCTTGGGCGGTGGAACTCGCTTCGCCCGCGCCGGCGTAGCAGGGGCGCTCTTTTTGTTGCTGGCTTTCCTGGGCGGTCGCTTTTTCGAAACAGATTTCTTGGTGCTTACCTTTTTCTTGCTGGCAGGCTTCTTTTTCGGAGCTTTCTTTTTGGATGAACTTTTCTTCGCAACCTTCTTGTGTGACGGTGATTTTTTCTTGCTCACCTTCTTCTTGGAAGCCGTCTTTTTCTTGCTCACCTTCTTTTTAGAGGGCGATTTCTTCTTACTTGCCTTTTTCTTGGAAACGGGCTTCTTGCTGACCTTTTTCTTGGACACGGGTTTCTTCGCAACAACTTTCTTGCGAGACTTTTTGGTTGTCGTCCGTTTCTTGCTTGCGGCTTTCTTTGCGGGCATTTTTAGCTCCTGCCGGGGAAAGAAAAGGCCGGGATTATACATTGACTGAGCGATCAGGGAAGCTCTATTTTTTGCGAGTATTTTCTCTGATCGGCAGGCTCTGGATACCTCGGCAGTGCTGGCTTGGAGGGATTGATCTTTTTCGCCGACAATTGTTTTATAGCCGGGTTTTATCTCCGAGTTTCCATTACACTAGCCCGATTTGACGGGATATCGGTCCGTAACACCAATGCGATTAAGCAAGATAAAGCTCGCTGGCTTCAAATCCTTTGTCGACCCCACAACAATTACGTTTCCGAGCAGCCTTGTTGGTGTTGTCGGTCCCAATGGTTGCGGCAAGTCGAATGTAATTGATGCTGTGCGATGGGTAATGGGCGAAAGCTCTGCAAGCCGGCTGCGCGGCGACTCAATCACGGATGTCATTTTTAATGGCTCCAGTTCCAGGAAGCCGGTCGGTACTGCTTCGGTCGAACTGCTGTTTGACAATAGTGAAACGACACTTGAAGGACAGTATGCAAAATATTCGGAAATTGCGATTCGACGCGAAGTCAGCCGCGATGGCATCTCGAACTATTATCTTAACGGCGCCCGCTGTCGGCGTAAGGACGTTACGGGCGTTTTTCTAGGCACGGGGCTGGGGCCGCGAAGCTATTCGATTATTGAACAAGGCATGATCTCGCGCCTGATCGAAGCCAAGCCTGAGGACATGCGTGTGTTCCTCGAAGAGGCTGCCGGTATTTCGAAATACAAAGAACGTCGCCGGGAAACCTCAAACCGCATCAAGCATACAAAGGAAAACCTGGATCGCCTGCTTGATGTGTTGGACGAGGTTGAGAAGCAGATCAAGCACCTTGATCGTCAAGCCAAGACGGCAGAGCGCTATAGCCGATATAAAACTGAAGAGCGACGGACTGCAGCGGAACTGCTTGCGTTGCGCACGAAGGATATTGATGACAGGGCGAAGCAGGCGGGTGCGCGCCTGGCTGAACGCAAGACCAGTCTGGAAGCGGCGATTGCGAAACAACGCAGTCTCGAAGCCTCGCTTGAGGCGACCCGCGTACTGCAAACTGAACGCAGTGATGAGTTCAATGCTGTGCAGGGACGTTATTACAAAGTCGGATCGGAAATAGCTCGTCTTGAGCAGTCGATAGAACACGCACGCGAATTGCGAGAGCGACAACAGAAAGATCTGGAACTTGCTATTAGCGGTGCGAAGGAAATTGCGGGCCATATCGATCACGACGAGACCGAGATTGAGCAACTGGAGCTGACACTCAGCGAATTGGTGCCGGGGTTGGAACAGGCTCGTAATAGCGAACTTGCCTCTGCGGATTCGCTGCAGCGCGCCGAAGAAGCGCTTGCGGAGTGGCAACGCCAATGGGATGAGCACACCAGGAGTCGCAGCGAAGCGATTCAGGCACAGAGCGTCGAAAGTACCCGGTCCGAGCAGCTCGAATCACGTCTGCAGAGTTTCGCGGAACGCCGCAAGAAAATTTCAGAGGCCGATGATGTTGCCAACCCGGAGGCGCTAAAAACCAAGTACGACGAACTTACGGAGCAGGAGCTTCGTAAGCGCCAGGCAAGGGATGAATTCGACCGGCACCTTACGGATATGGCGGAGAAAATTCGCAAGCTGCGCGATCAGGATCAAAAACTGACCCGCCTTGTCGACGAACGTCACTCCGTGTTGCAGGATGCCAAGGGCAAGTATGCGTCTCTGGAGGCCTTGCAGAAGGCGGCACTCGGTGAAGGTGACGATGGCGTTCAGGCCTGGCTTCAGGGTGAGGGTCTTGAGCAGAATCACAGAGTGGCTCAGAAGCTGAATGTCGAAAACGGCTGGGAACGCGCCGTCGAAACAGTGCTGGGCGACTACCTCCAGGCTGTTTGTGTTAGTGATATCACTCCGATTACGCAGTCCATCGCTAGCCTGAAGACGGGCCTTGTTACCGTGTTCAGAGAGCAGTCAAAAGACGACGGCGAAGCAAGTGATGTAAAGGACACGCTGGCGGAAAAGGCCAGCGGGGCACCGGCAGCGGCAGCTGAGATTCTTTCGAAAGTCATCGTCGCGGAGTCGCTCGGTAAGGCCTTGAGTATCCGCGAGACTCTTGCTGAGGGTGCGTCGGTTGTCACGCCTGACGGCGTCTGGCTGGGCAAGAATTGGCTGCGTGTTTCCAGGGACAAGGAAGGCAAGGCCGGCGTACTGGCGCGTGAGCATCAGATGCGACGTCTGAAGTCTGAAGTGCGCGAGTTCCAGGCGCGCCATGACAGTGCCCGGAAGCTGCTTAATGATGGTCGTCTTCGCCTGACTCAGCTCGAGGAGCGTCGGGAAGTACTGCAGGGCGATGCGTCATCGTTGTTGAACGAGTACTCTGACGTCAAAGCCGCACTCGACTCGGCACGCTACCGGATGGATCAGGCTAACGCACGCAAGATAGCGCTTACCGAGGAATTGAGCGAACTCAACAGGGAACAGATTTCTGCTGAGGAACAATTGCGTGAGTCACAACGGACACGCGAGACGGCAGAAGAGGCGCTGAATCGATTCAATGCCCAAAAGACCGACCTGGAATCGCGACGGGAAGAGTTGCGCGCTGAACTTCAGCGGGTGCGGACCCGGGCGGACGAGGATCGTCAAAGCGTTCAGAATATTGCTATTCAATTTGAAAGCAGGCGCACCAGCAAAGAATCAGCAGCTCAGAATCTTGAGCGCATGAAAAGTCAGCTGAAACAATTTCGTGCCAGGGAAGTTGAGATTCGCAGTCAATTGGAGCTCAGCCAGGCGCCAATGACCGGGAACAAGGAAACTCTCGCAGCTCAGCTCGAACATCGGCTGGTTGTCGAAAAAGAACTCGCTGCGGCGCGACAAGTTGTTGAAAAAATTGAGAGCGAACTTCGGGAACTCGACCAATCTCGCTTGCAGATTGATCAGTCGGTAGACGAGGCGCGCTCGATGGTCAGCGAAGCCGAGATGGCGGCCCAGGAACTAAAGGTTCGCAGGGAAGGCTATACAGACCAGCTGTCACAGACGAGCTTCGAGCTGGAGCTCCTGCTAAGCGAAATGGACGAGTCCGCTACGATTCAAACCTGGGAGGCGAAGCTTGAAAGTATTCGTGCCCGGATAGATCGACTTGGACCAATCAACCTTGCAGCAATAGACGAGTTCAAGGAACAGTCAGAACGTAAGGAGTATCTCGATTCGCAACTGGCCGATTTGAACGAGGCTTTGGCGACCCTTGAAGGCGCGATTCGCAAGATTGACCGCGAGACCCGGACGCGCTTCCGTGAGACTTTCGATAACGTGAATGATGGATTCAAGGTGTTATTCCCGAAGCTGTTTGGCGGCGGACACGCATACCTTGAACTGACCGGTGATGACTTGCTGACAACCGGTATTACCGTTATGGCTCGTCCTCCTGGCAAACGCAACAGTACGATTCATCTGTTGTCCGGTGGTGAGAAGGCACTGACAGCGGTCGCCTTGGTGTTTGCAATATTCGAATTGAATCCTGCGCCATTCTGCATGCTCGACGAGGTTGACGCACCTTTGGATGACGCCAATGTTGGACGTTTTTGCGAAATCGTGAAAGAAATGTCGAACAAGGTTCAGTTCGTTTTCATCACTCACAATAAAGTGACAATGGAAATGGCCCGACAGCTGTCGGGTGTCACCATGCAGGAGCCCGGTGTGTCGCGACTGGTATCAGTCGATCTCGACGCGGCGGTAAAGATGGCGGCAAGTTAGCCGGCACGGGTGAGCACGAAAAATGGAAGGTCTGCGCTGGTTGCTGTTGTTATTCGGACTCCTGGTGATCGCCGGTGTCTATGTTTACAGCCGCAGAAAAAATACACCGGCTGACAGTGATGCGTTGACATCCGAGCGGGTTCCGCCTCGTCTTGGCGGCGACAAGTCGCCGGGTGAGTCGCCCATTGATGATGAACCTGAGCATGATGACGAGATCAATGAGGCCGTTCGATTTGTACCAGGTGCCCCGCAGAAGATTGTGACCGTTCGCATCGTCGCTCGCGACAAAAAATCCTTTGCCGGCGATGAACTTGTTTTGAACCTGCGTGGCATTGGTTTGCGTCACGGCAAGTTCGGAATTTTTCACCGGTACGATGGCAGCGACGAAAGCAATGCCGTTTTTAGTGCGGCAAGTCTCGTGGAGCCTGGGAGTTTTGACCTGCAAAACATTCAGGCACAGCAAATTCCAGGTATTAGTTTATTCCTGGTGCTGCCCGGACCGATCGATAGCGTCAAGGCATTCGACTTGATGATGGCCGCCGCAAGGACTCTTACCCAGTCTCTTCAGGGTGAACTTTTGGATGAGTCCGGCAGCACGCTGAGTATTCAGCGTGAGCGCTACCTCCGCGAAGAGGTCATCCAGTTTCAACACAGTCTTTCGGTGTCCTGAACCAGGATGGCCTGATTCTGATGTCTGTTTCCATCGCCATCCGTAAAAAGGCCGAGTCACTCCGAGAGCAGATTCGGCACCACAACTACCGGTACCACGTCCTCGACGACCCGGAAATACCGGATGCCGAGTACGATCGACTCATGCGCGAATTGTTGGCGTTAGAGGCGGAATACGATGAGCTTGTGACCCATGATTCCCCAACCCAGCGCGTTGGGGACGCCCCAATTTCGGCGTTTGGTACGGTGCAGCATGAGCTTCCGATGTTGTCCCTGGCTAACGCATTCAGCGAAGACGAGCTGAGGGAGTTTCACCGTCGCGTAATGGAGCGGCTTGAACTCGAGGGAGATGCGGAACTGAGCTATGCCGCGGAACCGAAACTGGACGGCGCTGCAGTCAGCCTGCTGTACGAAGATGGAGTCCTGGTGCGGGGCGCGACTCGAGGGGACGGGTCAACCGGCGAGGACATCACGCACAATATTCGAACAATCGAAGCAATCCCGCTAAAGCTTATTGGCAAGTCATATCCGGCACGTCTTGAAGTGCGCGGTGAAGTATTTATGCCCAAAGCGGGTTTTGAGGCTTACAACGCAAGAGCACGAGCAGCGGGAGAAAAGACGTTTGTTAATCCCCGAAATGCGGCGGCTGGCAGCTTGCGGCAATTGGATCCAAAACTGACGGCGGAACGGCCGCTGGATATGTATGCCTACTCGGTGGGCAAAGTGGAAGGAGGGCAGCTACCGGCCCGGCACAGTGAGATCGTTGATCGTTTGCGAGATTGGGGGATCAAGGTCTGCCCTGAACGGCGGGTGGTGTTGGGTGTAGAGGGATGCCTTGCGTTTTACAAGAGTATTGGTGAGCGTCGCAATGCGCTGAGTTACGAAATTGACGGCGTTGTTTACAAGGTCGACAGCCTGCAGATGCAAAGAGAATTGGGCTTTGTATCACGCGCACCGAGGTGGGCTATCGCGCATAAATTTCCTGCGCAGGAAGAGCTCACGGTGGTTGAGGATGTGGAATTCCAGGTAGGGCGTACGGGAGCCGTCACTCCTGTCGCCCGGTTGACGCCGGTTTTCGTAGGCGGTGTCACCGTAAGCAATGCAACTTTGCACAACATTGATGAATTACATCGCAAGGATGTGCGTATTGGCGACACGGTAATTGTCCGCAGGGCAGGGGATGTCATTCCAGAGGTCGTAAGTGTAATTCTCGATCGACGTCCCAAAGGCTCTCGACGTGTTCAGCTGCCGAAAACCTGTCCGGTTTGTAACTCGCATATCGAACGTGAAGATGGCGAGACCGTTGCGCGCTGCACCGGCGGATTGTTCTGCGCAGCGCAACGAACCGAAGCTCTCAAGCATTTTGTTTCTCGACGTGCCCTCGACATTGAAGGCCTCGGTGCGAAACTAGTAGAGCAGTTGGTCGCTATTGGCAGACTCAAGACGCCAGCGGACATTTTTCAGCTCAACGCCACGGAACTGAGTGAGCTGGACCGCATGGGTACGAAATCGGCCGACAACTTGATCGCTTCGATCAATAAAAGCAAGTCAACGACGTTAGCCCGATTTCTGTTTGCGCTCGGGATAAGGGAGGTCGGTGAAGCGACAGCAGCGAGCGTTGCCTCTCACTTCGGGCGTCTGGCGAACGTGATCGCAGCGACAGAAGAAGACCTGCAGCGTGTGCCGGATGTTGGACCGGTCGTAGCGGCTCGAGTACGCGCATTCTTTGCTGAAGAACACAATCTCGAAGTCATCGCCCGAATGCAGGAATACGGTGTCGTCTGGCAGGAATCAGACCCGAAGGTCGTCGCCGAGGATGGGATTCTGGGAGGCAAAACCTTCGTCATAACAGGGACCTTGCCGACGATGACTAGAGATGCAGCCAAAGATTTGATCCAGGCTGCGGGCGGCAAAGTAGCGGGCAGTGTCTCGTCCAAAACGGATTACCTGGTCGCCGGGGAAAAAGCCGGTTCCAAACTCGCGAAAGCGGAAAAACTCAATGTTGATATCATTGATGAGGCCGATCTTCTAAAGCTCGTTTCCAGGTAAAAGCCTCGACAACACGTATTTCTCCGGGGTTTATCAAATAACAGATATGGAAGCATGCCGTTCTTTGTGGCATGACTTGGGCGTTTTTTCCCATGTCCGACATTTTTCTGGCGAATCGACCAGACGATCAATATATTGCCTGCCCATGCAAGAAGAATTACAAAAGAAGATACTTAACGGATTCCAACTCGTGCTGCGGCCGATCGTCAAAATCTTGTTGCGGTATGGGATCGGATATAACGAGTTCGCGGAGACGGTCAAACTTGCGTTTGTAGATGTCGGGAGTTCGGATTTCGGAATTCGAGGCCGCCCAACAAATATATCCCGTGTAGCCGTGATGACCGGTCTGACCCGCAAAGAAGTACGACGCCTTCGGTCGAGAATTGAAAACGGCGACGACGCTCCCACAGTTCGGACGACCCCGATTACCGAGGTGTTGACTCGTTGGCATTCGGAGAGTGATTTTTTGGACAAATCCGGGAAACCCGCGGCGCTGATTTTTTCGGAAGGCGATAGTTCGTTCTCAGAATTGGTAAGGCGCTTTGGGGGCGACGTACCGCCTGGCGCGATGCGAACGGAAATGAAGCGTATGGGCCTTATTGATGAGAGTGACGACGGACATCTAACTGTAAAGTCGCGTTCGTTACATATGAAAGACGGAAATGAGAATTTAATGACGAGTCTCATTCACTCTGCGTATCCTTTGTTGGCAACGATTGCTAGAAATACCGACCCCGATATCCCGAAGGGCCAGGGTAACGCTCAGTTTGCAACCTATTCTTTGGCGATTGATCCGAGTGACCGAACGCGATTAAAACGAATTAGTTACGACAGACTGGCTGAAGCTGCAGTTTCATTTGATGATCTATTCACCGCGTACGAGTCGGCGGGTACGAAGATCGAAAATCGTGCTGAGAATCCAGTTGTAATGGTTGGGCTATATTATTTCGAAGAGACCGATCCACACGCCACGTATAGATGGTGACCATGCGCATTGGATTCAACATTGGATCCGCTCGGAGTTTCATCCTTCAGTCCCAATTTCCAATTAGCGCCAAAAGCGCACTTAAAGCCTACCGGTTAAGCCTGCGCCTATAGGTCATCTCGCAAGAAGTTTTGCGCAAATCGACAAAACTGTGCCCTCTTTCGAGTTTCGCATCGTATCTAGCTGGTTTACCCGGATATTCCGTCAGTAATCGACTCTGAAAGTTCGCTGATCTCGTTCGGTGTTGGTGCTTATAAAAGGTTTAACATAATCAATAAGTTACATAATATGCATACTGAGGTCTGATATGTTATTTTTACAAATGGTTGACATAATCAGACTCTCAACCATAAATGGGGTTATCCGCCCATTTATAGGGTTGATCTGGTTGTTGCATAGGGCGACATCGCAGGATACTTTACATATTAACGCTAGGGGTGTGGCTTAAGTGGCGCATACAGTCAAAGACCATTTGAGAAGCGCGCTGGCGATGATGTTAAAGCCGCTCGTTAGATTGCTGGTTAGCCAAGGATTAACGCACGCAGAATTTTCGGAAGTTGCTAAAGAGGTCTACGTGGAGATCGCCCTTAGACATTTCGAGCCGTCTGAGCGAGTAAATAAATCGAGAATTGCCGTACTTACTGGCCTTACAAGAAAAGAAGTAAAGAACGTAATCGATAGGGCTATTGAATCTAGTGCACTGGAGAAGACGAAATCTAGACCAAGCAGGGTCCTATCCGGTTGGTATGAAGATCCGAAATTTACTGGTCCGTATGGAATTCCGCTTGAATTGCAGTATGAAAGTCACGTCGAGGGGCAAGCTAGTTTCACCGAGTTGGTAAGGACGTATAGCGGGGACATGGCTCCGAGGCAGATGCTGAACGAATTGCTACGTTCGGGGTCGGTCATCGAAGTAGAAGGTCTTTATAGGGCAGTTAGCAGGCTATATGAGCCTACCGCGCTATCTCCGGAGCTCATACAGCGACTAGGGGACATTGGCTACCGTTTTTTTTCGACCGCAGCGTTAAACATTACCAAGGAAGGTCAAGGGACGGGCTATTTCGAACGTGCGGTGTTTGCGAATGAAGGATGCACTGAGAATGTGATCGAACTGTTTGACGAATACATTAAGAAAAGGGGGCAGGCTTTCCTTGAGGAACTTGATATTTGGTTTTCGTCAAATGAGCAGCGAAATGAACCATCTGATCAGCGCAAAGGAACCGGACTTTTCATGGTGCATTACGTAGAAGATCAAAGCGATAAAACGTCGCTTAGAATGTTGCTTCAAGGTAGAGATGTTAGTTAGAGCGAAGATTGGAAGCTGATTCAACTGCGGAAAAGAAGTAGAACAATGACGAGGCTAATGGAGTAGTCCTCACTTAACTGAGCAGGGATGGGTTGGAGAGAATAGAAATCTAGGAGAGCGAAAATGCGCATTGCAAAAAGCGCCAGGACGAGAAGCGTTCTGGGAGCGTCGCTGATTGCATTGACTCTGCCGATTTATTCATTAGCCGCTACGAGTAGTAGTGTGGTTAATGGGATAGACGGTAGTTCAGTGAGTGGTATAGACGGCAGTTCAACCGCTGGTATCGACGGCAGTTCCGTCGCTGGTATCGACGGCAGTTCCGTCGCTGGTATCGACGGCAGTTCCGTCGCTGGTATCGACGGCAGTTCCGTCGCTGGTATTGACGGCAGTTCAATCGCTGGTATCGACGGTAGTTCGGTTCTTGGCATTGATGGCAGTTCAATTGCCGGTATTGATGGCAGTTCAGTTCTTGGTATCGACGGCAGTTCGGTCGCCGGTATTGACGGCAGTTCAATCGCTGGTATAGACGGTAGTTCCGTCGCTGGTATCGATGGCAGTTCAGTTCTTGGTATCGACGGTAGTTCGGTTCTCGGTATTGATGGCAGCTCAGTTCTTGGTATCGACGGCAGCTCCGTCGCCGGTATTGACGGCAGTTCAGTTCTCGGTATTGATGGCAGCTCAGTTCTTGGTATCGACGGCAGCTCCGTCGCCGGTATTGACGGCAGTTCAATCGCTGGTATCGACGGTAGTTCGGTTCTTGGTATTGATGGCAGTTCAATTGCCGGTATTGATGGCAGCTCAGCTCTTGGTATCGACGGCAGCTCCATCGCCGGTATTGACGGTAGTTCAATCGCAGGTATCGACGGTAGTTCGGTTCTCGGTATTGATGGCAGCTCAATTGCCGGTATTGATGGCAGTTCAATTGCCGGTATCGACGGTAGTTCGGTTCTTGGTATTGATGGCAGTTCAATTGCCGGTATTGATGGCAGCTCAGCTCATGGTATCGACGGCAGCTCCATCGCCGGTATTGACGGCAGTTCAATCGCTGGTATCGACGGTAGTTCGGTTCTCGGTATTGATGGCAGTTCAACCGCTGGTATCGACGGTAGCTCCATCGCGGGTATTGACGGCAGTTCAATCGCTGGTATCGACGGTAGTTCGGTTCTCGGTATTGATGGCAGCTCAATTGCCGGTATTGACGGCAGTTCAATCGCTGGTATCGACGGTAGTTCGGTTCTCGGTATTGATGGCAGTTCAACCGCTGGTATCGACGGTAGCTCGATGCTGCTCGCCGGCCCAGTCGACTCAGTCGACCGAGTCAACGGCGTATTCGGATCGATGGGGCAGACTGTGATGGCGTCGCAGGCGATGCTTTCTAGTATTCGCGTTGGTGACTTCGTTGCGGTCCAGGGATCGGTAATCTCTTCCGGTTGGTATTACGCCGATGACGTTAGTGTCTCTAGTCAGCGCTATGTTCCTGGTGCCACGGAAGTGTTTATCACAGGCATGTTGTCGTCAGTCGATCGGTTAAACGGTACCGCTCAAATGGGTAATCTGACTATCGATTACACGGCAAGTCTCGGTAGCAGCGAAGCTCCATCGAGTGCGATGTGGAGTTTCCAGGGTACACGCCCGTTGTCGGGTGGCAGGATGATTTCGAATCGAAGCGTAGACGCTCGATAATCGAATCGTTCGAAAGGACGACTTTGATTTCGCTCGTCTAGGTTTTGCCGCTACGCGGCACCAGTCTTTTCGAACCTATAGGGAAAAGGTCACTTTATGTGGCCTTTTTCTTTGCCTGGAATTCTCATTCGGAAATAAAAAAAGTCGGCGTCCTTGCCGACTTAGTTCTCGTATCAACCTGTGAAGGAGATGCGAGGGTTGGAGGAGCCACCTCCGAGCGATTAGAGATGACTCGCGAGTAATACTAGGTGCGTTCCTGGAGTACTGGTGTGACCCGATTCACAATTCGCTTTCGCCAATAGAAAAGGGCGCCAAACGGCGCCCCAAGCTGAACGAAATTGGATGATTAAGTTAAGTCGACACTACTCCGACGACTTCAAACGGATTTCGCTCATGAAATCCTGAAACTTTTGTTGCTCAATTCGCTGCTTAATCACGTCGCGAACACTCTCAAGCGGAGGCGGCGCACTATCTCGAGACGCTTCACGAAGGATAACGTGCCAACCAAATTGCGTTTGCACCGGTTCCATGGTGAATGCGCCATCTTCCAACGCAGCGACCGCGTCTGAGAACGGCTTGACCATTGCAGTAGCCGTAAACCAGCCGAGGTCGCCACCGGATGGGCCGGAGGGGCCTGTGGAGTTCTCTTTGGCCAGCGCAACGAAGTCCGCCCCATCCTGCAACTGCGCTATGAGCGCGATCGCTTCACTTTGGGTCTCTACCAGGATGTGGCGTGCCTTAAACTCCTTTGGTGGTGCAAGTGCGACCTGTTCTTCATAGACGTCGAAGATTTCCTGGTCTGTTGCTGCATTCTTTTCAATAAAGTCATTTGCAAACGCATTGAACAGGATCGCTTTTTCCTGCAACTCAATTTGCGCTTTGATGCGCGGATCTTTCCCCAACTCCACCGACTGCGGCAAATTTGAGATTGCGTAAATGTTCAACAGCTCGTCGGTGACGGCGGAAATTTCTGCTGCGGATGCCTGGGAGGCCGGTTTTTGCAGTCGCGACTGTAGCATCAGGTCCAACACTTCTTTGTCGAAAGGAGGTGTCTGCGCCGATACAGGTATCGAAGCTATCAGCAATACTGTGCTCAACGCGGCTGCTGCGAGTCCTGTGCGACTCGAACTGGAACCGAAGGATAAAATCATGGTTGGGTCCTCTATTTGGAATCTGCGGATATTAATTGATTTGCGGTGGATCTACTCGGAATGATCGGCATTTTTCGCGCTTGCTCTGATGCTCAATGCATGAATGTCAGACGTCATCATCGATCCCAGCGCTTCGTAAACCAGGCGATGGCTTTGAATACGACTGCTGTCAGCGAACGCATCGGCAACAATCTGGATTTCAAAATGTCCTCGGCCATCCTTCGCACCGGCATGGCCGGCATGCAAATGGCTTTGGTCCTTGACGATAAGCGCGTCGGGCGAGAAGGCTTCGCGCAGCTTGGCTTCGATCCGTGCGGCCCGGTTTTCGGTCACGGCAGAACCAGGTTGAATGGCTTAACGACGACATTTTGATAAACGCCTGCCGCGACGTACGGGTCCTGATCGGCCCAGGCTTTTGCGGCATCCAGCGATGGAAAGTCGACCACGATAAGGCTACCGGTAAACCCGGCATTCCCAGGGTCTTGCGAATCAACGGCGGGATGAGGTCCGGCTATGAGCAATCGACCTTCATCTCGCAACGCAATCAAGCGTGCCACATGAGTGGGTCGTGCGGCCAGACGCTTATTTAGAGATCCTGCGTGATCCGTGCTCATTATTGCGTACCACACTAGTCGTGCTTCCCTGATTCAACCGTTGTGTCATCGCCGATCAGTCGCGCGATCCACAACGTCTGGCCCAGCATGAAGACGAACATCAATGCCATCATGCCGAATACTTTTAGTTTGACCCAGGTGGCTTGCTCGAAATTGTAGGCGACGTATATGTTCAAAAATCCGGCACCAATGAAGAATATGACCCAGACGATATTCAGTCTCGCCCATTGGGTGGCCGTAATCTTCTCCAAACTGAGCCCATCAACCAGTCCGAAGAAACGTTGCACCAACGGACGATCACCCAGAAACTGGCTGCCCAGGAACGCGACGGCAACCAGCCAATAGAAGACTGTTGGCTTCCAGTACAGAAACAGCGGATTGCGAAAATACAGCGTGAATCCGCCGGCAATCAACAGCATCACCGTTGACCAAAAGTACATTTTGTCGAGAACCCCGGTGCGAATGTATTTCGCGATCAGTCCTATCGGCATTGCGATCATCAGGACGACCAGGGCCGTATAAATTCCCTTGTAGATGAAGGCAATAAAGAATAGGGCCAAGGGCAGAAATTCAAAAAGCAGGTTCATCAGTTGCCTCAGGTATCGCTGTGGTCGCGAATCATAACGTATTGAAGGGGTATGCGCGAAGCCGACGCTCCCCTACAATCCGCGCGTGGCAAAACTCATCGAAATGCACCCAATTGACCCGCAACCGCGTCTCGTGGCGATGGTCGTGCGCATCATCCAGGGCGGCGGGCTCATAGCCTATCCCACCGATTCCAGTTATGCATTCGGGTGTCATATAGGCGACCGGAAGGCTATCGACCGCATCCGACATATTCGGCAAACTGACAAGAACCACAATTTCACATTGGTATGCGCAGATCTTTCGGAGATCAGTCTGTATGCGAGGGTCGATAATTGGGCGTATCGCCTGATCAAAGCCCACACCCCGGGCCCCTATACTTTCATCCTGCCGGCAACCCGGGAAGTGCCAAGAATGCTGCAGAACCCAAAGCGCCGCACCATCGGAATTCGTGTACCGGAACATCCCCTGGTAAGCGCCGTTCTGACGGTTCTTGGCGAGCCGATCATGAGCTCAACACTGACTTTGCCGGGCGACGACATGCCGCTGACGGATCCGATGGAAATCGAGGATCGTATCGGGAGTCAGATCGAGGCAATTATTGACTGTGGCCCGACGGGCCTTGAGCCGACGACCGTATTGGACCTGTCCAAGGGTACGGTCGAGGTTTTGAGGGTGGGGCGCGGTGACGTTAGCCAGTTCGCCTGACGCCTCATTATTACGTTAGAATGCGCCGATATACGCCGGACACTTCTCGGCGTAATCCGCCGGAATCCGCATGAAGCCTGAATTGACAGTCCTGACCCCTGAAGATGCGCCCAAGCCTCCTCAGGACGCGAAACAATCGCCTGCGCAGGCTGAAATGCCCTTCGCGGTCGTTGATGGCGAACCTCTCACAACGCTACCGCAGGACCTCTACATTCCACCGTATGCGTTGCAAGTCTTCCTTGAAGCGTTTGAAGGGCCGCTGGATCTGCTGCTCTACCTGATTCGTCGCCAGAATATCGACATTCTCAACATTCCGATTGCCGAGATCACGAAACAGTACGTGCAGTACATCGAGGTCATGCAGGAAATGCAGCTGGAGCTTGCGGGTGAATACCTGCTCATGGCGGCGATGTTGGCGGAGATCAAGTCACGCATGCTGTTGCCGCGACCTGTTGCCGAGGAGGAAGAGGAAGACGATCCGAGAGCGGAACTCGTTCGTCGCTTGCAGGAGTATGAGCGGTTCAAGAAGGCAGCAGAGGACATCGGTGAACTGCCGCGCCTTGAACGTGACGTTTTTATTGCTACGGCGGATGCGCCGGATCGAAAAGTCACGACCAAGTTGCCCGACGTCACGATGAAGGAACTGTTGCTGGCATTTCACGACGTCCTCAAACGGGCGGAAATGTATTCAAACTTGCACATGCAACGCGAGCCATTGTCAGTTCGCCAACGCATGAGCGAGATACTGAGCCGGATCAAGGCGAATGAATTTACCGGCTTTGCTGATCTGTTCGATCCGGAAGAAGGCAGGATGGGAGTGGCGGTAACCTTCATCGCCATACTCGAACTGTTACGCGAAGCGGTCATTGAGGTTGTTCAGTCGGAACAGTACGCGCCGTTGCACATACGGGCTGCGTCATCGGTACGACTGGTAGTCGATGATGGTCAGGCTACGGAGCCTGAACCAAGAAATCTGGAAGAGGATTAATGGATCAGAACGAAATCAAGTATTTTCTGGAGGCGGCGCTACTGGCAGCGGGCCGGCCTCTTAACATCGATCAGCTACGGGACCTTTTCGACGGTCGCATGGCGCCCGAGAAAGCCGAGATCCGGGCTGCGATCGAGACCTTGAATGACGAGTACAAGGACCGGGGCATCGTTGTCTCCGAAGTGGCGTCCGGGTATCGCATGCAGGTCAAATCGTCGATGGCTGACCGGCTTAGCAAGCTTTGGGAGGAACGGCCGCCGCGTTATTCGCGGGCCCTGTTCGAGACCCTCGCGCTGATTGCGTACCGCCAGCCAATTACCCGTGGCGAAATCGAGGAGGTTCGTGGCGTTCCTGTGAGCAGCAATATCACGCGGCAACTCCTTGAACGAGACTGGGTGCGCGTCGTTGGCCATCGCGATATCCCGGGCCGGCCGGCGATGTTCGGCACGACCAAGGGGTTTCTGGACTATTTCAGTCTGAAAAAACTGGATGATCTGCCACCGCTCGCCGATCTCGCGGATTGGGAGAGTCTCCGGTTGCAGCTCAACCTGCCCGAAGTGGCAGGCACCGACGGCAGTGACGATTTGAACATGGAGGAGGGTCAGGAACCGGACGCCGACATTGCCGATCTGCCGGTACTCTATCCTGAAGACGACAGCGATTCGCTAACTGAGGATAGTGGCGCTGACGAGCTGGAATCTGAGGATGTGGACGCCGTGGACGAGAGCTCCGTGGACGAAAGCTTTGAGGACGGCAGCATCGAAGACGAGGAACTCGCCGTCTCAAAATGGCCCCAACCGGTTGGCTGATCGTATACAGAAAGTTCTGGCCGCCGCCGGACACGGATCGCGACGCAAGGTCGAGACCTGGATCCGGGAAGGCCGCCTGACGGTCGACGGCCAGGTTGCGGAACTAGGCCAGCCCGTCGAAGGCACGGAAGCAATCTGCCTGGACGGCCGGCCACTTGCAGTCCGGTCGACTTCCCAAGCCCATCGACACATCGTTTACAACAAGCCAGCCGACGAGATCAGCAGTCGAGACGACCCGGAGGGACGCAAGCTTGTTTTTGACTCGCTGCCAGCGCTGAAAGGCGCACGCTGGGTCGCCGTCGGCCGCCTCGACTATGCGACCACCGGATTATTGATATTTACGACGGACGGCGCATTGGCCAACGGCCTGATGCACCCTTCGGCTGAAATCGTCCGCAAGTACGCAGTCCGGGTGCATGGTAATCCGGATCAGGCCGTTCTGGATAAACTGCAGTCTGGGGTGGACCTGGACGATGGGCCGGCGCAATTCGACAATATTGAGCCCGCGGGTGGCGAGGGAGCGAACCGTTGGTTTCACGTGACGCTGAAAGAGGGGCGAAATCGGGAAGTCCGCCGGCTCTGGGAGGCGGTTGGTTTCGAGGTTAGCCGCTTGATACGGCTTGCCTATGGCCCGATCGAACTGCCGCGCTATCTGCGGAGAGGAAGGTACGAGCAACTGGGTGCGGCAGCGGTCATTGAGCTCTATCGGATCGCCGGGCTTGAGGCGCCCGTAGCGCAAAGGCCACCACCGGGAGACGACAAGCGGCGGTTTGGAAAAAACAAGAGAAAACGATAAGTTAGGCGTTGTTCTTAAAGTGATATCTACTGAGAATCAAAGCTTTGGCCGGTGACGCCGCGACTGTCAGGACCCAGCAGGTAGATATAAGGGGCCAGTACTTGCTCCGGTGTCTTCAGCAGGCTCCTGTCTTCCGCCGGAAATGCCTCAAGGCGCATGCCGGTGCGCGTTGCCCCTGGATTGACGCAATTCGAACGCAGCGACGCATGTCGGTGTTCATCGGCCAGCACTTGCGACAAGCCTTCGATGGCGAACTTTGAGGCGGCATAAGCCCCCCAGTACGCGCGGCCCGTTCGGCCCACGCCGCTGCTCGTAAAGACAACAGACGCGTCGTCAGAGGCTCGCAGCAAGGGCAGCAAGACCTGGGTCAGAGCGAAGCTGGCAGTGACGTTAACGTGCATGACCTTTTGCCAGGCGACGGCGTCATATTGTTCGATTGAAAAGCGATCACCGACGATTGCCGCATTGTGGACCAGACCGTCCAGCCGACCGATGTCATCGGCAACGCTGTTGGCGAGTGTCGTATAACCATCGGCATTGGCCGATGCCAGATCCAGTACTGCGATCGACGGGCGCGCCGCGCCGTCGATCGCGAGAATCTCGTCGTAGACCTTTTCAAGTTTTTTGGCGTTCCGGCCGTGCAATATGACTTGCGCGCCTAAACGCGCAGCTTCAAGCGCCAGCGCACGGCCGATGCCGTCACTGGAACCCGTAATCAGGATGACGCGGTCTTGCAGGACATCGCCGGAGTACTTGTACGCTCGTGGGTCAGTGCTCAAGGGTCGTTTCCTTCGATTAGTGTCCGGGGAACGGGTTCAAGCGTTTCCAGCTTCTCCATCTCTTTCTTCGGATGCACGCCAAGCTCAACGAACTTCCTTGCTCCGGGTAACACGCTGCGTTCGAGCGAGCCTACGGCCTTATTGTAGTTTTCGACGCTACCAGCGAGTTGCCGCCCGACCTTGTTCAAATGCGTGACAAAAGTGGTCAATCGCCCGTACAGATCTTCTGCCAGAATTCGAATTTCCTTTGCATTCTCGGCCAGAGACAACTGGCGCCAGCCGTAGGCGACGGCCTTCAGCAGCGCGACGAAACTGGTTGGGGTTGCCAGGATAATCTGACGCGACAGGGCATATTCGATCAGGTCCGGCTCCTCGGCGAGAGCGGCACTCAGAAACTGGTCGCCAGGAATGAACAGGATTACGAACTCGGGGCTTTCGTCGAACTGGTTCCAGTACGCCTTGGACGACAGCATGCGGATGTGACCACGAACATTCTTCGCATGTCGTTCCAGACCCAGCTTGCGCTGGGCGTCGTCGGGCGCTTCGGCCGCCGCCAGATAGGCGTCGAGCGGCGTTTTGACGTCGACCACGAGCTGCCGTTGATCCGGCATTCGAACAACCATGTCCGGGCGAAAGATCTGGCCCTCTGTCTCAGAATGAACCTGTTCCACGAAGTCGCAATGCTCGACCATGCCGGCCAACTCGACGAGCCGGCGCAGCGTAATCTCGCCCCAGCGCCCACGCACCTCAGGACGCCGCAGCGCATTCACGAGGTTCTGCGTTTCCTGTTTCAGCGATTTCTGGTTGAGCTGCATTTCCTCGAGCTGATTCTTAATGCCACCGTAGGCTTCGCGACGCGATTTTTCGAGTTCGGCAATTTGCTGCTGCGACGCTTTAATGGCTTCGTTGATAGGCTTTACCAGCGCTTCCACGGCTTTTTCGCGTTCGGTCAGCTCACCGCGCGCCTTTTCCTGCTGCGTCTCGAGTCGCTGCTCCGCCAGTTTCAGAAAGGTGTCACTGTTGGCTTGCAACGACCGGTGAGAGAGTTCCGCGAAAGCCTGAGTCAATTTCGCGTTGGCAAGTTCGAAGGCCGATTCACGTTCCTCCACCATCCTCTTGTTGCGACTCCGGCCTATCAGGAGGGCGATACCGACGCCCAGGAGTAGCCCCAGCAGGAATCCCGGCAGGCCGATCGTCAGGTACAGTGGATCAAGAGTGAAGGAATTCATCAGTCCTCAAGATTAACTGCTTTGAGGACGATTTGTGCGAGTTCTTCGGTGCTCGTCGCGATGACATCGGCATCCCACTCACGCGGATCATCGTCCTCCGTGATGTATCCGTAACCGGCAGCAATGGTCGCCATTCCGGCGCGCTGCCCGGCTTCGATATCGCGGCCGGCATCGCCAACATAAATAGCCATTCCCGGATCCACACCGATGATGTCGCACGCCAGCAGCAGTGGGGCGGGGTCCGGTTTTCGAACCGACAAAGTATCGCCACTGATCACGCACCCCGAACGATCCACGAGCTTTAGCGCCGCAAGTAAGGGCAGGGTCAGGTACTCGGGTTTGTTGGTTACGACCCCCCAGGGGCAACCCAGTCCTTCGAGCTGGTCCAGCAGCTCGATAATTCCTGCGAATACTCTGGACTCCACGCAGATATTGTCCGCATAGCGCTCGAGATACAGCTGATGCATTTCGTCCCCTAATTCGATCTCAAGTTCGGGAAAGCCGACCCGGAGAAGTCCAATCGCGCCATTGGAGACATTCGAACGGGCGAGTTCATACGGCGACAGGATGACGCTGTGCTCACGCTGCAATAAATGCAGCGCTGCCACCATATCGGGTGCCGTATCCACCAGCGTGCCATCGAGATCGAACAGGACGGCATTGTATTCCGCACCGTTGAGTTCACTCACGTTGAAAATGCATCAGGTAGTTAACGTCCAGATTTGGTCCGAGTGAGTATTCTCGGGTGATCGGGTTGTAGTGCATACCTATGCTGTCCTTGAGCGCAAGACCGGCGCGCCTTGCCCAGCCTTCAAGTTCTGACGGTCGAATGAATTTTTCGTATTCATGCGTGCCGGCCGGTAACAGTTTCAATATGTATTCGGCGCCTACTATGGCAAACACGAAGGCTTTCGGGTTGCGATTGATGGTCGAGAAAA
>JAOUNH010000114.1 GCA_029881055.1 Gammaproteobacteria bacterium
AGCAAATAACAAGGTGAGCCCTTCATGAGCAACCACACGGAGCAACGATTTTCCTCGCGCATTGGCTTGCTGCTGTGCGTGCTTGGCATTGCCGTCGGCACGGGCAATATCTGGCGCTTCCCGCGTATCGCTGCGCAGAACGCTGGCGAGGATGGCGCCGGCGCTTTCCTCGTAGCGTGGCTCGTGTTCCTGTTTGTGTGGAGCGTGCCATTGATCATTGCCGAGTACGCGCTGGGACGCAGTGGGCGCATGGGCGTTGTCGGCACATTCGCGAAAATTGCAGGCAAGAACTTTGCCTGGATGGGCGCCTTCGTCGGTTTCGTCGCGACGGCCATCATGTTTTATTACTCGGTCGTGGCGGGCTGGTGTGTCTACTACCTGGTGCAGATGGCCATCGAGCCGCTGCCACTCAGCACCGCGGCGGCGCAAGCCGCCTGGGACGGCTTCCAGGGCAGCGGGTTTCCGGTTGTTTTTCACGCGCTCGCGATGGGTCTCGGCGCGTTTGTGATCTGGAACGGCATTCGTTCGATCGAACGTGCAAATCGCTTTCTCATTCCTGCCCTGCTGCTGATAGTGCTGGTTTCGCTGGCGCGTACGCTGACCCTGGACGGCGCATCCGAGGGCATTGCGTTTTTGTTTACGCCCGACTGGTCCACGCTGGCACAGCCCCGGGTTTGGCTGGAGGCGCTGACACAGAACGCCTGGGACACGGGTGCGGGCTGGGGGCTGATTCTGACTTACGGGGCCTACATGCAGGGTCGCCATGGCGTCGTGAAAAACGCGGTCATCACCGGCGTTGGCAATAACACCGTTTCGCTGCTCGCCGCCGTCATCATTTTCGGCACCGTGTTCGCCATACTGGGCGCAGAGATGAGCAAGTCCGAAATACTCGAGATCATGAAGTCGAGCGGACCGGCCGCTACCGGCCTGACGTTCATCTGGATGCCGCAATTGTTTGCCAAGATGCCCGGCGGCAACCTGTTCGCCATCCTGTTCTTCCTCGGCCTGTCATTTGCAGCCTTCAGCTCTCTGATCGCCATGATTGAGCTCAGCACGCGAATACTCGTTGATTTCGGCGTCGCGCGCCGACAGGCCATCCTCGGCGTTTGCCTCGTTGGTTTCACCCTGGGCGTCCCGTCGGCCATTAACCTCGACTTTTTTGCGAACCAGGATTTCGTCTGGGGCGTCGCACTTATGATTTCCGGGGCGTTTGTCGCATTCGCCGTCATTCGTCACGGCGCTACCCGATTCCGGCAAGAGTGCATCGACAATCAGTCGGACGACTGGCGCGCCGGCCCTGTCTGGGACAAGCTGATCTCTCTGGTTATTCCGCTGCTGGCCGCGGTGCTGCTGGGCTGGTGGCTTTACCAGGCCGCCGCCGTGTACGCGCCGGATCGCTGGTTCGATCCGCTCGATCCGTTCTCCCTCATGACCTGCCTCGTGCAGTGGAGCGTGCCGTTAATTGTCTTTATCTTGTTGAACCGCTGGATGGCGCAGAAAACGGCAGGCATCCGCGGTTCCGGTGAATGAAGCGTATAGTGTCCTCCACTACCCCCTTTCGGAGAACGACTTGTCGAGCCTGACCCTGGACAAAATTGAGCACGAACTTAAGTTAATGAACCTCAACCTGGCTGAGGCAAACGACATTGCGATGCTGTTAGCGTTCACATCAATGCCCGCTAACCTGGACAACGAAAGCAGGAAGGCGCTGGCCGGGCTGCGTGACAAGATGATGGCCCGTGCGGTCGCTCGAGCGGCCGCCTGACCCGCAAAAAAAAGAGGCCCCGGATCCGGGGCCCCTTTGTCTGCTTTGTTGCAGTCCGTCTACCAGATCTTCACGCGATCGTCCGGTCCGAGATAAAGGGCGTCGTCTGCGCTGACTTCAAACGCCTCGTAAAACTCCGGTACATTCCGAACCGCTCCATTGGCGCGATACATGCTCGGTGAGTGCGGGTCGGTCTCGATCTGCAGGCGCAGTGTTTCGTCGCGGTACTTGCCGCTCCAGACCTGGCCAAAACCGAGAAACACGCGCTGTACTCCGGTGAACCCGTCAATAACCGGCGCCTCTTTGCCGTTTAGCGACATCTGATAAGCCAGCAGGCCGATGCCGATGCCGCCAAGGTCACCAATGTTCTCGCCGAGCGTGAACTCGCCGTTGACGCTCAGGTCTTCGAACGGAAGAAACGCATCGTATTGCTCAACCAGCTTGCTCGTCCGTTTTTCAAATTCGGCACGATCCGCATCGGTCCACCAGTTTCTCATCACGCCATTGCCGTCAAAGGTACTGCCGGAGTCATCGAAGCCGTGTCCGATTTCATGGCCGATGACCGCACCGATACCGCCATAGTTCACGGCATCTTCTGCGTCAACGTTGAAAAACGGCGGTTGCAAAATGGCGGCCGGGAACACGATTTCGTTCAGCAGCGGATTGTAATAGGCGTTGACCGTTTGCGGCGTCATGCCCCACTCCGTGCGATCCACGGGTCCGTTATGCCGGTCCATCAGGCGCTGGTATTCGGCCAGCGCGGCGCGCTCCAGGTTGCCGTAAAAGTCGTCGGCTTCGATGTCGAGTTTGGAGTAGTCCCGCCACTCATCGGGATAACCAATTTTCGGGGTGAACTTCGACAGCTTGTCGAGCGCCTCGGCTTTGGTGTCTGCAGACATCCACTCGAGCTCTTTGATGCTCTTTTCGTAAGCCTTCACAAGATTACCGACGAGCGTAAGCATGCGCTCCTTCGCCTCGGGCGGAAAATGCCGCTTCACGTACACTTTGCCAACGACCTCACCCAGGGAACCGTTGACCGTGTCCACCGCGCGTCGCCAAAGGGCGCGCTGCTCTTCGGTCCCGGAGAGCGTCTTGCCATAGAACTCAAAGTTTTGCTGGTCGAGCGCGGTCGTCAGGCGTGCGGCCGCGTTGTTCAGGGCGCTCCAGTAGAGATAGGTCTTCCAGGTATCGAGGTCCGTGGCGGCGATGATGCCATCCAGCGCTTTCATGTAATCCGTTTCGAAAAACACTAGCCCGTCGAGTTGCAGGCCGGCCAACCCGCCGGCGTCCAGATAGCCCTGCCAGTTCATGTTGGGCATGAGCTTTGGGAGATCTTCCAGCGGGATCATCGTGTAGTTCTCGGCGTAGCGGCGAGACTGCTCCTTGGTCATGTTCTCATTGGCAAGGCGCGTTTCGAGCGCCATGATCGTCGTTGCCGCCGCTGCACCGTCCGGGAAGCCCGCGAGTTTGAACATCTTTTCGATGTGCTCGACGTATTTCGCCCGTATCTCGGCCGAGGATGGGTCTTCCTTCAGGTAGTACTCGCGATCGGGCAGTCCGAGGCCACTCTGTGTCACGTAGATGATGTAACGTGTGGGGTCTTTGAAGTCCTCGACCTGGCCGAAAGCCATCGGGGCGTCGAAGTTGCGCTTCATCGCATCTGCGAAATAGGCCGTCAGTTCGTCGCGGCTGGCAATCGCATCGATGCGCTTGAGCTCCGGTAGCAGCGGCTCGATGCCTCGCGAATCCCGCGTCTCGAGATCCATGTAGGACCGGTAGAGATCGCCAACCTTTTGCTCGTCGGTACCTTTCGCAAAATCACCGGACGCAGATTCTTCGATGATTACTTTTACGTTGTCCTGGGACGCATCGCGCAGCAGGTCAAAGGTGCCAAAGCGGCCCTTGTCAGCGGGGATTTCTGTCTTCGCTACCCAACCGCCATTGACGTAGGAAAAGAAATCGTCGCCGGGACGAACACTGGTGTCCATGTTTTCCAGCGTGATACCAGACCCCAGCGCTTTTGCAACCGGCGGTTCGGCGGCCTCTTTGCTGCAGGCGACGAGCGTAAGTAGCGCTAAAGCGCCGATGATCTGTTTGTTCACTGGGGCACCTCTTTCATCTGATTGATTTGTTCTCCTGACTCCCCGCCAAGAGTAAGTAATTCCTGTTTCTGTCCCTGGTCGATGGCGTGCATAGACTGAATGCGGCAACCACGATACGTATCCGAGCGCGCCCACAAGACACTGCTCTCGTAGCGGATATCCGGCTTGAGGGTGTGATCGTCCCTTCTGTAGCAATTGCTGATATAGGTCACGAGATAGCTGTCGTTACCGGCGTTGATGATGATGTATTTCTTGCTGATGACCTTGTGGTCCAGCTGGCCGTAGTAGCGAATGCTATCGACCTCCTCAAGCTGTGCGACCTTGATGTAGTCGTCTATGGTGTCATTGTGCTCAAGTACGCTCTCGTCTTTCGGCGTGCCCGCACACCCGGTCACTAATGCAACGGCAAACAGCAGCGATACCCTGGTCACGGCGATGTTCCTTCTACGACAAGATGCTTTTGGACAGCGATTCGTTGCAAAAGTTTTGGTTCGGTCGGCCGGGCCTAGACGTCCAGGTTGCCCACCGTGAGGGCGTTTCTCTCGATAAATTCGCGCCGCGGCTCGACCTGGTCGCCCATCAGGGTTGTGAAGATGTCGTCGGCCTTCACCGCGTCATCGATCTTGACCTGCAGCAGCCGGCGCGTCTCCGGGTTGACGGTGGTGTCCCAGAGCTGGTCCGGATTCATTTCCCCGAGGCCCTTGTAGCGCTGGATGGACTGGCCGCGACGGGCTTCGTTCATTAGCCAGTCGACAGCCGCCGCAAACGTGTCCGTGGGGTACTGCTTGTCGCCCCGCACGACGTAGGAGTCGTCGGACAGCAGGTCGCCTATTTTCGCCGCCAGGGCAACGATGTGTTTGTATTCGCTGGTGACGAAGAACTCGCGCGGCAGATATCGCGTGGTCGAGATGCCATGCAGCAGGCGCGAAATCGCAATGCGCACACCCTCGCCACTTTCGTCGCCACGGTCCAGCTCCGCCGTATAGGTACCGACGCTGTTGTCTTCGGCGCGGTCGCCGCTGCTTTTTGGCAGCGCCTCGGACAGTATTTTGGTCCAGGCCTCCAGCGCATCGAGGTTGTCACGATCACTTGAATTTACCGCCGGCACTTCGCTCAGCGTACGCAGAACGACCTCATCGTAACGCGGCGCAAGGCGCGTAATGATGTTTTCTACCGCGATGTGTTCCTTGGTAATCGTTTCGAGCCCGACGCCCGAGAGCGGTGGCGCTTCCGTGTTGACGTGCAGCGCCGCGCCATCGAGGGCGGCCGCGAGCAAATAGGTATTGAGCTCGGCGTCGTCCTTGACGTACACCTCTTGCTTGCCGCGCTTGATCTTGTACAGCGGTGGCTGCGCGATGTAGATATGGCCACGATCGATCAGCTCGGGCATCTGCCGGTAAAAGAACGTCAACAGCAGGGTTCTGATGTGCGAACCGTCAACGTCGGCGTCGGTCATGATAATAATGCGATGGTAACGCAGTTTGTCGGGATCGAAATCATCTCTGCCGATACCGCAGCCGAGCGCCGTGATCAGTGTGCCGACCTCAGCAGACTGCAGCATTTTGTCGAAACGCGCTTTTTCCACGTTGAGGATTTTTCCCTTGAGCGGCAGGATCGCCTGGGTGCGACGATCGCGCCCCTGTTTCGCCGAGCCGCCGGCAGAGTCACCCTCGACCAGGAACAGCTCCGACAGCGCCGGATCTTTCTCCTGGCAGTCCGCAAGCTTGCCGGGCAGGCCGGCGATATCCAGTGCGCCCTTGCGCCGCGTCATTTCCCGTGCCTTGCGCGCAGCCTCGCGCGCTCGCGCCGCATCCACGATTTTGGAAATGATCGCCTTCGCTTCCTGTGGGCGCTCGAGCAGGAACTCTTCGAGCTTTTCGGCCATGGCCTGCTCTACAACGCTCTTGATTTCCGACGAGACCAGCTTGTCCTTGGTCTGCGAAGAGAACTTCGGGTCAGGCATTTTGACTGATAGCACCGCCGTCAGCCCTTCTCGCGCATCGTCGCCGCTGGGTGCGAACTTATCCTTCTTGGAGCTGTGCTCTTTCTCGATGTAGCTATTCAGCGTCCGCGTCAGCGCTGAACGAAAACCGGCCATGTGCGTGCCGCCATCGCGCTGCGGAATGTTGTTCGTGTAGCAGTACATGTTCTCGGAATAACCATCATTCCACTGCAGGGCCACCTCTACGCCAATGTTCTCTTTCGCTGTCGAGAAATGAAAGATTGTCGGATGTATCGATGACTTGTTGCGATTCAGGTGTTCGACAAAAGCCCTGATGCCGCCCTTGTACTCAAACACGTCCTCTTTTTCGTCGCGCTCGTCGATCAGGTGAATTCGCACGCCCGAGTTCAGGAACGACAGCTCGCGCAAGCGGCGAGCGAGAATTTCGTATTGGAACTCGATGTTCGTGAAGGTCTTGTCGCTCGGCCGAAAGCGCACGGTGGTACCCGTCCGTTTCGTGTCCGCGATAACCGCCAGCGGGGCAACGGGTTCGCCGTGCCGGTATTCCTGCTGGTGAGTCTTGCCGTCGCGATGAATCGTTAACACCAGGTGTTCGGACAGCGCGTTGACCACCGACACACCGACGCCGTGCAGGCCGCCGCTGACCTTGTAGGAGTTGCTGTCGAACTTGCCGCCGGCATGCAGCACGGTCATGATGACCTCGGCTGCCGAGCGCCCCTCTTCCGGGTGCATGTCCACCGGAACACCGCGGCCATCGTCGCTGACCGTCACGGACTCATCGGCATGGATCGTGACCGTGACCGTGTCGCAATAACCCGCCAGCGCCTCGTCGATGGAGTTGTCAACGACCTCGAAAACCATGTGGTGAAGGCCGGTGCCATCGTCGGTATCGCCAATATACATTCCGGGCCGTTTTCGCACGGCCTCAAGCCCACGTAAGACCTTGATATTACTGGAAGTATAGGTTTTCTGGTCAGCCATTCGGGATCCTCAATTGAGACGCCGCGTATTGTAGCAAAAAGCAGCCTCCTGAGTCGCCTCAAATCTTTCTTTTTTAAGGTATTTTAGGGGGTTTTTTCGCTTTTATTTTCCGCCCTGGAAACTACCCCTCCGGTGGACCGGATCACCCCTTGTTCCACGTGGAACATGACCGGGCTTTCCGGGAAAACCAGGGCCGCGGGATCAAGGCTGGTTGCGACCACCTGGCACCCCAGCGCCGCCACCGCCGCCATCAGCCTCGAAACAGAATCCGCATCGAGTTCGGCGGCCGGGTCGTCCAGCAACAGCAGCAGCGGGCGCTCGAGAGCCGCCTGGGCTGTCTCCGTCGCCGCGAGAATCATCGCGCTCGCCAGCAGCTTTTGCTGCCCGCGGGAAACGAGCTTCCGGGCCTGGCGCTCGTCGCTGATCACGCGGAGGTCCGCCCGCTGTGGTCCCGCCTGTGTTGCCCCCATTTGCAGGTCCCGCTCCAGCCCCTCGTCGAGTGCGGCCTCCAGGGACTTGTCGCGCGACCAGCCCGGCTGATACTCAAAGGCCAGTTCCGTCTGCAGCAGGGCATGGCCGTGCTCCAACAGGCTGTGCTCGGTGAGCGCCAGAACGGCGCGGCGGGAGCCGTCAAGTTGCATGGCCAAATCGACAAACTCCGCATTCCAGCTGCGGATCGCGGCCTCGGATGACTTTGAGCGCAATGCCGCATTTCGCTGTTTCAGGGCGCGCCGGAACCGGCGCCAGATCATGAGGTGATCGTGTTCCACGTGGAACGCCACCCAATCCAGGTAGCGCCGCCGCAGCTCCGGACCGCCGGCGATCAGGTTGTGCACCTCGGGGTCGATTACCTGCAGCGGCAGGGCCTCCACCAGGGCGGCCGCGCCAGCCGCGGTAGCACCCCCGACCCTCGCTTCCAGGCCGTCCCGGCTGTTCCGGACGCCGACCGCCAGCTTTCCGACGCCTCGCTCCACCTCCCCGAACAGCACAAACTCGTCCTGCCCGTGCCGGGTCAGATTGGCCGTGCTGGCGCCGCGAAATGATTTTCCCCGGCCCAGATACGCCAACGCCTCCAGAAGACTCGTCTTCCCGGAGGCGTTGGCGCCTGTAATCAGATTAAAGCGCGGCCCCAGTTCCAGCTCCGCGTATTCAAGGCAACGAAAATTGGTGGCCCTAAACAGGCGAATCATTAGAGCCGCCTGGCGCCTAAAGGCGCATGGGCATTACCACGAACGTGCAGTCTTCGTTCCCGGGTTGCCTGATGAGGCAGCTGGAGTTGCTGTCCTGCACCGATACCGTCACCTCGTCACCTTCGACCGCCCCGAGAGCATCCAGCAGGTAATTCACGTTGAACCCGATTTCGATGTCCTCACCAGAGTACTCAACATTCAACTCTTCCTCGGCCTCTTCCTGCTCCGGGTTGTGCGCCTGCAGAACCACCCCGCTGTCGCGAATTACGAGACGAATACCGCGGTACTTTTCGTTCGAGAGGATGGCCGTCCGCTGCAAAGCGCTCTTGAACTCGGTCCTGTCGGCCTTCAACTCGTTTGACGACTCCTTCGGAATCACACGCTCGTACTCCGGGAACCGCCCGTCGATCAGCTTCGATGTGAACCGGATGCCCTGCAACTGAATCCGGATATGGTTCGAGCCGAGCTCAATGTTGAGGTCCCCCTCACCCGTTAACAGCCGCTGCAACTCCAGCACGCCCTTGCGCGGCACTATCACCTGCTGCGCTTCGAGCTCGCCGCCTGGCAATGCTGCCTTGCATAGCGCCAGGCGGTGGCCATCTGTCGCCACAGCACGTAAATACTTGCCGCCCGTTTCGAGCAACATGCCGTTCAGGTAATAACGCACGTCCTGTTGAGCCATAGAAAAATGCGTCTTCTCGATCAGTCGCCCCAGTACCGCCTGGCTAACGGAAATCGTCTGCCCTGCCTTGATGTCTTCCACCACCGGAAACTCCGCCGCCGGCAAAGTCACCAGGTTGAACTTGCTCCGACCTGACTTAACCGTGAGCTTCTCACCACTTAAACTCACACTGATCGATGAGCCGTCCGGCAATGCACGACAAATATCCAGCAACTTT
>JAOUNH010000115.1 GCA_029881055.1 Gammaproteobacteria bacterium
CGCAAGCCAGGCGCCAGGTAGTCGACATCGCGAAATGCAACGACTGCCACAATACGCTGGCTTTGCACGGCGATAACCGTGTCGGCAATACCGAGCTCTGCTCTACCTGCCATAACCCGAATGCGACCGACGTTAATCGACGCGTTGCCACTGGTGCCTGCGCAATTGCAGACGGCACTGATGACAAGCCGATCGACCTGAAACGCATGGTGCACCAGATCCATGCCGGCAACGCGGTCCTGTGCGGCTTCGGCAACAGCCTGCATGACTACACGGACCTCGTGTATCCGGGCCACATCAACAACTGCGAGGGCTGTCACGTGGCCGGTACCTACTACCCGGTCGATCCGGCAGCCGTCATGGCGACCACGACCGATGTGGGAGCCGATCGCAGCTCGCTGCTGGATGATGTCGCGATATCACCGAATGCATCGGTGTGCTCGTCCTGTCATACGTCGGATCTCGCGAAGAACCATATGCTGCAGAACGGTGGCGACTTTAGCGCCGGGAAAACAGAAGATGGCGTGATCGTGTCGTCAGGCGTGGAAACCTGCATGCTTTGCCACGGTGACGGCGCAACGGCCGATATCGGCGTCGCGCACGATCTCGACAATTTCGACTACAACTAGGACTTAGGATCGTACCCATGACCGCGAATGCGCGATTAGCAACAGTGGCGGCGATCTTCGCGGTCATCTCCTTCCCGGGCATCGTCTCGTCACAGTCTTCGGATGACGAGACGAGCGCGCCCGAATACAGCCGCAAGGGCGCGGACTCCTGCCTCGCCTGCCACGACGACCAGAAAGTGCTATCGGTATTCCAGACCGCGCACGCGGTTCCGGGCGACGCGAATTCGCCCTTCGGCCACGGGCAGCTGCAATGCGAAGCCTGTCATGGTCCCGGTGGCGATCATGCCGGGCGCGTGCGTCGCGGACAGGAGCGGCCACCGGTACCCGCGTTTTCGAGCATGAGCAGCGCGTCCGTTGCCGATCAAAACGGCAACTGCATCGCGTGCCATAGCGGCGACCAGGGCTTTGCCTGGCACGCGAGCGGGCACGACAGCAATTCCGTTTCCTGTGCCGGATGCCACACGGTGCACGCTGACAATGACCCGGTCCTGGCAACATCGACGCAGGTCGAGGTTTGCTTCGATTGCCACCAGCAACAGCGGACGCAGTCCATGAAGCCCTACGCGCATCCGATACGCCAGGGCAAAATGGAATGCGCCAGCTGCCACAGCCCGCACGGTGAAACGACCGACCTGCTGTTAGCGCGGCAGACCCTGAATGACACCTGCTATGACTGCCACGCGGAAATGCGCGGACCTTATCTCTGGGAACACGCGCCCGTATCCGAAGATTGCAGCAATTGTCATGAACCGCACGGTTCCAGCCAGCCGGGCATGCTGAGTATGCGCGCGCCGCTGCTTTGCCAGGGCTGCCACTCTCAGGATGGCCACCCCTCCCTGCCGCAGGATGACAGCGGCCTGGCCAGCGGTGTGCCGTCCCAATACCTGCTGGGCCAAAGTTGCCTGAATTGTCATAGCGAAGTACATGGCTCGAACCATCCCTCCGGTTCGAAACTGATGCGTTAGGAGCATTGAAATGCCAAGACCCGTAACCACCCGTTCCCTGCTAGTCGCACTGGGCGTTAGTCTGCCCGGCATCGGACTGGCGCAGGCCGATACCTCCGAGTGGTTGTGTGAGACCTGTCCATTCGAAGACGGGTATCGCGCCAGCTATGACGTCGGGGCGACCTACGTCAGCGATGACGCGGCACGCTTCGGCAACGCAACCGGTTACGACGAGAAAGGTGCCTATGCCATCGTCGCCGGCGAAGGCAGTTACGTCAAAGACGCCTATCGCCTGAACTGGTACCTGGAGGACCTGGGTCTTGAGTCCCGGGCTTTCGAGATGGATGGCGGTGTGCAGGGCAAATTTGGCTTCAATATCGGCTACCGCGAAATGCCGTATCGCCTGTTCGATACGACACAGACTATTTTTGCGGGCTCAGACTATCTTTCACTGCCGTCCGGCTGGGTGCCCTCGGGATCGACCGCCGGTTTTACGCAGCTCGCGTCCTCGCTGTATCCGCAGGATGTTGGGAGTGATCGAACGATTCTTGATCTTGGTGCGGACTGGACGCCCCTGGAAAAATTCGATGTGTACGCCGATTTCCGCCGACAAAATAACGAAGGCATCAAAATCAGCAGCGGAGCCAGCTTCACGCAGGCATCGCTGCTGCCACAATGGTTCGACTACGAAACGGACCGCATCGATGCCGGGGTACGCTATGCCACGGACCGCGCCAGCATCGGATTCGCCTACTATGGTTCGTTCTTTACGAATAACCATGCGTCGCTGACCTGGGAGACGCCGTTTGCTACGTCGCCGGGCATGGAAGTATTAAGAAAATCCACGGCGCCGAGCAATGACTTTCAACAGTTCGCAGTTTCCGGGTCTTACCGGGCATCCATCTGGGATACCGTCATCGCGTTTTCACTGGCCAGCGGCAGCGGCGAGCAGAATGAAGCGTTACTGCCGTACACCATCAATCCGGACCTGGTTACCTCGCCTCTGCCGATAACTTCCCTCAACGCGGAAGTGGATACCAGCAACTATGCGTTGACGATTTCCTCCCGGCCGCTGCCGAAAGGCCGCGTGCGACTGGCCTACCGTTACGATGATCGTGACAACAAGACCATGCAGGCCGGATGGAATCGCGTCATCGTCGATGGCTTCGTTACCAACGACAACGAAACCAACACGCCGTACAGCTTCGAGCGCACACAGCTCGGCATCAGTGGCGACTACGTCATCTGGAAGGACATTCAGCTTTCCGGTGGCGTCGAGCGCAAGGAACTCACCCGCGACTACCAGGAAGTCGCTGAACAGACCACTGATGAAGCCTGGGGACAACTGCGCTGGCGCCCGCTGGACTGGCTGGATTTGAGAGTCAAGGGCGGCGAATCCGAGCGCGACATCAACCGTTACGACGAGACCGTCGCCGTCAGCCTGGGGCAAAACCCCTTGATGCGGAAATACAATCTGGCGTATCGGTATCGTTCCTACGGCGAGTTGATCGCCGCGGTCTCTCCCGCTGAATCGCGTTGGTCGATGAGTGCAACGGCGTTATACGCTGAAGACACCTACAATCAATCCAGCCTGGGAATGAAGGAAAGCGACGAAACGCGCGCCACCCTCGATCTCAGCTTTGCAATGACAGATTCGCTGTCAGCATTTGTCCTTTTCGGATGGGAAGAGATCAATGCGTTGCAACTGGGCAGCGAACAATTCGCCAGCCGCGACTGGTCGGCGGATCACGAAGACAGCTTTGATCACTATGGCTTCGGCGCCCGTTGGCAACAGCCGGAAGGCAAGTTCGACTTACAGTTTGACTACAATCGCGCCGAGGGCACGTCCGCAATCCTCATGAACAGCATGAGCGGCGGCGCCAGCCAGATGCCGGATCTCGAATCAACGCTGGACTCAATGCGCATAGACGCCGGTTATCGCTGGAATGAACGTCTGCAGGGTTTCCTGGATTTGCGCTACGAAAGCTTCACGTTGACGGACTGGGCGATGGTCGCACCGGACACGCTGCCGTCCGTACTGACTTTGGGCGAGGACCCGTACGACTATGACGTGTGGGCGATCGGGGTCGGTATTCGATACAGCTTCGGTGGCGCAGCAGCTGAAGCTAACTAGTTAGCCGTCGGATTGTCCCGCCGCAGCAATTTCGCTACGAGTATCAGGGCGCTGCCTACCAGCGCGAAGGCAACAAACAAGGTCACCGGCCGACCGTTCGGAAAGTCCTCGAGGAAGAACTTGAATCCGACCAGGATCAATACCGGGTAGACGAGCCAGCGGGCCTCCGGCCAGCGCGCGTATCGACTGGAGAGCGCCAGGGTTACGGACGAAGCCGCCAGTACGCCCGTGCGCAAGGCCGCCAGAATGGCAAGGTCGGGCGCCGCACCGGTGGTATTCGCCAGTAGTGGCGCGGCTAACACCACCATCAGCCCCCCCACTTCCCAGACCGATAAGGCCAGCACCACAAGCTGCGGCAGACCGGCGAAAACTCCCCAGCGATCGGAGTGTTGCGCGACCGGGATAAACAGGCAGGCGACGGTCGTGAGCGCGACGATTAAGTAACCGGGTGATGCGATCCGGCCAGGGGCGAGCCCTTCTCCCGCCAGCGCCTCGAAGCCCATCGCCAGCAGTCCCGATGCGATACCGGCGGCAAGCAGCAGGAACGTGCACTGCAGGCTGAGCGCCACCCGGCTGTAACGTCCGCTGCACCAGGCCATCGCCAGTGCCAGCAGGGACCAGGCCACCGCCGCCTGGCCTGGCGAGACGATCAAGGCGCTGCCTGCTACTACAAGGATCAGTCCGGTCGTCGAGTAAAAATAGAAATTGACGCCGCGACGTGCGCGGGTCTCCGGCGTGAACGCCATGCCGTACGCACAAGCGCTTAGCACCAGGCTCAGGTAGCCCGCTTCAACGAGTATGTCGCGGCCGGCTCGTAAGGCGGTAATCGCTGTCAGGAACGCGATTGCTACGACGATCACCGTCTGCATGGCTTCAAATACGCCGATTTTCTTATCGCGCAGGTGTGTCCTGATCGCAAAGCTCCCGAGGTAGGCAACTAGCAGCAGAACGGCCATGAAAAACGGCGTGAGCGCTTGCACAGACCAACGATCGCTGACACTCAGCACTGCCAGTACAAAGACACCCATGTTTGCACCAACAGCGCCAAGCCATTGCACGCCGGTCCATTGTTGCCGATAGATGGCCCACAAGGTGCCGAGCCCAAGCAGCAGGAGAAACGCCGCCGTTTCCACCGCACTGTGAGAGGTATTCAACACAACGAAGGCGGTCGCGATGCTCCCGCCTGTCACCACCCAGCAGAGACTGCGCAGGTTTCTTGCAATGGCCACCGCAAGCGTTAAGGCGCAAAACACGCCCAGCGCGACGACACCCTGACGACCTGTAAGCAACTCGAACCGCGTCGTGGCCTCAACAAACAGCGGCAACGCCAGGAATACCGACGAGGCGCCGTAAAACAGGGCATTGAGACTGCGACTCTTGTCTCGACCGGTTCGATACGCCATTGACAACCAGAACAACGCATACGATGTGCCCATCGCAATGCCGATTGCCGTGGGTACGATTTGCTCATCCGTGATGGCGCGCAACAGGAAAGCGCCGCCGAAAATTAACAGGATCTTGCCGATATGCGTTGGGGCGTTCGATAAGAGACTTGTCTCGATCTCCGGACCAGCCTCGCTCAGGTCGTCAGCGACCGTCGCAGACGGCTTTGCACCTTCGAGAACTGCGAGCCGCCGCTCGACCGCCGCGACACGCACCTCAAGATTGGCGATACCTTCGCCCATGGCCTAGCTCCCCTCTGTGGTCCTCCGCAACGAAGGCACAAATTTATTGATGATCCAGAACAATACGAAGGGAGTCGTAATCACCATGAGCGCGCCGAACACGCCTTCCTTGAATGTTTCGACGCTGTGCGGGATAACCGGTATCTCGTAATGCATATAGCCGGAGAACGACAGAGAGAAAGCCTGGCCGCCAATCACGACATTCCAACGCATCATGAATACACCGAACAGGACGAGCAACAGAGCGACAACCGTCCTCAAGAGTGTTCGTCTCGGCAGCACCAGCAACAGGAATGGCACCAGGTTGCCAAGCGTGTACTGCAGCACGAAAATATTCATGAAATCCTTGCCGTACATTACGGAACGCAGAATGTCCCAGGACTTCATCGCCGTATAACCGCGGAAGATCAGATCCAGCAGCTCCAGGCTGATCGCCGCGATCAGAAATCCGATCAGGTAACGCGCCGCTTTGCTAATGACTTCCGCCTCTGCGCCTTTTATTTCACCGGCTTCAATTACGCCGCCACTGCGTCGGCGACGAAATGCCTGCCATTCCATAATGACGATGTACGTCAGCATGCAAAGAGCAATGCCGGACACCACGGCCGACATGATGAAAATCACCGGCATTAATGGCGACATCCATAAAGCGTTGGCCTTGACGGAACCAAAAATAAATCCTGCGTAACCGTGCAGAAAGCAGGCCACCGGGATACCGACAGCGGCAAGAATCGTGGCCGCCTTCTTGTCAATCTTTATCGCGCCGTCACTGACATCGTATGCGCCCATCGCCAGGACGCGATAAACCGTACGCCGCATTGCACTCGACAGTCCCGGCGCACTTTTCAGGGCATGAATCTGCTCCACAAAATACTTGCGATAAACGAACCAGATTTCGCTGAGGACGATCAACGCGTAGGTAGTGAAGACAATGCCAAATGCGGCAATCGCGGAAGTGAAGTGTGGTGTCAGCAGGGGCTCCATTGCCCTGGTCGGCTGCTGCAAATGCAACAGCAGGGGCAGCGCCGCAACGGGCAACAGCGCCAGTGAAAATACCAGGGAAAACTGCGCAATCTCCTTGAGGTCCTTTTGCCCGAAAACGTGGTACAGGGACGACAATACGAACGCGCCCGCAACCAGCCCGGTCATGTACGGGTACATGACGATCTGGATACTCCAGTAGATGAACTCGTTGGGATAAACAAAAAGCTCTTTTACGGTCCACTCGATGCCATGAACTACGGGTTCCTCAATCATCTGATCACCTCACTTCCGCATCGAGGCCAAGGTAAAAGACGTGGGGCTTGGTACCGTATTCGTCTTTCAGCACCGAGACTCTTTCAGTCTTGATGATATTTGCGACCGGGTCATTCGGATCATTCAGGTTGGCGATACGGCGCGCGCCGAAGGAACAACACTCAACGCATGCGGGCTGCATGCCTTTGCTGATCCGGTGATAGCAAAAATTGCATTTGTCGGCGACTTTCTTCTCGGGATGAAAAAACCGGACACCGTATGGGCATGCCATGATGCAGTAGCCACAGCCGATGCACCAGTTCCTGTCGATCAGCACGACACCATCGTCAGTCTGGTAGGTTGCGCCGACCGGGCACACCTGCACGCAAGCAGGGTTGTCGCACTGATTGCACAACTTCGGTACAAAAAACGCCTTGTCGATGTTGTCCGGGTCAATTTCTTCGCCACGAATCTTGTCGTCGATAAAGCCGTCGCGTCCGCCCATCGGAGAATCGATGTGCGTTTCCCCGTCTTTAGTGACAACGTAACGTTCAACCCAGGTTCTTGTCACGGGAGCGTCAAAAGGAATTTCATTTTCCTTTTTGCACGCTGTCACGCACAGACCGCAACCGACGCATTTGTTGGTATCGACCAGGAACGCCCAGCGCACCTTTGATTCGGCCAGTGCTGCTGCCGCTTCTGCGTGGCTGAGGAGTGTAAATGCGCTCAAGGGCATCACGGACGCGACGGTGCTGCTCACAGTATTCTTCAGGAACTCCCTTCGAGAACAAGTCATTCCACTTCCTCCTTCGGGTCGTGCGGGTTATGGCATTTCACGCACTCATAGCGACGTTTGTGACGCCGGTCCTCGATGCTGACCAAGCTGGCCCGGGCACTGTTCGGATAATCGAGAAAAGCATGGCAGCGCAAACAAAGTTCGCGGGTGGTGTTAAGTGGCAGGAGCTCGACGTCGTCGGGGTGATTAACGGACGGTCCGTGACAGTTTTCGCATTCAACCGGTGCGTGGCTCGAGGCATTCACTTTTGCCAGGTTTTCTTCATGGCACTCGGCACAGGATTCCCTGCCCTGGAATTTGACAGGGAAATCTTTCCACTCCTGGACATTGCTCAGGCGATAATAGCCGTAAGTGAAATTTCGTCCGTGCACGCCGAAGTCATCGGGAACCAGGAACTGGCGGGCAACGAGGATTAGACCTACAAGGCCGATGGCCACCCAAAGGGGTCGCAAGACATGCCACTTCATCGCCGCCTCCTCAGTTATTCTTATCGGACAGGCAAGGTTCATGCACGATCAAAACAGGCGGCAGCAAAAGTCGGCAGTCGAGCGCAGATTTGTGCATCCAATTCCGCCAGTTTCATGAATACGTTGCAGGGCCAGCCAGTTCAATACGTAGAACCCGTAGCAATGCGGTCATCTGCTATAGTCTTGCGCAATTTCAGGACAGGCGAAAAAACCCGTGTCATCAATACTCGTCATCGGTAGTTCGAACACCGACCTGGTGATACGCGTGCCCGTGTTGCCGCTGCCCGGGCAGACCGTGCTGGGTGAAAATCTGCAGACATTTGGCGGTGGTAAAGGTGCCAACCAGGCCGTAGCCGCGCGACGCGCCGGAGCCAAGGTTCGTTTTGTAGCGGCGGTTGGCAATGACGGCTACGGCCGAAGCGCAATCGATAACTTCGCAACCGAAGGCATCGATACTTCACTTGTACAAGTGATCGACGGCGTACCGTCTGGCGTCGCGATGATACTGGTCAGCGAAAACGGCGAGAACAGTATCGCTGTCGCCCCGGGCGCCAATGGCAAACTGTCCCCCGAATGCCTGCGTCGTCAAAAAGACCTGTTCGCTGATACCAGCCTCGTATTACTGCAGCTCGAAATGCCGCTCGACACCGTTACAACCGCCGTCGATCTCGCGCATCAACAAGGCACGCCCTGCATACTCAATCCTGCACCCGCGACAGAGTTGCCCGACACGGTACTGGAAAAGTTGTTCTGCATTACACCCAACGAAACCGAGGCCGAAATTCTTACCGGCATTCAAATCGTCGATCGCGAGAGTGCGTCAAGTGCAGCCGAAATATTGCTGCAACGCGGTGTCGAGAATGTCGTGATCACGATGGGCGGTCGCGGTGCCCTGCTGCACAACGCGGACGAGACCTATTACGAGAAAGCGGCTCGCGTCACCGTCGTCGATACGACGGCCGCAGGCGACACATTCA
>JAOUNH010000278.1 GCA_029881055.1 Gammaproteobacteria bacterium
TAAAGCACTGAAGGCGGAGATCCGGCAGCGCGAAATTGATTTCCGCCAATTGGCAGCGCGCTTTGACGGCCTGAAGCTAACCAATGCTGGAGATGCCCTCAGGGCACAGAACCAGACACCAGATACGGAACCGAAGCACTCTCGAGATCATGGCACGGACGATCTCCGCATGCGTCTTCAACAGTCTGAAAAATACGCGGATTCAATTCGCCAGCAGTCTCAGGATCTGATCGAAGCAAATACGCGTTTCGAGCGTGAAATCGCAAATCTTACTAAATCATTGTCGGATGCAAGAGACAGGAACCTGCAACTAAACAAAGACGCCGCGTCGATGGCTGTGGCTGTCGAGGTGATGCAGGACAAGCTGGACGCGGCTCGGGGAGCGCACGAAAATGAGATGCGCATTCTGAGATTCGAACTCGGCGAAGCTCAGAGCACGGCCGTGCAATCCGACGAGCTAAACAGCCAGCTTGCATCTGATCTTGTCGATACACGAAATTTCAAGGAAGAACTCGAGCGCATGCTCGGAGAAGCCGAAGAAAAGTCGGCAACCCGCATCCACGAACTGCAGAAGGAAGTAACCAAGCTCACTCGAAAGTCGGAAAGTCTCGAGCAGAAGTTATCGACCAAGAGCGAAGCGATTTCGATACTGCTCGCCGAACTTGCGAAGAAATCGGAGCATATTGAGTCCATCGGCGAGATCGGCGATGTTATTCACGACATCGACGAACGAATGACGGAGCGTTCGAACGGACGGGAAGAAAGTGACAAACGTGCGACGGTCGACAGAATCACTCGCGTACTGATCGGAAAAGTTGATGACCAGGTGCTTCGGTTCCCGCTATTCAAGAATCGACTGACTATTGGCCGTACAAACGACAACGATATTCAGCTCAAGGCTGCTTACATCAGCCGGCATCATGCCGTCATTGAAACGGATGCCGAGCAGACACGCATAATCGATACTGGCAGCAAAAATGGTATTCAGGTCAATGCCGAGAAGGTCGCGAGTAAGGTCTTGACGCATGGGGATGTCATTACGATAGGCAGCGCCCGCTTCGAGTATGAAGAACGCAAGAAACGCGACAGCTGACGCGCTGAAGTGAAGTGTGAAGACCCTCACGGACTGACATTCTCAAATGGCATAAGGTTGACTCCATTACAGGGAATGTGAACCTAGCCGATGATCAGCACAGCCGCAGGGAAGCCGATAGCGCTGTCGGAAACACAACAGGTCGATCGCAAGACTGGCAGCCTCGCCACTAAAAAGATCTGGTTACCGAAGCTTCTGTACGACCTGCTCCCGTACTTCTATCTGGGTTCAGGTATTGCTGCATTTTTCGCGACCTTGTACATCAGCGAGTGGTTCTGGGTACTACCGCACTACCTGCTTTTCTCTGCCGCATGCGTCCACCTCGGGGCTCTCGTCTATCGTCGCCGGCGGTCTGAGAGACCCAAAGCATCGAATCTCGATCAGCCTTGACCTGCGCCCCCCGGTAGGCAACGATAGAGGCAGGAATCGCTACGACATATCCCGAGCCTCAGTGACAACCTCCCCAAGCACACCCACGATAAGGCAACTCGCAACCAAAGAGCTGGCACTGCTTACGGTGCTCTTGTTTCTGGGCCTGGCGGTCATGCCCTTGGTCATCTACAACGTCGGCCAGGCGGTATTTGGCACTTATGGCGGTCTCGGTTATAGCGACTTTTTCGGTACCTTGAGTACCAAGGTCAGAACCGGCGATATCGTTGCCTGGTTTCTGATCCTGTCGCCGTACCTGGGCTGGCAATGTCTTCGGCTGATGATATTCGGGTGGCGAAAGAGTGGAACGGAAAAGCAAAAGCCCTGATTTATTGTCGGATTCTTTTCCAAAATTCTTTTGCGTGACGCAGATCACACTTTTCGAAAGAATTTAGGTTTAGCAACCAAACAGTTTGTAAGATATTCATGTACGGCGGTCATCCATTGAATGTTCGATCGGCCCTACATACACTTTCGAGAGGCCCGCCCGCGCAAAAACCATGTTTAAGAAACTCAAAAATTGGCTAAAAGATCGCTTTGATGACGAAGACGACGCTTTGCCAGGGCCGCTTGAGCTAACAGGCGCGCATGTCGTGCCCCGACCGAAACGGACGGCTCCGCGAACGGTCGCCAATGCGGTTGTCCGTAATGAGAAGAATGTTGCGCCCACGATCGAAGATGCCGGCCCGGGCAAAACGGTGCTAATCCGCAACAAGTATGTCCGTGAGGATACCGGTACTCACGAGACCCTGAAAATACTGGATGAGTCACTCGTTGACTCTGGC
>JAOUNH010000116.1 GCA_029881055.1 Gammaproteobacteria bacterium
ACTAACGATCCCAGCCAATGTGCGATTAGCGAAGCCCTGGCGATCGGGCATACACTTGACGACATCTGGATGCTGTCGCTCGGCACCGGCAAACCCGCGCACGATCTCAGCCAGGAGGACCGCGACAAGATCGGCGAAGACTCCCGTGGCTGGGGCATCTTCGAATGGCTGACTAACGGGCTGCTGGATCACATGATGAGTGCCAGTTCTTCGGTAAGTGCGCACCAGTGTGAGCAACTACTTGGCGGCCGCTACCTGCGAATTAATGGAGCGCTGCCTAGGTCGTTGATGCAGATCGACAACACGACCGAGGTTCGCGTAGAGGACCTGAAGTCATATGCATTCCTGTGGTTCGAGCAGTACGCGGAGAAAATTCGTGCCTTGCTGGGCGGCGTTCGCGAAGCGCGTGCACAGTGCGGACAGGTCACACCGTCTTAGACTAGAATCACGATGTCGGCACGATGTCCTGCAGCTGTCCCAGGGCAATTCCGGGCAGCCGCAGATAAAAACTACAATAATAAGGGAACGAAAATGCAACCTAGCCTGAAACTCTTACTCGCCCTGACGTTGCTTATCGCGCACGATGTCGTTGCCGAAGAACGCGTAGTTTCGAGCCTGGGCAGGCTGGAGCCGGAAAACGGTGTGCTGCAGCTTGCCGGTCCCTCCGGCGGCGGCCTTACCGCTGCCGTTATGAACTCGCTGTTGGTCTCCGAGGGAGACTGGGTCGACAGTGGCCAGGTTGTCGCCCGGCTCGACAGTTATGCTTTGCGCACAGCTGAAGCGGCTCGTCTTGAGGCTGTTCTTGGCAATGCCCGCAGCGAAATGACGAGGCAGAAGGATCTTGCAGCCCGCAACCTGACCAGCAGGTCTGACCTCGAGTCGGCGCAAATGGACCTCGACATTGCCATTGCGGACCTCGATGCAGCCAAGGCACGTCTTGAGCTGGCCGTCGTCCGTTCGCCGATTCGCGCGCAGGTACTCGAGATTCACGCTTACCCCGGTGAGCGGGTCGGGCCCGAGGGCGTAATGGAACTTGGCCAAACCGAACGTATGTATGCCGTCGCCGAGGTATACGAAACTGACATCGCGGAGGTGAAGGTCGGTCAGGTGGCGAAAATTCGATCGACAGCGGTTAAACAGGAGTTGCTCGGGAAAGTGGAGCGCATCTCACTCAAAGTCGGCCGACTCGACGTGATTGGTGCGGACCCGATCGCCAAGACAGACGCCCGTGTAGTAGAGGTGTTCATCCTGCTGGATGAAAGCGAAGCTGTGTCCCGCTACACCAACATGCAGGTCAAGGTAGAGATCTACCCCTGATGTCTGGAACGATTGCGCTTGGCTGGCTTCAGCTCAAGGCCCAGAAGTTACGACTTGCCGCCGCGGTAACCGGAATCGCGTTCGCCGTGATCCTGATCTTTGTGCAACTGGAGTTTCGCGAAGCGCTGTTCGTCAGCGCTGTGCGCTATCACACGGCACTGGACTACGATCTCGCGATGTTGAGCCCCAAGACTGACTTCCTGGTGTCGTCGAAACAATTCCCGCGAGCGCGCCTCTACCAGACGCTAGGCATCGAGGGCGTTGCGTCGGCGACTGCTGTTTACATGCGCCTCGTAAGTTGGCGCAATCCGGTCGATCCGTCGAATGCGCGCAACATTCTGGCAATTGGTTTCGACCCGTCCGAGCCGGGGTTTGAGCGCCTGCTCAGTAAGGAGCAAAAGGAAGCGATAAAGATGCCGGACCAGGTCATTTTCGACCGGCGCGGGCGCGACGAGTACGGCCCGGTACGCGAGCTATTGGACACCGGGGAGGAAGTAAGCGCCGAAATCAACGATCGTCGCGTCAGGATCGCCGGCATGTACGAGTTGGGCACATCATTCGGTCTTGATGGCGGTGTGATTACGTCTGACTTGAATTTTTTGCGATTGCTGCCAACCCGGCAAAAGGCCGCTATCGATTTCGGCATTATCAAGCTGCAGCCCGGGCAGGACGCCAAGGAGGTGCAGGCGCGGATCAAGGCTGTCATTCCTTTAGACGTTCGCTTGCTAACCCGGCAGGAGTTCATGGATCTGGAGATCGGATACTGGAACAAGACCACCCCGATCGGCTACATCTTTGCCTTCGGCGCGGTAATGGGTCTGATTGTCGGGCTGATCATCGTCTACCAGATATTGTTCTCTGACGTTCAGGATCATCTGCAGGAATATGCAACGCTCAAAGCCATGGGCTACACGCATGGCTACCTGCGTAATGTAGTGCTGCAGGAAGCGGTCATACTCGCTGTACTTGGCTATCTGCCGGGACTTGGCGTTGCCCACCTGGTGTTCAGCAAGGGCGCCGATGCGACGCGCTTGCCACTGGAAATGAGCCTGCAGAGTGCGCTCGGCGTCTTCTTGCTGACGGTGGCGATGTGTGCAGGATCGGGTTTGCTGGCATTGCGCAAGCTGCGCGCCGTTGATCCGGCGGAGGTGTTCTGATGAGTACCGAAGCAAGAATCGCCCTCGACGGTGTATCGTATTGCTTCGGCAAGGGTGCCTTGAGGAAACAGGTGCTGTTCGACATCGCCACGCAAATCAACGGTGGCGAAATTGTCATCCTGACCGGGCCTTCCGGATCCGGAAAAACTACTCTGCTGACACTGGTCGGCGCACTGCGATCAGCCCAGGAGGGTAGCGTGCGGGTGTTGGGGCAGGAGCTCCTCAATGCACGAGAAAGAAAGCTAATCAAGGTGCGCCGCCAGATCGGCTACATCTTCCAGGCACACAATCTGCTGAACAGTCTCACGATTGGCCAGAATGTGCAGATGGCTTTGCAGCTTAACAGCGAAAAAAGAAAAGACGACAAGCGTCGCGTCATCGAGGTGTTGCAGCGAGTGGGGCTGGCCGAGCACGAACACAAGCTCCCGCGTGAATTGTCGGGTGGACAGAAACAGCGTGCGGGCATCGCGCGAGCGCTCGTGAACCGTCCGAAGATCGTATTGGCCGATGAGCCAACGGCGTCACTCGACAAGAAATCCGGTCGTGACGTGGTCGAACTGATCGAGGATCTGGCACGCGAAGATGGCTCCGCGGTAATACTCGTTACGCACGACAATCGCATCCTCGATGTTGCTGATCGTATTTTGCACGTCGAAGATGGTCGCATGAGGTCCATGAGCGAAGTCGTCTCTGAGGGTACCAGCCGGATGCTGAATCTACTGGAGAAGCACGATCCGAATTCTGCCAACTACCTGGCGACGTTCGCTTTCGCGCTTGCCCGTATTGCCTACGCTGACGGCGAAGTCAGCGACGCCGAGCGCGAAAAGATACGCCGCATACTGCATGAGGTTGCCGATCTGAAGGAATCCGAAGTGGAATTCATCATGGAGTTATCGATGATGCAGCGTCGTGCGAAGTCCAACCTGGATAATCGGATTGTGAACCCGGCATTGGACGAGAAACGTGCCAAGCATTTCCTAAACTCCCTGCACGCCATTGCTCAAGCTGACGGTATTACGACCAGCCTGGAACTCATCGAAATTGATGCGATTGCGGCGGAGTTTGGCCTGCATCGAAAAGGGATACCGAAGACAAGCTAAACCCGAGGACGGCTATCAGCCGCCGCGGCGGATTGCTTGCCAAGACTCTTCCAGCTGATGATAAACAGGACCAAAAAAATCAGGTCGATCCATGCCCAGGGCATCCACATGGATGGCACACCTGTCGTGAGCTCATACCAGAAAGCAACCGAGCAATACGACACTTTGAGTCCGCAACCGTACAGGATCAGGTCACGGTTTCGCAGCGGGTCCACGGCTATGCGGTAGAACATGATGGCGAACAGTATCAACAGTAGCGCCGGGAACTGAACATACGCCATGTGGTTGGGCGGCTCGACTGCAAACATGGCAAAAATCGACGCCGGTGCGAGGATGAAGGCAATGCCAAGAACGCCGTCATAGAGAGCTGCTATCAGAAAAAATGGTTTGATGAATTTGTCGCTCATGCTGTACCTCCAGCGTGCGATCGCACGCGTCTATTCATGTCATGCAATTTCCTGAAAAAGCCCATACGGCGGGCCCGAGTCGCTTTAGCGCTATAGAGTTCCTTAGCCAGCCAGACAAATTTTTCTTCCAACTCCGATACCGTCATTCCGCTCGGCCGGAAGTTCACATCAAACAAGGTGCACAGTTCCCAGGCCGTCTCGTCAAGCAAACGCTCTTCCCGCCGCAGGCGGTCGTAGAGTGGGGTGCCGGGAAACGCAGTCTGAATCGTGATCTGTACTTCGTAGAGTCCGCTTTGTTTCACGAAATCACGAACCTGCTCGAAACTCTCCGGACCCGTGTCATCAAGTCCAAGTACAAAGCAGCCATTGACACTGATACCGTGGCTCTGAATGTTCTCTATGGCAGACAGGTAAGAATCGAGCTGCCTAGCTTTCCAGTCCGACTTCTGTTCGATGCCATGCAAAGCCGATCGGGTTGGGCTCTCGAGGCCGATCAGAACTTGCGCGCAGCCGCTGTCCCGCAACAATCCGAGCAACTCGTTGTCTTTTGCGAATGAAATATCCGATTCTGTAAACCAGCGGATCTCTTCGGGGATCAGTGCCCGCAATAGCTTCTTTGCGTGTTTCCGGTTGGCGAACGTATTGTCGTCGGCAAACTCGATAAACGGTTTTGGCCATATCTCCTTGATGCGCCTTATCTCTGCAATAACTCTATCGACGGGTTTGACCCGAAATGTCGGTGACAGCCGAATCGATGCTGCGCAAAACTCGCAGTTGAACGGGCAACCTCGTTGCGTCTGAACTGTGAGTCGATTGTAGCGCTCGATATCAAGCAATTCGAAACGTGGCATCGGAGAGCTGCCGAGATTGAACGGTGTGCCGCTTGCGTCATAGATTTTTTGGAGTCTGCGCTGTTTTAAGTCCTTTACGAGTTTTGGCCAGACTGGCTCGCCTTCTCCGATCACTATGCTGTCAGCGTGCTGCAGAGCTTCATCCGGCCTCGCAGTGACATGCAGGCCACCCAGGATGACGATTACACCGGCGCTGCGAAAGCGATCGGCGAGCGTGTACGCCTCCTTGATTTGTGCCGAGAACGTCGAGATCGCAACTGCGTCAAAACTGCAGAGCAGGGGATCGACTTCGTCTATGTCGTCAACCTCCACATAGTCGAGGTCCACGTCTTTCGGAGTCATCCCGGCCAACGTGAGCAAGCCGAGGCTTGGCAGAGACGCGATGATCTTGTTGCGCTCAACGAAGCCGGGCAGTGTCAGGCCCAGGCGCGTGAGCTCCTCGTTGTGTGCCCGCACGCCGCTCATTGCTATCAGGCCCATCTTCATGAGGCGGGCCAGTGGATCAGGATCGGAATTACGCCCGCCAAGACAGCGAGTACAGGTATGGGAAATATATGCCGAAAAGGTTTCTTCCATGCGGTGAGGTAACAACAGGAAGGCATCGTAATTAGGGCCGTCAGAAAGCATGTCGATGAGATTCGAATCGTCGTCTCGGGCAAGCTAAATTCAGTGAGAGTCAGCGCAAAGAAGAAATTGAGAAAGCCGATACCGAAAAAGGATATATGGCCGAGGCGCAGCATGCGCCGGCGAAAAGAACCGTAGCCGCCTGCCCACGTCTCGTCATGAAAGAGCAGCCCCATCGCAGCGCCCGAAAACACACCGAGCGAGACGGCTAACCATCCAGCAAGTACATGCAATTCAACGGCAGGCATTACAGCCCTATCACGCAGTTGTAAGTCTCGCGGTCCAAAGTAACTCCCTGGGTCACCTGGAGTTTCTTTACGATGAGCGTCATCAGACCGTGGCTCAATAGGGACAAGCACCTACTGTCGAGTGGGCCGGTCTGGGTTCCTTTTTCATCTTTGCGGTGGTGGTTTGAGGACCTCAACTCACGGGTAGCGCATTTGGACCCAAAATAATGGATTCCGCACGTTTCAGCAGTCCGAACTGGGTAGAATCCGGTTCAGTGAATTGTCTTGGAGCAAGCATGTCCTTACTGGGCGAAATTAGACGACGCAAAGTTTTCCAGGTAGCCGCGGTTTATGCCGTCATGGCCTGGCTCATCATCCAGGTCGTCGACGTAATCAATGATCCGCTGAAGCTGCCCGGGTGGCTTGATACGGTCGTCATCGTTTTGCTGGCCGTCGGGTTTCCCATAGCTGTCGTTCTTGCCTGGGCATTCGATCTGACTCCGCGTGGTATTGAACCGGAAGCCGATGCGCGAGCAGCTAACATTGCTTCGCCTGCGCGGGGACAAAGTCTCACGGTCATTTTGCAGGTGCTCGTCCTCGTGGCGGTCGGACTGCTGGTGGCCGACCATTTTCTCGCGGGGTCGAATAACCTGTCTTCGTCAGACACTCAAAGAGTTCGTCGATTCGCCCTCGATTTGCCGTGGCAAAACATGACCAACTGGGGCGACTTTCGAGTGAGAATTTCGCCGCAGGGAACGCATCTCGCGTATCCGGGAAGTGATGACAATCGCACGACAATAAATCTGCGACCACTGGATAGCCTGGATTCAATTACGTTGGTCAGTCCGAGCGCGGAGCCGTGGAATCTGACGTTTTCTCCCGATGGTGAACAATTGGCCTTTATCAAGAATGCCAGGCAACTTGAAATTGTCTCAATCCGAGGAGGGCGTCCGGAAACGATTTTCGAGCTACCTGAAGAGCAAGGCGCAAGCGGACTGAGCTGGACTGGCGATAACAGTATTTTGATCGGAGTTAGAGGCGGCCTGATTAAAGTGCCGATTTCGGGCGCGGACAGTAAGTTCATCCCGGCAACGGATGCTACAGCCGACTATTCATCTCCGCATGTTTTGCCCAACGGTACTCACGCTTTAGTGACGATCGAGCGGTCCGGCGTGACGTCACGACTGGGAGTGATAGATCTGGAAACGGGGACAGTCGACGAGCTCCCTTTTCAGGGGGACGAGGCTGTTTATTCGCCGACCGGACATATCCTGTTTCGCCAGGGAACCGCGCTGATCGCAGCGCGATTCGATCTTGGGTCACTGCGAGTACTCGGCCAGGCAAAGGAAATAACCACCGGCGCCGCTTCCGGACCACGTCTGTCCGACGATGGCACACTCGTGTATGTTGCGGAGCGAGTGGATGGAACCGCTGGCCTGGTGTGGGTTGATCGACAGGGAATTGCGGCGCCTCTCGCTGCCGAACGTCGCGACTATAGCCACGTAGATCTTTCCCCGGATGGCAAGCATGCCTTGCTCGATACCGAGCCAGGGATTCATGTCTATGACACACGGCGGGGAACGCTAAGTCCAATCACCAGTGATATGGACGGAGGTGCGGGGTTCCCACTGTGGCATCCGGATGGCGAGTTCGCGACGTTTCGACAGGGCGGAACGATTTACGAAAAAGTGGCTGACGCCAGTCCACAGCGGGAGGTGCTCCTGGAATCCGATGTCGTTCCCACATCGTGGTCGCCAGACGGCGAGCACCTGGCCGTATTCGATGATCGATCAGACATCCTAATTGTGACCCGAGACGGTGATTACAAACCGTTCCTTAACGGACCGAATAATGAACGGTCGGGCAGGTTCGCCCCCGACGGCAGTGCTTTTGCTTACGTCAGCGACGAATCCGGGGGCGAGTTTCAGGTGTATGTAACGCCATATCCGGGCCCCGGAAAAAGAATACCCGTATCGATCGATGGCGGTTTGTCGCCGATCTGGTCAGCAAACGGTGACGAGCTGTTTTTTCGCCAAGGCAGCAAGGTCATGGCAGCTGGTATCAGGCTCGGGCCTGAGATCGACGTATCAAAACCTGTGCAACTCTTCGACGGCCCGTACACGGTCGATCTTTCTGGCCATCAGCGATACGACGTGGCTCCGGATGGCCGATTCCTGATGGTCGAGAACAGCGAGGACTTTCGTATCGTCCTGGTCGAGGGTTTCTTCCACGAACTGAATCGAATTGTGCCGTCGGACTAGCAGGGAAGGCGCCGGCTTGTCTGATTGCAGGCTCGGGCGGTCCCGCGAATGGCTGTAGGTGCCTGGAGCAGGTACCGCAATACAATACTTCCCAGCTTACGGCCTGTACTCAGCCAAGCCTTTTGCATACTGTAGGCAAGTGCAAAACAAGAAGAATCGAGCACCCGATCAAATTAACCGCAGACGTTTCCTGTGTCACTCCGGTTTGGCGGGGCTGGCCGTCGCAGGTTGGCTGCCCGGAACCAGTTGGGCAGTCCGGGGCGACCAACTGCATATCCGCAATTACCAGGATCTCAGCACACTCGATCCGTCATTCACGCTTTCGGGCGCTGAAGGCTTGGTTTGCGATGCCATATATCAATATCTCCTGCAGTTTAAGACTGACGGTAGCTGGGACACCGAGCTTCAGGCGGCCGAGTACTTCGAAGCCATCGACGACACCCACTACGCCTTTCGCCTGAAGCCTGGCCAAATGTTTACCAACGGTTTCGGCGAAATGACGGCGGATGATGTCAGGTTCTCGTTCGAGCGCATCATCGATCCCGCAGCGCATTCCATTAACGCGCCTGACCTCGGAACCCTGAGTCACGTTGATGTGCACGACCGGTACTCAGGAACCATCGTCATGAAGTCGCCGTACGTCGCCTTCATCCCGCTTGCGGTGGCGGGCTACGGGATCCAGTCGCGCAAGGCCATAGAGTCGGTTGGGGGGCGTTTCGGTGTTCGGCCACCGTGTTGCTCGGGTCCTTACCAGTTCCGGGACTGGCGCGCCAAGCGCAAAACGATCCTC
>JAOUNH010000117.1 GCA_029881055.1 Gammaproteobacteria bacterium
CTTATTCCAGGGCGCGCGCATAGCGACCATCTATTTTCTTGCTGTTCGTGGCCTCGACGGACAAATCAGTATTGGCATGATTTCGGCATTCGTTGCCTACCTCGGCATGTTTTCAACGCGCAGTGCCAGCATCGTCGATCGCATACTCGAGTACAAGTTGCTCGACGTTCCCTTGAACCGCCTCGCCGATATCGTGTTCAGCGAAGAAGAGCCGGCGAAATCGGTCGCGACGAAGTTGCCTATCGGCAGCATTGAGCTCAGGGATGTTAGCTTTTCCTACTCGAAACACGAACCCGCGATTCTCCGCGCTTGCTCAGCGTATTTTCGCGAACGTGAATTGACGGCGATTGCGGGCCCATCGGGAGTTGGCAAGAGTACGCTGTTGCACCTTATTGCCGGCAACGAGGCGGCCTCGGACGGACAGCTGATCATTGGTGGCCGGCCTGCCGGGCACTGGCAGCCGCGGGATCTGCGCACCCAAATGGCGGTCGTATTGCAGGGCGATACCCTTCTGAAGGGATCCGTTGCCGAAAACATCGCGCTGTTCGACGACGCTATTGACCGGTCTCGGATGTACGATGCCGCCAGGGCAGCCTGCATTCATGCGGATATCAGGTCCTTGCCGATGGCCTACGAGACGCGGATCGGTGACCTGGGGTCAGCACTCTCGCGCGGACAGGTGCAACGAATCCTGCTTGCGCGTGCCTATTACCGGCGGCCGGCGCTATTGCTGCTCGACGAAGCGACCAGCGGTCTCGATTACGAGCTCGAGAAAGACGTTATCGCTTCCTTATCGAAAATCGACGCGACGATTATCGTCGTGACGCACAGCGATCTCATGCTGCAAGCAGCCGATAAGGTGCTGTGGTTGCACGAGGGCAGGCTGTTGTCATCGCGTCCCGCCCTCAACGCATAGAGCCTGCTAGCGGTCGCGCCGTTTAGAAAAGACGGTTTCGATACTCAAGCGGCGGAGAAAATCAAGAACAGGCACAGAAAGTCCAATCTGGCTTAAACTGTGGTCCCGGTGTTCACAACGGTGCAGCAATGAAAGGACGGATCTGGTTGGCTATAGTGCTTTGCGCGGTCGGTTTAAGCCACGCGAGCGATCAATTCGAGATACGACCGATGACTCGCTATGTGCTCGAGCACGATGGGCTTGAGCGCGAGTACTTTGTCTTTCTGCCATCGAGTTATGCAGGTCATAAGAGGTACCCTGTCACGATTTTCATGCATGGCTACGGCGGTACAGCGACCGGCACCGAGGCGGAAGTCGAACAGGGGCTGAACTTTTACGCCGAGAAATACGGTTACGTCATGGTGTACCCGCAAGGTACATGGTTCATGGCTGGTGACTCACCCGAAACGCAGTGGGAGGTCACCTCCTGGAATCACCTGTCGGGCAATTTCGATACGGGGCCGGAAGGGCCAATTTGCGAGACACAATATCCACAGGAACTTTGTCCACCCGAATGCGGCACCTGCGGCAAGTGTGGATGGACTTCATGTCATGATGACATTGGCTTCCTGCAGAAACTCGTTGGCGTAATTTCGTCTGACTTCCATGTCGACCGAGACAGCTTTTTCGTCGCAGGATTCAGCAACGGCGCCATGATGGCGAATCGACTTGCCTGTGAAGCGTCGGAGTTGTTCGCGGCTGCGGCGCTGGCAGGCGGCAGATTGGAGCGCGGTTACGGATGCACACCGACGAAAAAAATGCCGCTGTTGCAGATGAACGGCGGGCAGGACCGGACTGTCCCCTTCGATGGTAGCCTGAGTTCCGGCCGCTACTATTTCTCCAGCACCGCCGACACCAGCGCGATCTGGAATGAGGGCGAGGCGTGCGCGGTCGAACTGGGCCCATGGTTATCGTCGGCGATCGCAGGACTTGACGTGCAATGCACGATAGCCTGTGCGGAAACGAACCACCCGTCCATTGATTGCGTGTGGCCGGAGGGGAATCATCGCTGGCCGGGAACGCCCGGTTTCCGAGGCAGCAACGGCTATTGTGTCACTGAACTGCAGTCCGCAAGCATGCCCGAACAATTGCTTTGTATCCCGCCCGACTATACGGTCAACAAATGGGGTTCTCAGTTGATGTTCGAATTCTTCGACAAACATCGAGGTAACTAGCGTGGGTTTCATATTCGGACTGATGGGCGCGTTTGCGGGCGGCTGGATGATGTCGGAGGGACGGGCCTTCTTCGGGATGGTAGCCGGCATGTTTATCGGTTGGCTGGTACATCGATTGGTCGACGCGCAAAACAATATCCGACGATTGCAGGACCGTGTCGATACGCTCGAGCAGCGAAACGAGGCTTTGGCGCCCATAGATAAGGTGGCGAAGAAATCCTTCGAGACGCCGCGAGTTTCTGTTTACGAGCCGGCACCCGTTGAGTCGCCGAAATGGGCAGCACCTGCAAAACCGCCGAGTACGCCAGACGTCGAGGCCACGGTCAGCCGGAGCAGCGAGCCTGAGGTCATTGTTCATGACAGAGCTGAGGAGCCGGCACCTGAGCCGGGAATGGGCGCCCATACGATAGAAGTCGCCAAACGCTGGCTGACAACGGGCAATGTGCCGGTCAAGGTCGGCGTGCTGCTTTCGTTCTTCGGCGTCGCGTTCCTGTTGAAGTATGCCGTCGAGCAGGAACTGTTTTCGATTCCGATGAGTGTGCGTTATCTCGCCGTTGCCGCATTCGCGACTTTCCTGTTGGTCTTCGGTTGGCGCAAGCGAGAGGAGAACCGGGTCTTCGCCCTGAGTATTCAGGGTGGTGGTATTGGTGTGCTCTTTCTCACAGTGTTTGCGGCGCTGCGCTTACATGCTTTGCTCTCCCCGACCATCGCTTTCGGACTCCTGATTATCATCACGGCCGCGGCCGGAGTGCTGGCAGTCAAGCAAGAATCAAGAGCCTTCGCGATCCTGGGAACGACGGGCGGCTTTCTTGCGCCCTTGCTGGCCTCAACCGGCAGCGGCAATCACGTGGGCCTGTTCAGTTACTACCTGGTTCTGAACTGCGCCGTACTCGGAGTGGCCTGGTACCGATCGTGGCGCGAACTTAATATTGTCGGGTTCGGTTTTACATTTGGTGTCGGCACGATATGGGGTTTCCAGTATTACCGGCCGGAACTTTTCGCAACGACAGAGCCGTTCCTGGTTTTGTACTTTCTTTTTTACACGATCATCGCCATCCTTTTTGCGTTTCGCGCACCGCCGAAGTTGCGGGGCTATGTTGACGGAACGCTCATGTTCGGTACCCCCACAATCGCGTTCGCACTGCAAACCCAGTTGTTGAATGATACCGAGTACGGACTTGCGATCAGTGCGGGGATACTTTCGGTATTTTACGCCGCATTGGCAGTCTGGCTCAGGCGCACACAGGAGAAGAATTTCGAATTGATGGCACAGGCGTTCATAGCGCTTGCCGTCGCTTTTGGCACGATCGCCGTTCCACTGGCGCTCGACGACCGATGGACTGCCATCGCATGGGCGCTGGAGGGCGCGGCTCTCATGTGGGTCGGTGTACGCCAGAAGACGACGCTGGCGAAATTAACCGGCGCCGCACTGCCATTCGGCGCAGGCGTCGAGTTCCTCAAATACGGATGGGTTTACGACCTTGGCATTCCGGTGCTGAACGGAAATCTCCTGGGCGGTGTGATTATTGCGCTCGTGTCATTGTATTCGGCCTATATGTTGCTGAAAGATGATCGTGGTCGGGAGTGGCAGAAATTCGCATCCGTGGTGCTTCTCGTCTGGGGGCTGGGCTGGTGGTTTGGCTCCGGGTTCATGGAGATTTCCGATCGTGCGAGTAGCAGCAACGAACTTATTATTGCGATCCTGTATTACGGCGCCAGTTTTGTCGCGATGAACGTCGCGGCGAGTCGATTGCAGTGGCTCACGCTCTGGCAGATCACGCTGGGTTTCCTGCCGCTCGCGGGTGGTGCAGGATTGATTGCACACGGCTGGACGGACAATCTCGGGATACCCGTGCTGAACGGAAATTTTCTCGGCGGCGCGATGATCGCCTGGATGGCATTGTATTCGGCACGCAAATTGCGAACCGATGAACGTGCGGATGAGTCGCTCAAGCATATCTCTATCGGAATGCTTGTCTGGGGTTTGTTGTTCTGGTTCGGGACGGGATCCGCCGAGATCTTTGATCGTGTCCCTGGTAACAAGCAGCTGCACGCGCTGTTACTTTTCGGCTCTTTAAGCCTTGCCGCCATAGCCTATGCGGGCAAGCGTTTCCACTGGATCGCCTACAGTCGAGTATCGCTGGCGCTGTTACCAGCTTTGTTTGTCGGCGCGCTGGCCTATCTTGTTGAGCACGATCACTTTTTCAAAGGGCTCGGCGCATTGGGGTGGCCGGTGGCGATCGCCGCGCATCTTTTCGTTCTGTACGTCTACGAAGGCAATAAGAGCCGGGCGGAATCGCTCGCACACGGTTTGGGGGCTGCGTTCTTCGTCGGATTGCTTGCATTCGAAATGGGCTGGCAGATCGACCGCGTCGTGAGCAACGATGTCTGGGCCGGTACTGCCGGGTTGCTGGTCCTCGCGGCAGGTGCATTTGCCGCGCTATTCGAAAGTATGGGTCGCAGCAGCTACCACTGGCCGTTCTCGAAACAAACCGATGCCTATTTCGCTGCCGGTCTCCTCATGATGCTCGGTTACCTGCTGTTGGTTGTTGGTGTGAGCTTCGGCGACCCCGGTGACCCGGCGCCACTACCTTATATACCTCTCCTGAACCCGCTGGACATTCTCTCGATCGCCGCCGCTGGATTGCTATGGTATGGCATTCAGTTGCAGCGAAAGAGCGGGCGCTGGGGATACCAGGAAAATTCTCGACTGCCCCAGGCTTTCCTTGCGGGCACAGCGTTTCTGCTGTCGACGATGTCCGTTGTCCGGGTTGTGCATCACATTACAGATGTTGCCTGGTATGCGAATGCACTTTTGAATTCCGTCAGCGTGCAAAGTACCTTGTCGATCTACTGGGCCATATTAGGACTGGCTGGAATGATACTCGGTACGAGGCGAGCGGACCGCGGAGTCTGGATGGCCGGTGCGGGCTTGATGATCGTCGTCGTATTGAAGTTGTTTGTGATCGACCTCGGCAATACAGGCACTGTTGCGAGAATTATTTCCTTCCTGGGCGTCGGCGTGATGCTTCTGGTTGTCGGTTATTTTTCGCCAGTACCTCCCCGACAAATGGATACGGTTAAGACCGGATGAATCAAGTCGACTCTGACGCGCTTGACAGGCTGAGAATAGTACTGGACCCCATGGGGCAGGCGGGTGTCGCCTTGGCCCTCATGCTGGTCATGTTCGGAGTCGCTTTGGGACTTCGTGTCAGAGACTTTCGAATCCTGATCGCCGAGCCCTCACTGTATATTGGCGGCGTCGTGGCCCAGGTTTTGTTGTTGCCCCTGGTCACTTTTGTACTGATCCACCTGATTTCGCCTCCGCCGTCGATAGCGCTCGGCATGATCGTGGTTGCCTGCTGCCCGGGTGGATCGATGTCAAACCTGCTGACCTATCTGGCGCGGGGTGACGTTGCAGTATCGGTGGCGCTGACGGCTACCTCAAGCATGATGGCCGCACTTTTGACGCCTGTATCGACATTGTTCTGGGCACAGGCATATGAACCCACGGCCAGGTTGCTCGAGTCGCTTGCAGTGAGTCCGCTACTTTTCGTCGGGCAAACAACACTCTTGCTCGCAATCCCGCTTGCGGCGGGCATGCTATTGGCGGCGAAAGCACCGGACATCGCCGAGCGAATTCGGAAAAGAACAACGGTGATCGGGGCCGCAATACTGGGCGCGACGATCGTGTACGGCATAGTGTATTTCTACCCTGTACTCTGGCCGGCAATCGGATTGCTCGCCGGTGTAACAATCGTGCACAATGCGGCGGCGTTTACGACAGGCGCCGTTGCCGGCTTTGTTTTGTCGAAGCAATTCTCGGTTCGAAGAGCGCTGACATTCGAGGTTGGTATACAGAACTCCGGTCTGGCGTTGATAATCCTGTTGTCGCAACTAAAGGGCGTAGGCGGTGCGGCGGCAATTGCGGCCGTTTGGGGTGTGTGGCATCTGATAGCTGGGGGGCTGTTGGCCATCGCGTACAATATTGTGGACAGAAGAAGGGTAGACGTTGTCGTCGAATGAAATAGATTCTCTGGAATACCGCCGTGCACTGGGTTGCTTTGCGACGGGTGTCGCAGTCGTTACTACTCTTGATAAGAGTGGCGACAAAGCTGGAATTACTGTCAACAGTTTCAATTCCGTGTCACTGGATCCACCGCTGGTGCTCTGGAGTATCGGTGAAGATTCACTGTGCTACGACATTTTTGTCGCGGCGGAACATTTTGCGGTAAATGTTCTTGCGACGCATCAGCTGGAGATATGCCGTCGTTTCGCGGCGAGTGGTACGGATAAATTCAGCGACCTGCAGTGCAATGAAGGCATCGGCGGTGTTCCGCTCTTGCCGGAGTCCTCGGCCGCTTTCGAATGCCGGACGGAACACCGTTATGAGGGCGGCGATCACAAAATTATCGTTGGTCGCGTACTGAGGTTCGAAGACCGAAAGACAGACCCGCTAATCTTCTATCGTGGCCGTTTTCTGAAGTAGCAACGGCCAACTTTAATGGTGGTCGTGTTTCACACCGAAAATAACCACGTGTATCAGCGAGCCGGAGACAAAGGCTTGTAGCATCGCGAGAGTTCGTCCATCGGCCAGTTCAATAATGTGATCACCCACGAAATAGCCGGCCGAGGTCGCCAGTACAATGAGTGCGAAGGCCAGTGCCGCAGCTGTTTTGCCGAAGTTAGGCCGAACCGCCCACCAGACGGCCATACCTACGGGCAGTCGGTGCAGCACGATCGCATACGCGAGACCAGTACCACTCCCGGGTAGCAGGGCGATACCGTCGACCACGGCATGTATGAGCAGGCCGGTTGCCGCAAGCCCAACGATGACCAGGTGCGCAGTATCTGTTGCCTTGCGAAACAATCGCTCGAGGAGCATAGGAAAAACCAGCCCGGCCAGAATGACAACTACGGCAAGCTTCCCGCCGTGCTCGATGGCCTCCGGAATGATGTGAATGGCGATAATCACCGCTATCGTCAGCAATATCGACGCGTTCAACACGCGTTTCGCGATCGGGTTCTTACGGCCCGCCGCGTATATTGCAGGGCCGAGCAACAGTGCCGCGATGCTCAGGATTAAGTTCATTGTTTCGGGGCGATGGTCGGTATGGTTAGAATGGTCCTATGATTGTGCCTCGCATCGCTCCTCGTTGTCTGTTTTTTTGTTTTTTCGCGGCATTCCTGCCGCAGGTGGCTGACGCGCACGGAGGTGTTGTAGAAGAAGACGACCTTTGTGTTATCAAGGTCAGTTACCTGCGCGCCCATTTCAAGGTTTATCAGCCAGGTGTGTCGCGCCACAAGCAGTATTGTGAGGATCTGCCGGCTGCGGCCGAAAGCATCTTCGTCATGGAGTATCTGCACGACTCGATGTCGGAAATGTTGATCGACTTCCGAATCATTCGTGACGTAACAGGTAAAGGGCGATTCGCACGAATCGAGGACATAGACCAGATTCCGGACATTGATAGCGCAACGGTCTACTACCAGCCTCCCGTTGTTGAACCGGATGTCTACCTGGTCAACCATGAGTTCAGGGAAGATGGCGACTTTATCGGCATTGTTTCGGCGACTCACCCGGATACGGGCAAATTTCATGCTGCGGTATTCCCGTTTGAGGTTGGCTATACGGGTCTTGGCTACTGGCCGTTCTTCCTGGGCTTGCTGGTGCTCATACAGCTTCAGTATTTGCTGATGAGTGGCAAACTGAAGGCATGGTTCGCGAGAACACCGGCCACTGTCGGCAGCCTGATGTTATGCCTGATGTTGTACTCGCCGGCGTCGATTGCGGAAAATCTCGTGATTAGTTACACGACACTTGACGGACCTGCACAGATTAACCGCATGCACACCTGGATTCTGCACATTGAAACAGAGGCAGGAGTCGGCGTTGAGGGTGCAATCGTAACGGTGGGCGGCGGAATGCCCGAACACGATCACGGTTTGCCGACGATACCGAGGGTGACAGAAGAATTAGGCGGCGGTGACTACAAGCTTGACGGCCTGCGTTTCCACATGGGCGGTTACTGGGAAATCATTGTGACAGTGACGACCGACAGTGGTGTGTCGACAGTAACGATACCCTTGCAATTGTGAGGCCGGGCTCACGCAAAATTGTCGTAGTAATTCTTGTATCGGCAAGCCTTGTCGGTGCCTGCCAATGGTGGCCGTCGTCGCCACCGGCGTGGACGGAGGAGGAGATTGGCGTCCTTCGGTCACTGTGGCTTGTGTCCCTTCCGGAACTTCCACCGGACCCGAGCAATGCGGTCGCGGACAATCCACTTGCTGCAGAGTTCGGTCGCATGCTCTTTTTCGATACGCGCCTGAGCGCGAACGGTGCCGTTTCCTGTGCCACCTGTCATCAGCCGGAGCGCGGGTTTACCGACGGACTGCAGAAGGCACAGGCAATGGGCACGACCCTGAGGCATACGCCGGGCATCGCCGGCATGGCATACAGTCCGTGGCAGTTCTGGGACGGTCGCAGGGATAGCCAGTGGTCACAGGCACTCGCACCATTGGAGGACGCTAATGAGCAT
>JAOUNH010000279.1 GCA_029881055.1 Gammaproteobacteria bacterium
TTCAACTACAACCTGGCACTGACCGGACCGGTCGGCAGTCTTGATGGCTATATACAGGCCGTCGGTACCATTCCTGTGCTCAGCAAGGAAGACGAGCAGGAGCTTGCCCGCCGTTTGCGCGACCACCAGGACCTCGATGCTGCCCGCGATCTCGTTATGGCTCATTTGCGTTTTGTGGTGCATATCGCCAAGGGATACACGGGCTATGGCCTGCCCTTGAACGACCTGATCCAGGAAGGCAACGTCGGACTGATGAAAGCGGTCAAGCGCTTCGACCCCGATTACGACGTGCGCCTCGTGTCCTTTGCCGTGCACTGGATACGCGCCGAGATTCATGAGTTTGTGCTCAGGAACTGGCGCATCGTGAAGGTTGCGACGACCAAGGCGCAGCGCAAATTGTTCTTCAATCTTCGCAAGAAGAAAAAGACCTTGTCCTGGCTGACCGATGCTGAAACCAAAGCGGTTGCCAAGGACCTGGGTGTTCATCCGAAGGAAGTCACCGAAATGGAGAAGCGCCTGCATTCACGCGACGCGATCTATGACCCGGCGCCGGACGTCGACGACGAATACAATTTCACACCGGCCGCTTACCTGCCGAGCCCGAACGCCGATCCTGCCATGCTGGTCGAGAAAGAAGACTTCAACGACGATGCAACGTCTCGCATGACAGAGGCGCTCGACATTCTTGATGATCGCAGCCGCCGAATTCTGGAAGAGCGCTGGCTTGGCGAAGGCAAGATGACCTTGCACGAGCTGGCCGCCGAGTACGGTGTTTCAGCCGAACGGATTCGTCAGTTGGAAGCCAACGCGATCAAGAAGCTTCGGGTCGCGATGGAAGCCTAGGCTGGCAGCAAGAAAAACCGAAAGGCCGCTCATTGAGCGGCCTTTTTTTGAGCTACTCGAACATGCGCGTGCGATAGCGCACGTAGCCGCCATCCTCAACGCCGTGCGGGTCCCGGTGCGTCCAGTGCACCAGGCCGCCGAGTTCATTCCACCCGTACATGCCCCGGACGTGGACCCGGTCGCCCATCCCTACGGGCACGCGCTCCGCAAGATCGATATTGTGCGCAATCAACAGCGTGCGCCGGCCATTAATTTCGATGATGAATCGCTGGTGCCGGGACCCGTCATTGTCATCCGACAGTAATCGCCGCACGAAGCCTGTGACCTCGATCCAGCTACCATCGTCGCTCTTTTTATAAGGGTCGCTCACTGGTGCCCTTGTTTTTGTTTTTGGGCAGACACTGGCAAGAGTGCCATAAAAAACGCGGCAAACCATCCCTGGCTTGCCGCGTTTGGCTCTGCAAACTACAGAATTTCTAACCTTGTGTAATCGGTACCATCGTGATTTCGACCCGACGGTTGGCCTGGCGGCCCGTATCCGTGCTGTTGTCCGCTATCGGGCGCGACTCGCCCATGCCCAGCGTAATCAGGCGTTGATCGATAACGCCCTGGCTGCGGAGGTAGGCGGCGACCGAATTCGCGCGCCGTTCCGACAGGCCCTGGTTATAGGCGTCGCTACCGGTGCTGTCCGTGTGACCGGCCACTTCCACTACCGTCTGCTCGTACTGGGCGAGCACTTTGCCGACCGAAGTCAGCACGTTGAAAAATGCCGGGTTCAAGTCGGAGCTGTTGGTTGCGAAGGTGACATTGCCCGGCATGTTCAGGGTGATGTTGTCGCCATTGCGTGCAACGCTCACGCCGGTTCCTTCAAGCTCGGCTCGCAGCGCGGCTTCCTGTTTGTCCTGGTAGTTGCCTATCGCGCCCCCGGCCAAAGCGCCGATTCCTGCTCCGATCATCGCGTGCTGGCGACGCTCAACGGCATCGTCGCCCGAAATCAGGCCCACCACAGCACCGGCCGCAGCACCGATCAGGGCACCTTTGGTCGCCGAGCTCGTCTTCTCTTCGCGCGTATAGGGGTCCAGCGTTGTACAAGCGCTCACAAAGACCACAAGGGCAGCCAATGCGAGGATATTTTTCTCTGATCTAAAATTCATGACCCTTCCTCGGGTTAGTGATAATTCGGGGGTATTGTATGCTTACGTTACCTGAACGGGGACTTAATCAGTGTGACCGACATCGAAAACTGGCTAACTCGCTACGAACAAGCACACCAAAGCCTGAGTAACCCCGTCGCTTACTGGCTTGCTGTGCCGATGTTTGTCGTCGGAATCACCGGACTGCTGTGGGCGCTGCCCGTACCGCTGGAATTTGAGGAAATCTCGCCCCTCCTCAACTGGGGCAGCACCTTTC
>JAOUNH010000118.1 GCA_029881055.1 Gammaproteobacteria bacterium
AGGCCGCGAGCGGCAGTCCGGCCCAGCGTCGAAAACAATGCAGTGATCGGCAGGTTGAGTTCTTCGAGCAGTCCGTTGACCTGGTTCTGGATGTCTTCCCGACCGCGTGCGTAGGCCACCAGGTATCGGGCCAACGGTCCGACCTCCATGGCATTGCCCTTCCAGCGCGGTGCCTTGAGCCAGGAGTACTTGCCACCTTCATCAATATTTTCGATGTTGGTCTTGGACCCCTTGGTATTGGGGCCGAGTTCAAACTTCGGCTCGGTGACACCGTCAAAAGGATGCAGCCCGATATTCTCGTCGGAGTACTGATACCAGGAGTGCGCCACAAACTCCTGTATCTGACTCGGGTCGCGAACGTCGACGTCATACACATTACTCAGGTCGCCGTTAAGGATTGCGCCTTGCGGCAGCATCAGGCTGTCGTTGGTGTGGTTATTGGCGATGGCAGGAAACTCGCCGTAGGCCATGACATTCTTGCCCGAGAGTCCGCCGCCAATCGCGCCCCAGTCCGTGTAGAAACTGGCGATCGCCTTGAGGTCGGGCAGGTAGACCTGGTCTGTGAACGCGATTGATTGCTCAATAATGTCCTTCACCATGTTGAGCCAGACCATGTTGACGGTTCCGACTGAACCGGCTTCGTCCACATTGATGGAGCAGGGCATGCCGCCGACCAGCCAGTTCGGATGCGGGTTACGTCCGCCGAATATCGTGTGGATCTTGACGATCTCTTTCTGGAAGTCGAGTGCCTCCAGGTAGTGCGTCGTTGCCATCAGGTTGGCTTCCGGCGGCAACTTGTACGCCGGGCTGCCCCAATACGCATTGGCGAATATGCCGAGCTGGCCGGATTCGACAAATCGTTTCAGTTTGTTCTGCACATTGCTGAAATAACCCGGTGACGAATTTGGCCAGGGGCTTATCGACTGCTGCAGGTCCGATGTTGCTTTCGGGTCCGCGCTCAGTGCGCTGACAACGTCGACCCAGTCGAGTGCATGCAGGTGATAAAAGTGCACGATGTGATCCTGCACGTACTGAGCAAGCATCATCAGGTTGCGAATGTGATTGGCGTTCGCAGGTATCTGGATCTGCAGCGCATCCTCGACGGCACGTACCGACTGAAGTGCGTGAACGCCAGTGCATACACCGCAAATTCGTTCGGTGAATGCCCAGGCGTCACGCGGGTCCCGGCCCTGCAGTATCACTTCGAGACCGCGCCACATATTTCCCGTGGACACGGCATTTCGAATCACGTTGTTTTCATCGAGGTTTACTTCTATGCGCAAGTGTCCCTCGATGCGGCAAACCGGGTCGACGACAATGCGTTGACCGCTGGTGTCCAAATCAAAACCGTTAGGTGTCATTACACTAGCCATTGCTCATCTCCTCGGTCGCACGCGGTTTCTTGGCCGTGGCTTTTTGAATAACGGTTGCCGCTGCATGGGCCGCGACACCGATAGCCGCTGCGCCGGCGAGCGTGCCGCCAATCTGGTTTGCGGTTGCCTCTACGTTGCCCATCACATTGAGGCTGGTGACCGGACTGTAGAAACTACCTTTGTCCCAGAAGTTGTCTTCAGCGCAGCCGAGACAGCCGTGGCCGGATTTCACGGGCCAGGACAGGCCGCCATTCCATTCGATCGTCGAGCAGGCGTTGTAGGTGGTCGGCCCTTTGCAGCCCACCTTGTACAGGCAGTAGCCTTTGCGCGCGCCTTCGTCGTCAAATTTCTCCACGAACTGACCCGCGTCGAAGTGCGGTCGCCGATAGCACTTGTCGTGCAGGCGCTGACCGTAAAACATCTTTGGCCGCCCCTGACGATCCAGCGGCGGCAGTTGGTCGAACGCGATCATGTAGGTGATGACACCGGTCATGACTTCGGCTATTGGCGGGCAACCCGGTACCTTGACGATGGGTTTGTCCAGGATCACCTTGTGTATTGGTGTGGCGCGAGTCGGATTGGGATGGGCGGCTTGTACGCAACCCCACGAAGCGCAGGAGCCCCAGGCGATAATGGCCTTGCAGTGGTCGGCCATGTAACGCAGCTTCTCGACATACGGTTTGCCGGCCTGAATGCAATACATGCCGTCTTCATTGAGCGGTGGATTTCCTTCACAGGCGAGAATGTACTGGCCGTCGTACTTTTCGATGGTCTGTTGCAGTAATTCTTCCGCCTGGTGGCCGGCAGCTGCCATCAGCGTATCGTCGTAGTCGAGCGATATCATCGATAGCACGACATCGCTGGCGAGCGGGTTGCCGGATCGTATGAAGGACTCGGAACAGCAAGTGCACTCCAGGCCGTGCAGCCAAATGACGGGCGTGCGTGGCTTGGTTTCGAGTGCATGGGCGATACGGCCGGCAAACTCGGGTGCGAGACCCAGGCCAGCCGCCGTCAAACTACAGAATTTGAGGAAGCTCCGGCGCGTAATTCCGTGCCGTCGCATGACATCGTAAAAGGTCTCGTGAGCGGGCATAACAACACTCCCTTAGGCTGAATGCATTCAGCTGGTTGTCTGCCTTGCTGTATTGACGATCACATCCTTGTATCTGCGCCTTTCCATAGCCAGGGCAGGACTACGCAGCAGAATCCATACTGCTCTCGAAATACAATGTTGTTTATTGTGGTTCTTACTTATTGGCGTTCGGCCCAGAGCGCCTCGCGCGCATTGAATAAATGGCCTATTCGGAGTTGCGCCGCTACAATGCAGGGCCGCACGAAACCCAACGATCGACAAGGCTACAAATCCCTGATGAGCATCAAACCCGCGAACAAACAGCAGACGGCAGCCGATACGGCTGACATCCATGAGCTATACGAGTTGTCAGTACAGAACGTCGAGCATGAAATCGAGTTTATCCAGGCGACGTTCAAAACCCTCACCGGGCGAACGGCGTACCTGTTTCGCGAGGATTTCTGCGGCACGGCCAGCGCTTCGTGCGAGTGGGTGCGACAGGGCATCGAATACCAGGCGATTGGCGTCGATATCGACCCGTCCGTGCTGGAATGGGGCCGCAAGAATCGCGTCAGCAAGCTGCCCATCGAAGATCAGGCACGTGTGAGGCTCATCGAGTCCGATGTACTGACCGTCGAAACGCCCAAAGTCGATATGCTGGTCGCGTTCAACTTCAGCTACTTCATTTTCGATACACGCGACAAGCTGCGGGCGTATTTCGAGCGGGCGCATGAAGCGCTGAAAGACGACGGTGTCTTCTTCTGCGACCTTTTCGGTGGCCCGGAAGCACAGGAAGAAACGAAAGAGAAGACCAAGCACAAGAAACACGGCTTTTCCTATGTCTGGCACCAGGCAAAATTCAACCCGATCACGAATTTCATCCGTTGCCATATTCACTTTCACTTCAAGGATGGCTCGAAAATCAAAAAGGCATTCACCTACGAATGGCGATTGTGGTCCGCGCCGGAAATTCGCGAGTTGTTGCTGGAGGCGGGCTTTAGCAAAGCCACCGTCTACTGGGAGGGTGAAGACGAGCATGGCGATGGCAACGGAGAATTTTCGCCGACTGAGAAGGGCGTCGCGGATCTGGCATGGATCGCTTACATCATCGCCGAAAAATAGTAGTATTATTAGTCGCTTGGCGCGTTAATTTGTGGGCCGTGTTATGGCAAAAGACCTTGAAGTAGCGATTGTGTTTGCTGACGTTGTCGGCAGTACACAGCTATACGACAAGTTCGGCGATACGAAGGCCAGCGAAACCGTTGCAGTCTGTCTCGATATCATGAAAGACGCTACCTACCAGTTCAACGGTCTCGTTATCAAGACGATCGGTGACGAAATAATGGCAACGTTTGAAACCGTGGACGACGCCATGGGCGCTGCGGTAATGATGCAGACCCGAATTACCGCGGAAGGAAAAAAAGAGAACGGCATACCGGTGACAATACGTATCGGTTGTCACTACGGACCGGTGGTGCAGGAGCAAAACGATATTTTTGGCGCCGCGGTACATACAGCAAACCGCATGACCTCGCAGGCGAAATCGAGGCAAATAGTCATCTCCGGATTTACGGTCGAAAACATGAGCCCGGAACTCCGCAACCAGACTCGGCAAATCGATGTGGCGACGGTGCGCGGCCGACTCGATGAAGTCGCGCTATTCGAGCTTGTCTGGCAGCCCGAGGAAGCGACCAGCATGCTCCCGACGATTGAATGGGAGAACAAGAGTCGAAAGGCGTCCAAGCTGCTGTTAAATTTTAAGAATTCGACCGTCGAAGTTTCTGACCGTAAAAAGAGCGTCAATCTCGGCAGGGCAGACGACAACGATCTCGTTGTGAAAGGGAACCTGATTTCACGCATCCACGCAAAAATCGAGATGCGGCGCGGCAAGTTTGTGCTGATCGATCAGAGCACCAACGGCACGTTCATTCAGGACCTGCAGGGACAGGAAGTCCTTGTTCGTCGCGATTCAACCGAATTGGGCGACGAGGGCACGATTGGTCTGGGGCGTGCCGAGGAGCCTGGCTCTTCGCTGGCGATTTATTTCAAGACGCTTGAATAAATAACAGTCGTACTTATCGAACGGCAGAAGCCGGAACCCTTGCAACCGCTTCACTTCGAGGCGCGGTGGCAAGGGTTCCGGCTTCTGCCGTTCCGGGTACGTCACGAACTTCATGAGCGTCATGAACGTTCTGAATGTTCGGGTTCGTCACGGGCTCGATCTGATTGGTGATGGTCGGGACGTCCAATCCTGCGCCTCGAAGTGAAGCAGCGATTGGACGTCCCGACCATCGCCAATCACTCTGCGCGCTGAACTCAGGACAATTCAGCTGCGATCTTCTGTTGCTGCTCCCGCAAGGCTTTTGGCAACCGCTCGCCATAGGTATTGAGGTATTCACCGACGGACTTCAGTTCCTCGCGCCACTGTTCGCGGTCGATCGTCGTCAGGGTTTCGAGCGCTGCGGCGCTGATGTCGAGGTTTTTCGTATTGAGGTCCTGCGGATAGGGCAGGTAGCCGATCGGCGTTTCTCGCGCCTCAACGCGGTGCTCGCAGCGATCGATGATCCAGTTCAGGACGCGCAGATTGTCGCCGAAACCGGGCCAGAGGAATTCGCCCTTGGCATCCTGGCGAAACCAGTTGACATGAAACACCCGCGGCAAATACGACAGGGATTTGCCGAAAGACAGCCAGTGCGCCCAGTAATCCGCGAAGTTGTAGCCGCAGAACGGTTTCATGGCCATCGGGTCGCGGCGCACAATACCCACTTCGCCGACGTTGGCGGCGGTGGTCTCGGAGGCAACGCCGGCGCCGACCAGCACGCCGTGCTCCCAGTTTTTCGCCTCGTAAACCAGCGGCGCCAGTTCCTTGCGGCGCCCGCCAAATACGATAGCCGCGATAGGGACGCCCTCGGGCGCGTCCGCGAGACTCGAATAGCTGGGGTTGTTGGTCGCGGCGACCGTGAATCGCGAATTTGGATGTGCCGCTTTCCCGTTCGTCGCATCGTACTTACGGCCCTTCCAGTCGGTCGCTGGCACGCCATCCTTTTTACCTTCCCACCAGGGCTGGTTATCCGCGGTAAGCGCGACGTTGGTGAAAATCGTATCGTGCCGGATCATGTCGTAGGCGTTCTTGTTCGTCATCTCGTTCGTGCCAGGAACGACGCCGAAATAGCCTGACTCCGGGTTAATGGCGCGCAATTTCCCGTCCTTGTCCGGATGCAGCCAGGCGATGTCATCGCCCAGTGTCCAGACTCGCCATCCGGGCATGGAATCGGGCGGAATCAACATGGCGAGGTTGGTCTTGCCACAGGCCGACGGGAATGCACAGGCGATGTAATGAACTTCGCCTTCGGGACTTTCCAGGCCGACGATCAGCATATGCTCGGCCAGCCAGCCTTCCTGGCGGGCCTGGTAGCTCGCAATTCTGAGTGCGTGGCACTTCTTACCCAGCAGGGCATTACCGCCGTAACCCGAGCCGATGCTCTTGATCGACAGTTCCTCGGGGAAATGCATGATGAGCCGGCGCTCGAGGCTGAGATCGCCCGTGGAGTGCAATCCGCGTACGAAATCACCATATTTTTCAATACGTTCTAGCGCTTTCTTGCCCATCCGTGTCATTAGCTTCATGTTGATCACGACGTAGGGGCTGTCGGTAATCTCGACGCCGCAGCGCGAGTACGGCGAGTCGATCGGGCCCATGCAGTACGGAATCACGTACATCGTGCGGCCGCGCATACAGCCCGCAAACAGCGCATCGACTTTGGCGTGCCCTTCCGCTGGCGTCACCCAGTTGTTGTTGGGGCCGGCATCTTCTTTCGATTCCGTGCAAACGAATGTGAGGTGTTCAACCCGGGCGACGTCATTGGGATCGGAACGGTGCAAATAGCAGTCCGGGAAATGCTCTTCGTTCAACCGGGTGAGCGTGCCATCCGCGAGCATGTTCCGAACCATTTCCTGGTACTCGGAATCGGTGCCAGTGCACCAGTGGATGGAGTCTGGAAGGGTAATGCTTGCGGTCTGGTCTACCCAGGATTGCAGTGCCGACAGCGTCGTCGTCATTGGAAGTACTCTGAAGGATTAGGTCTGCTCTATCCCAGGCACCGGGCCTGTCGTAGCGCAGAAAGTTTCGGATGTGACTATAAGGTCGGGCATTATACCTATCCGAGACCGAAATGCAGTATGCAATGTGCCCGAGGAACCCTGTATTCTTGCCCCCCGTGCCCACTCTGACTGACTTTTTCGGCGACTCAAGCCCGCTCAAAGACCTGCTGCCTGGATTTACGCCGCGGGCCGGACAGGGCTGGATGGCCGAAGCCGTCGCCGAGGCAATTGCCAATCGCGACAAGCTGGTCGTCGAAGCCGGCACAGGTACTGGCAAGACCTTCGCCTACCTGGTACCGGCGCTCATGAGCGGTCGTAAAACCATTATCAGCACGGGCACGAAGGCGTTGCAGGACCAGCTGTACCACCGCGACCTGCCGCTGGTCGGCAAAGCCATGGGGCGTCCCGTCACCACGGCCTTGCTTAAAGGTCGTGCCAATTATTTGTGCCTGCAGCGCCTGGAACAGGTTACGGAGCCCGCATCGGCCTTGCAGGACGACCTCAACGAAGTGCGTGCCTGGCGCCATCGCACGCAAAGCGGTGACCGGGCGGAGTTGATCGAGGTTCCGGAAGATTCGCCAGTCTGGCCGCTCGTTACGTCGACTGCGGACAACTGCCTCGGACAGAAATGCCAGGAGTACGCTCGTTGCTATGTCGCAAAAGCGCGCAAGGCTGCACAGGAAGCGGACCTTGTAGTCGTGAATCATCACCTGCTGCTGGCGGATCTCGCGATGAAGGAGGAGGGTTTTGTGGAGTTTCTGCCGGGCGCCGAAGCGATCATCCTGGACGAGGCGCACCAGGTACCGGACCTGGCCGTGCAATTCTTTGGCGTGACGCTGGGCAGCCGGGAGCTCGAGCGGCTCGTCGATGATGCGCGTGCGGCGACATTGTCATTTTCGCAGCCCGAACTGAATCGCCGTGTGGACGGACTGCAGACGGCGATTCGGAATCTGCGAGCGGAAGCGCCCCGAAACGAAGGCCGTCATGAGCTTAGCGATTTCATGGCCGAGCTCCGGGAGCCCTTCGATGCGCTGGCACACGCCATTCATGATCTTGCAACCGCGGTGAGCGACCTCGCGGACGCGTCCCTGGAACTGGAAAAAATTCACGACCAACTCCTCGGCGCAGCGGAAAGACTGGCCATCCTTTGCAATGACGATGCCTGGGACGGTTTGCGCTGGATCGAAATTACGCCTCGCAGCCTGCGGCTGAACCTCACACCGCTGGATGTATCCGAAAAGCTTAAGGGATTGATTGATAACGGTTTTCAGTCCTGGATTTTTACGTCAGCGACGCTCGCGGTCGGCGAAGATTTCTCGCATTTCGGGTCGCGCATGGGATTGCAGGGCGTCACCGGATTGAGCTTCCCAAGTCCTTTTGCGCTGGAGCAGAACGGACTCGTGTACTTGCCGGAAGGCCTGCCGCAACCCTCCGACGCCCGGCATACCGATGCGATGCTCGAGGCGGTTACGCCACTCCTCGATTTCACTTCGGGCGGTATGTTCTGCCTCTTTACCAGTCACCGCGCACTGAATAATGCGAAAAAATGGTGCAAGTCCCACAAGTCCGCGTTGGGCGGCCGCACCTTGCTCGTACAGGGCGATGCGCCGCGGGACGATCTGTTGCGGCGCTTCAGGCACATCGGCGACGCCGTGTTGCTGGGCACCGGCAGCTTCTGGGAAGGCGTCGATGTTCGCGGTCCGGCTTTAAGCATCGTCGCGATCGACAAGCTGCCGTTTGCGTCACCCGGGGATCCGCTCATGATGGCGCGCCTCGAGTATTTGCGTCGCCAGGGTGCGAACGGATTCATGGAGCATCAGCTGCCCATGGCCGCGCTGTCGCTGAAGCAGGGCGCCGGGCGATTGCTGCGCGATCAAACGGATTTCGGTGTCGTAGTATTGTGCGATCCGAGGATCAGCGAAAAAAGCTACGGCAAGATTTTTCTGCAGTGTCTTGCGCCGATGCCAGCCACGTCTGCACTCAATGAAGTATCCAGCTTTCTCGCGCAACACGAACGCAAAGGCAAGGTAGCGTGAAGCGTTTGGCGCTCGACACATCTTCGCTCGCCTGCACGGTCGCGCTCCGCATTGGCGA
>JAOUNH010000119.1 GCA_029881055.1 Gammaproteobacteria bacterium
CGCCCGCAAACCGTGCAAGCCGGCGCCATCGATCGACATTTCTGTCGCACTGGCTTGCCGTATTTCAACACCCAGCGCGCGCATGGCGGCAAGCGTTGCCAGGCAATCTTCTCCCGCCAGGAAACCTCTCACGTCTGTGCGACCCCGCGCAATACTGCCGAGCATCAAGGCCCGATGAGAAATAGACTTGTCGCCGGGAACCGTGACGGAGGCGTTGCGAACCCTGGATGGTGTTACCTGAAAATGCATGAATGTCGCTAGCCAACCGCCTTGGGATAGGCACCGAGCACCCGAAACAACGAACTGGTGCGCTCCAGTTTTTCGAGCGCCTCGCGGACCGGAGACTCTTCGGCATGACCCTCGATATCGATAAAGAACACGTAGTCCCAGTTCTTGCGCCGCGATGGCCGAGATTCGATTCGTGTCATGCTCACGCCGTGCTCGGCCAATGGCTGCAACAGGTTGTGCAGCACACCGGCACCACCGGCAGTATCGCTCGTCGAGACGAGTATGGTCGTCTTGTCCAGACCACTGGCGGCCAACAGATTGCGGCCAACGACGAGAAATCGAGTCGCATTGTCCGGCCGGTCCTCAACGTTATTGACCATGATTTTGAGTTCGTAAACATCGGCTGCAACTCCCGGTCCGATGGCCGCGGTACCCTCCTCATCACGTGCCCGACGTGCGCCGGCCGCGTTACTGGACATACCGATGAGCTCGACATGCGGCAAATGCTCGCGGAGCCAGCCGCGACACTGCGCCAATGACTGCTCGTGGGCACAAATGCGCTGAATGTTTTCCAGACCGGTCATCTTGCCCATCAGGTGCTGTTCAATCTTGAGCTCGATTTCGCCGGCAATTTTCAGCGGCGACGTAAGGAACATGTCGAGCGTGTTATTGACGGAACCTTCCGTCGAGTTTTCGATTGGAACCACCGCGAAATCGGCCGCGCCGCATTCGACCTCCTGAAAACACTCGTCGATGGTATGAAACGGCAGAGCGCGAACCGAGTGCCCAAAGTGCTTGAAAACAGCTGTTTGAGTAAAGGTCCCCTCGGGCCCGAGGAATCCAACCTTCAAGGGCTCCTGCTGGGCAAGGCATGCGGACATGATCTCGCGGAAAAGTCGCAGCATCTCCGCGTCGCGCATGGGGCCCGCGTTGCGCTCCAATACGCCGCGAAGCACCTCCGCCTCTCGTTCCGGGCGGTAATAGTCAACGGCGGAACCGAGTTCCCCTTTCGCGACACCCACCTGTTGCGCAATCGTGGCGCGCTCACTAATCAATGCCTGGATGCGCTCGTCAACCTCGTTGATGCGCTTGCGGATCGCGGCAAGATCGAGATCCTTCAAGTCTTTGCTTTTGCCGGTCATGTCAAACCCGATCCGAAATCCTAATGGAATCCGAAGCTTATACGGGCTTGCCCAAGTTCCGCAATGTCAGAATGCCGTCGATCGCACGTATGGCGTCCAGCAGCTCCCGCGACGGCTCCGCGTTGACATCCACTATGGTGTAAGCAAGGCCACCTATCGATTTGTTTAACAGATCCTCGATATTCAGACCCGCGTTTGCGATCAGCGTGGAAATCTGGCCCACCATGTTCGGTACATTGGCGTTCGCAATCGTGATCCGCCAGGCGTCGGCCCGCGGCATGCGCGCGTCCGGGAAATTGACTGAGTACCGGATATTGCCATTCTCCAGGTAGTCCTTGACGTTATCCGCCACCATGATCGCGCAATTCTCTTCCGCTTCAGCGGTCGATGCACCGAGGTGCGGAAACACCACGGCTTTAGGATGCGCAATCAGCTCAGGGGTTGGAAAGTCGCTGAGATAGGTATGTAATTTGCCGCTGTCGAGTGCGGCCATAGCCGCGGTATCGTCAACGATGCCGCCACGCGCGAAATTGATCAGGGTTCCGCCGTCGTTCATAAGCGCGATGCGCGCGGCACTGACAAGATTTCGCGTTGCATCAAGCAGCGGCACGTGCAAGGTCACAAAATCAGCGTTTTGGAACAGCTGATCGAGCGTCTCGGCATGCTGCACGCCCGACGACAATTGCCAGGCACTGCGAACGGTGATCGCCGGATCAAAGCCGACCACCTTCATGCCCAGTGCGAGGGCCGAATTCGCGACCTGAACGCCGATCGCCCCCAGCCCGACCACGCCGAGTCTTTTCCCGGGCAGCTCACTGCCCACGAACTGCTTCTTGCCGGCTTCAACCGCTTTTTCCAGGGCATCGCCCGTCTCTTTCAAGCCGGACACGTATTCACTGGCTCGGCAAAGGTTGCGAGTTCCAATCAGCATTGCGGCTATGACAAGCTCTTTGACAGCATTCGCATTTGCGCCCGGTGCATTGAATACCGGTATACCCCGCGCGCTCATGCGTTCCACGGGAATATTATTTGTGCCAGCGCCTGCACGACCGATAGCGGCAACAGTTGCAGGGATATCCACGTCGTGCATGTTCTGCGATCGCAGGAGTATCGCGTCCGGATGACCGATCTCGGTCGCCACTTCGTAACGTTCGCGTGGCAGCCGACGCAATCCAGCGACCGCTATGTTGTTGAGTGTCAGTATTTTGAACATATCTTTATCCGTTTACTTTTTCGAAGTCAGCCATGAATGCGATAAGTGCGTCGACGGCTTCTTCGCTGACGGCGTTGTAAATTGAGGCGCGCATACCGCCGACCGAGCGGTGGCCCTTGAGGTTGGTCAGCCCGGCCGCATGGCTTTCCTGCAGGAATTTCGCGTCAAGACTGGCGTCAGCCAATACGAAAGGTACATTCATCCATGATCGGCAGTCCTTCGCCACCGGATTGGAATAAAAGTCCGATTTATCAATCGCCGCATAGAGCTTGCTCGCCTTGCGTTCGTTGACAAGCGCCATCGTTTCAACGCCGCCTTGCTCCAGCAGCCATTGAAATACGAGGTCCGCGACATACCAGGCGAAGGTCGGCGGCGTATTGGTCATCGAGTCGGATTCGGCGTAGGACTTCCAGGTCATCAGGTGTGGATTGCTGCTTCGCGCGCGGTCCAGCAATTCTTTCTTGACTATGACCAGCGTAATGCCTGCCGGGCCTATGTTTTTCTGGGCACCGGCGTAGATCACTCCGAAGCGGCTGACATCTATCGGCCGCGACAAAATGGTGCTCGACATGTCCGCAACCAGCGGCACATCGCCGCCCGGCACAAAATGAAACTCGACGCCGCCGATGGTTTCGTTGGGCGTGTAATGCAGGTAGGCCGCTTTATCAGTGCGCTTCCAGGAAGTCTCGTCCGGAATGTAGGTGTAATTCCTGTCGGCGGAGTCCGCAGCAACATTCGTTTTGCAGAATCGTGCGGCCTCGCCCGCTGCTTTCTTACTCCAGCTGCCGGTAACGACATAGTCGGCAATATCGCCCTGGGCCGACAGGTTCATGGGTACCATTGCCATCTGCAATGTCGCGCCGCCCTGCGGGAAAATCACGGCATAGTCGTCAGGGACGCTGAGCAGTTTTCTCAGGTTCGCTTCGGAACGTGCCGCGAGCGCCACGAATTCCTTGCCACGATGACTGACTTCCATGACCGACATGCCGGTGCCCTGCCAGTCGAAAATGTCTTTTTCTATTTGTTCCAGTACGTCGAGCGGAAGTGCTGCCGGGCCGGCACTAAAATTGTAAACGCGAGACATGTCGCAGAAGTCCTCAGGAGGGGGCGTATCGGTGGGCGCGTATTGTACGGTTTGACGCTCGAATTGCACTACCTAAATGGGGATATGCTCAGCGCACCAGCGCATAAGGCGCACCCTTTTGGTGCACTACTCTTCGTCTTCGTCCACCGCTTCGATGCGCGCCAGACCGACCAGACGCTGACCTTCCTCGACCCGGATCAGGCGCACACCCTGGGTATTGCGGCCCATGATCGAAATATCGTCAACACCCGTACGCACCAGCGTGCCATTGGAGCTGATCAGCATGACTTCGTCCTCATCAGCGACCTGCACTGCGCCGACGGTCTTGCCGTTACGCGCTGTGGTCTGAATGGAAATCACGCCCTGGCCGCCACGTCCCTGCAACGGGAAATCGTCGACAGGCGTGCGCTTGCCATAACCATTTTCAGTCGCGGTGAGGATCAGTCCTTCACGCATGATCGAAAGTGCTATCACTTCTTCGCCCTTGGGCAACTTGATGCCACGAACACCTGCGGCCGCACGACCCATCGGACGAACATCGTCTTCGCTGAATCGAATCGACTTGCCGTGACTGGCCACCAGCAACACCTCAGCCTGTCCATCGGTCAGCTCAACGCTGACGAGTTTGTCCTCGCCGCGCAAATCGATGGCGATAATGCCGCTGTTTCGGGGTCGCGAGAACTGGCTCAGAGGCGTCTTTTTGACGGTTCCGCCGGACGTCGCCATAAACACGAAGTGACCGTCGGCATATTCCCGAATGGGCAGCACGGCGTTGATGCGCTCATCCTCCTCGAGTGGCAGAAGGTTCACGATGGGCTTCCCCCTCGATCCACGGCTAGCCTGAGGAACCTGGAACACCTTGAGCCAATACATTTTGCCGCGGCTGGAGAAGCACAGGATTGTGTCGTGCGTATTGGCGACGAACAGCTTATCGACAAAGTCCTCGTCTTTGACCTTGGTTGCCGAACGTCCGCGCCCGCCGCGTTTTTGCGCCTGGTAGTCCTCTATAGGCTGTGCCTTGGCATAGCCTCCGTGCGACAGGGTCACTACCACCTCTTCCTCGGGAATCAGGTCCTCGAGACTGAGGTCCGAGTGGTCCTGGATGATCTCGGTACGTCGTTCGTCGCCGTAGGCATCCCTGATCTCCAGAAGCTCGTTTTTGATCACGTTTTGCAGTAGATCGGGAGCAGCCAGAATACTCGAAAATTCTTTAATTTTCTCTAATAACTCTTTGTATTCATTTATTATTTTATCCTGCTCAAGACCGGTCAGGCGGTGCAGCCTGAGATCCAGGATCGCCTGTGCCTGCACATCGGACAAACGGTATTTGCCCTCGATCAGCCCCGCTACGGTATCCAGCCCGTCAGGCCGGGTATCCAGCTCACCGGCGCGCGCCAGCATGTCCTCGACGGCACCGGGAGCCCAGTCTTTCCCCGTGAGGGCAACTTTGGCCTCCGCCGGGGAAGCCGAGGCCTTAATCAACGCGATGACTTCGTCGATGTTGGCCAGAGCCACCGTCTGCCCTTCCAGGATGTGCGCCCGGTCCCTGGCTTTACGCAGGTCGAATATCGTACGTCTCGTAACGACTTCTCGCCGGTGCGCCAGAAACGCCTTCAGAACGTCCTTGAGGTTCATCAGCTTCGGCTGGCCGTCGTGCAAAGCGACCATGTTGATGCCGAAAACGCTCTGCATGGATGTGTGCTTGTAGAGATTGTTCAGGACAACATCGCTGACTTCGCCGGTTTTGAGCTCGATGACGATGCGCATACCGTCTTTGTCGGATTCATCGCGTAACTCGCTGATACCTTCGAGGCGCTTCTCCCGGACGAGCTCGGCTATCTTTTCTATGAGTCGCGCTTTGTTGACCTGGTAAGGCAGCTCGGTGACGATGATGGCTTCTTTGCCACGTGCATTGATCGTTTCCACCGAGGTGCGTGCACGGATGTGAACCCGTCCGCGGCCTGTACGGTAAGCCGAATATATTCCGGCGGCGCCGTTAATGATGCCTGCAGTCGGAAAATCCGGACCTGGAATGTGTTCCATGAGTCCGCCCACATCGATAGCCGGGTTTTCCAGCAGCGCCAGGCAGGCATTGATGACTTCGGTGAGATTATGCGGCGCGATGTTGGTCGCCATGCCGACCGCAATACCTGAAGAGCCGTTGACGAGCAGATTCGGGACCCGCGTCGGCATGACGGACGGCTCACTCTCCGAGCCGTCGTAGTTTTCGACGAAATCGACGGTTTCCTTCTCGATATCCGCCAGCAGCTCGTGTGCAATTTTGGCCATCCGGACTTCGGTGTATCGCATGGCGGCCGGCGAGTCGCCGTCGACAGAACCGAAGTTACCCTGACCATCGATCAGCATGTAACGCATCGAGAATGGCTGCGCCATGCGAACTATCGTGTCGTAGACCGCCGAATCGCCGTGCGGGTGATACTTACCGATAACGTCACCGACCACGCGGGCCGATTTCTTGTAGGGCTTGTTGTAATCATTGCCCAGCTCCCGCATCGCATGCAGCACCCGCCGATGCACAGGCTTCAGTCCGTCACGAACATCCGGTAACGCCCGCCCAACGATGACACTCATCGCATAATCGAGATAGGACTGCTGCATCTCCTGTTCGAGACTTACAGACAGCAATTCCTGTGCAACTTCAGCCATATTTCCCTACTTTTCGGGCTTACAACCCCAGCATGATCCCGATCCGGAAAACGGGTTCAGAGAGTCAGTTTATGCTGGAATTCAAGCGAACAATTTTATGTTGGTTTCGTGCTTTTTTCGGCCGCCAAATGTCGGCCTGATCTGGACCGGAATAGTATCACAGGAAGGCCCGAAACTGCAGTGTTTTAGCCCTGTTCAGAGGTAGACAAATCGTCGCTGGAACTGGCCCGCGCGACGCGTATACTCCCCCGACTATGCTGCACTGCGATACCCTGATTGCACCTCAATGGTGCGCGCCCGTAGCCCCTGCCAACGGGCTGCTTTCAGACCATGCCGTAGTGGTTAATGACGGACGAATTGCCGACCTACTGCCGATCGCCGAAGCGCGCCTCAAATATCAGCCCAGTGTATTCATCGAGCGCCCGGGCCACCTGCTGATTCCCGGTTTTGTAAACGCGCACACGCATGCGGCGATGACTCTTATGCGCGGGTTGGCTGACGACATGCCGCTGGAAACCTGGCTCGGCAAGGGCATTTGGCCCGTTGAAAAACGCTGGGTTGGCGCCGAAATGGTTCGCGACGGGACAGAGCTGGCCATAGCGGAAATGATCTCGGGCGGCACAACCTGCTTTAGTGATCAGTATTTCTACCCGGAGATCGTCGCTGAAACGGCCGTGGACCTGCAGATGCGTGTAATGGTCGGAACCCCGATCATCGAGTTTCCGACGGCGTGGGCGAGCACGATCGACGAATACCTGAATAAGGCCAGCGACCTGGTGCACGACCCTTATGCCGATCACCCTCTCGTATCCACCTGCTTCGCCCCGCACTCTGCCAATGCCCTGAGCGACGAATCCTTTGTCGACTTGCGCGTGCTGGCCGATCAACTGGATGTGCGAATACAGATGCATTTGCACGAGTCGACTATCGAAATCGAGCGTGCCCTGAAAAAGGACGGACAAAGACCCATTGGGCGGCTGCAAAAACTGGGCCTCGTGAACACATCATTGCTCGCGGTCCATGCGATACACCTTTCCGACGCGGAGATTGAGATCTTTGCGGAGTCGGGCGTGCACGTGACCCACTGCCCAAAGTCTAACCTCAAACTGGCCAGCGGGCTGGCGCCAGTCGCAAAATACCGTCGCGCCGGGATCAATGTCGCCATTGGCACCGACAGCGCGGCCAGCAATAACTGCCTCGACATGCTGGAGGAGATGCGAACAGCGGCATTGCTCGCCAAAGCCCAGGCGTCCGACGCCGCAGCGATATCGGCGAGCGACGCGTTGCGCATGGCGACCCTGGACGGCGCCGAGGCGCTGGGACTCGCGCATGAAACCGGATCCATAGAAACCGGCAAATGGGCGGACCTGGCCTGTGTTGATCTGAATCGCTTGCACAGCCAGCCGCTGTATGACCCTATATCGCAATTGGTTTATACGGCGCGCGCCGAGCAGGTTACGGACGTGTGGGTTGCTGGCAGGCACCAGCTGGACAAAGGTCGCTTAACCCAAATTGACACGGCGAGTTTGCTGGCGCGCTGTAACGAGTGGCGCGACCGATTTGCTTCTTCGACAAACTGAGCACCGATGGCGGATACGATGAACACAGCAAGAAACAATGTGGACCTGGCAGAGGTAGCGAAATTCGATGCGCTGGCCGCAAGGTGGTGGGACCCCGACGGCGAATTTCGTCCCTTGCACGAAATCAATCCACTGCGCCTCGACTGGATCCGCCAACACGTATCGCTATCCGGCAGCAAGGTCATCGACATCGGCTGCGGTGGGGGCATCCTGGCCGAATCAATGGCGGCAGCCGAAGCCATCGTGACAGGAATCGACATGGCTGAAGGTCCGCTGGCCGTCGCGAAACTGCACCAGCACGAATCCGCTGCAAAGGTCGACTACCGCCATGCGACAGCTGAGGAAGTCGCGGCAACAGAGGCCAAAACTTATGACGTTGTGACGTGCCTCGAGATGCTTGAGCATGTGCCGGATCCGTCGCTGGTCATCCAGTCCTGCGCCGATCTCGTCAAACCCGGTGGGCACGTGTTTTTCTCGACCATCAATCGCAACCCGAAAGCCTTCGTGTTTGCCATAGTAGGCGCCGAATACATATTGAAACTGTTACCGGCCGGCACGCATGAATACGAAAAATTCATTCGACCGTCAGAACTTGCAGGCTGGGCAAGGCGCGCCGGTCTTGCGCTCAAGGACAGCATAGGTATGCACTACAACCCGATCACCCGAGAATACTCACTCGGACCAAATCTGGACGTTAACTACCTGATGCATTTTCAACG
>JAOUNH010000280.1 GCA_029881055.1 Gammaproteobacteria bacterium
GGCCATGCATCCCTGCTTTGCCGGCCATGGTTATGCCGCGGTGCGCGTTGATATTCGTGGCAGCGGGGAATCGGAGGGAGTGTTGCTGGATGAATACCTGAAACTTGAACAGGACGATGCGCTGGAAGTGATCGCATGGATCGCGGCGCAGCCGTGGTGCGACGGCAATGTGGGCATGATGGGCAAGTCCTGGGGTGGCTTCAATGGTCTGCAGGTCGCGGCCCGCCGCCCGCCTGCCCTCAAATGCATCATTACCGTGTTTTCGACCGATGACCGCTACGCTGACGACGTGCACTACATCGGCGGATGCATGACGACGCAAAACACGGAATGGGGATTCGTGATGTTTCCCGCCCTGGCGCGCCCGGCCGATCCGGCACTGGTTGGAGACCGATGGCGCGACATGTGGCAACAACGCCTCGAAGCCGTGCAACCCTGGGTCATACCCTGGGTCGAGCATCAACGTCGCGATGCTTACTGGAAACACGGCTCCGTTTGCGAGAACTATGCGGACATCGATATCCCGGTGTACGCCATCGGCGGTTGGGCGGATGCCTATTCGAATCCGGTCCCAAGGTTGATGGCCGGGCTTTCGTCACCCTGCAAGGCATTGATTGGCCCGTGGGGACACCAGTACATGCACCAGGTCGCACCGGGTCCGCAAATGGGCTACATGGATGAAGCCTTGCGCTGGTGGGACCACTGGTTGAAGGGCGAGGATACGGGCTTGATGGACGAACCTGCGTTTCGGGTTTGGGTGCAAGACAGCGTACCACCGAAGACCTGCCATAAAGAACGCCCCGGCTATTGGGCGCTGGAATCCGGCTGGCCGTCGCCGCGCGTCAAGCCGACTATTTTGTACCTCAACGAGGGCAGCCTGGATCGGACCGCCGCCGCGGAAAGCCGCGTGGCCATCTGCTCGCCGCAGACCACCGGACTCTGTACGCCGTTTCTCGGCAACCACGGCACAGGGGCCGAGGAGGACCCGCGTGATCAACGGCCCGATGACGCGGAGTCAGCCTGTTTTGACGGCGAGGTGCTGAGTGAGACGCTTACGATCGTCGGAGCGCCAGCCGTCGAACTGGACGTAAGTTCTGACCAGGAAAACGCGTTCCTGTGTGTTCGTTTGAACGAGGTTCTGCCTAGCGGCGAGTCGACACAGGTCACTTACGGCATCCTCAACCTGACGCACCGGAACAGTCACGAATTCCCGCAGGCACTGCAACCGGGTGCGCGATACTCGGTTCGAGTTCAACTCAACGACATTGCTCATACCTTCGCGAAAGGCAGTCGCGTCCGAATTGCGATTTCGACGGCGTTCTGGCCTATCGTCTGGCCCTCGCCGCGCCCCGCTACGGTTTCCCTGTTCACCGGCGTCAGCACGCTGGAGCTGCCGGTGAGAAATCCGCAAGCAACGGATGCAACAGCGAGAGTACTGCCAACACCGCGGCAATCCCGAGTGCACGGTACAACCCAGCTCAGGGATTCCCGGCCCGCAAAATTAAGTTTCGACACAGATCCGGTTACGGGCATCCACTCATTCATCATTCGATCGGATAGCGGGCTCACGCGTTTTGACCGGCACGGCTGGACAGTGGGCATCGTAACGGACTACCAATACCATATTCATCCTGATGACCCCACGTCTGCCTGCGTTGACCTGTCCGCCACTGATTTCTATGGGCGTGAAGGTCAGCTGGACGCGAGGATAGAAGCCCGTCAAAAAATGACCTGCGACGAGACGCACTTCACTATCGAGGCCAGCCTTGATGTCTTCGATGGCGACACGCCGGTTCACTCACGGCAATGGAGCAAGAGAATCGCTCGCGACGGGATCTAGTCGTTTCTTGTGGGCAGTGGATGGTAGCAATGCCATGCCTGCTTGCCGTTCGTGCTGTCACGTGGCGGAAAAGTCTCATGGCAATCCGCTTCAACCCGCGGACAGCGATTGTGAAATTCGCAACCGGATGGTCGCTGCAACAGGCCCGGCACCTCGCCCGTCAATTGAATCCTCTCCGGTACAGCATCCGGATCGGTACTCGGATTGGCAGCCAGCAGCGCCGCGGTGTAGGGATGCCGCGGCTGTTGCATTACACGCTCAGTCAAACCCTGCTCCACGAAACGGCCGAGGTACATAATGGCCATCTGCTCGGCGACATGACGCACGATGTTGAGATTGTGGGTGATGATCATGATGCCGAGCCCCAGCTCTTTCTGCAGCC
>JAOUNH010000281.1 GCA_029881055.1 Gammaproteobacteria bacterium
TCCGAAGTTGAGGAGGCGCTCTACAAACATCCTGCCGTGCTCGAAGCCGCTGTTTTTGGCGTTCCGGATGAGGAGTGGGGTGAAGCCGTGCACGCGGTCGTGGTGCCACGCGAGGACGTGACACCAAAAGAGTTGATTGATTTTTGCCGTAAGCTGATCGCAGGCTACAAATTACCCAAAGCAATTACGCTGTCGTCGAAGGAGTTACCAAAGTCCGGACCCGGAAAAATACTAAAACGGGAATTGCGGGCGCCGTTCTGGGAAGGGCGGGATCGCAAGGTCAACTAATTCGAGTAAGAGCTTTTCGGCGCCACGTAGTTAGAGAGCGCCGAGAACGCGTTCCAGTTTCTTTTTAACTTCTGACGCCAGGGGGATAACGGCTGGATCATCCACGAGCCCGAGAACGGCGGCCGGGTCCATGAAGCTGATATGAACCTCGCCGGTCACGTCTTCTCGTACGAGGACATTGCACGGTAGCAACAGGCCGATATCGGGAATCGCCGTGATTGCCTGATGGGCCAGCACCGGGTTGCACGCGCCGAGTATCCGGTAGGGCGGCATCTCCTCGCCGAGTTTCTTTTTCATCGTCGCCGCAACATCGATGTCCGACAGCACGCCAAAGCCCTCTGTGGCGAGTTCCTTCGTCACCTTGGCAATGGCTGCGTCAAATGCAAATTTCACCGTTTTGCCAAATCCAAATTTTGTTTCCATCAGTTCGCCTCCGGGCAATAGATTTCCTGCAGCAGGTGAATGACCCGGTCGGCCGGCCCCGTCGCCAACTTGTAAAAGATGTTCTGGGAATCGCGTCGGGTCTCGACCAGGCCCTGCGTTCTCAGTCGCGCCAACTGCTGCGATAGCGCTGACTGGCTGAGCGGAATGGATTCATTGAGTTCACTTACCGAGCGCTCGCCTTCCGCGAGCGTGCACAAGATCATCAGCCGGCTTTCGTTTCCCAGTGCTTTCATCAGGCTGGCCGCCTTGGCGGAGTGCTTTTGCATCCGCTCCGGCGAGACACCCCTATCTGTTTGTTTTTCCATGTTTTTCTCTGCCCCGTCGCAAAACGTTTCGGTATTCCGGCATGGCCGGTAACGCAAATATAGAGGATACTACATTAGATGTCTATAAATTAGTCTTTACTACATTAGCGACTTGGAATATAGTGCGGGCCAGTTGCTGGTGGCCCGATTGAGGAGATGAGACATGGCGAAAATTGTGGTGATGGGAGCCGGTATCGGCGGAATCTCGCAGGTTTACGAGTTGCAAAAGGAACTCGGCAAGAAACACCAGGTCGTGCTGGTGGGCGATTCCGATCGATTCGAGTTCACGCCTTCGAACCCCTGGGTCGCTGTCGGCTGGCGCACCGACGATCAGACGACCATTCAGTTGCCGGATCTGATGAAAAAGCACGGCATCGAATTCCACGGCCAGGGCGTGCGGCGTTTGCATCCGGCCGAGAACCGGCTCGAGCTGAACGACGGCGCCAATATTGACTACGACTTCCTGGTGATCGCCACCGGTCCGAAACTCGCTTTCGAGGAAGTGCCTGGCCTTGGCCCGGACAGTGGCTACACGCAGTCCATCTGCAAAACCGGGCACGCTGAGACCGCACTTCTGGACGTCAAAAAGCTGATCGAAAACCCTGGACCCGTGGTCGTCGGTGCCGCTCCTGCTGCATCGTGCTTCGGGCCCGCCTACGAGTATGCCTTCATACTTGATACCGAACTTAAGAAGCGCAAGATTCGCGATCGGGTTCCCATGCACTTCGTAACACCGGAACCGTATATCGGCCACCTCGGTCTCGACGGCGTAGGCGATACAAAGAGCCTGATGGAATCGGAGTTTCGCGACCGCCATATACATTGGATCTGCAACGCCAAAATCACGCAAGTCAACGAAGGAAAAATGCAGGTCACTGAAGTCAATGACGACGGCAATGAGAAGAAGAAGCACGAGTTGCCATTTACCCATTCCATGATCCTGCCAGCCTTCAAGGGCGTCGACGCTGTATTCGGTATAGAAGGACTGACCAATCCACGCGGCTTTATATTGATTGACGAATTTCAGCGCAATCCGAAATTCCAGAATGTGTATGCCGTCGGTGTCTGCGTGGCTATACCGCCGGTCTCAGCCACGCCGGTTGCAACCGGTGCGCCGAAGACGGGTTACATGATTGAGTCGATGGTCACAGCCACCACTCACAACATTCG
>JAOUNH010000120.1 GCA_029881055.1 Gammaproteobacteria bacterium
TTATCGCGGCCACGCGCAAGAATACCGGGCTGGATTACGCGGTGACATTTGTCGCCTTCCTCGGACTTAGCATGCCGGATTTCTGGCTAGCGATCCTGCTGATCATCGTGTTTGCCGCAAACCTTCACTGGCTTCCCGCCATCGGCTATGTGCCGCTGGCCGAGGGCTTTTGGCCGTGGTTCTCACATCTGATCCTGCCGGCGATTGCCGTTGGCACGGCGTTCTCTGCCATTGTCGCCCGGATGATCCGCTCATCCATGCTTGAGGTGCTGAATGCCGACTACATGCAGGTGGCGCGATCAAAAGGGCTTAGCGAATATACTTTGATTATGCGACACGCGTTCCCAAACGCACTGATCCCCGTCATCACGGTCATCGGCATCGCCTTTGCGCTGCTGATGTCCGGTGCCGTGGTGGTTGAGAACGTCTTTGCCATCAAGGGTCTGGGCCGGCTCCTGATCCAGAGCATCCTGAACCGCGACTATCCCGTGGTGCAGGGCTCCATCGTCGTCGTCTCAGCTATCTTCGTCTTCTCCAACCTGCTCGTCGACGTACTCTATACCGTTGTCGACCCGCGCATTCGGTACAAATCGTGAGCAAATACGCAAAAATTTTCGGGCAGGCTGACGCCGCCCCTGTCAAGAACCGCGGCCTTGGCTTCCTGAGAGACATCGCCAAGGACAAAAAGGCACTGTTCGGGCTGGTGGTTCTGTTGATCTTCGCCTTCTTCGCGGTGTTCGGCCCATGGGTCGCACCGCATGATCCGAATGCGATGATGTTCGACATGCTGATACCGCCGTCGTGGGAATATCCTCTCGGCACAGACGATCTGGGCCGCGACCTGCTCAGCCGGGTAATCCATGGCACTCAGATATCGCTGTTTGTCGGTCTGTCCACGGTGGCCATCGCGCTGGTCTTCGGCGTCGCCCTTGGCCTGATTGCGGGCTATTACGGCGGCTGGATCGACAATATCATCATGCGTTATATCGATTTGCAGTGGGCCTTCCCGAACTTCATCATTGCGGTCTATCTGGTCGCAGTATTCGGTGCCGGACTGCTGAATGTCATTATCGCCATCTCGCTGGCGTTCCTCGATGATTTCGCCCGTATTGCCCGCAGCATGGTTCTAACTATCAAGCAGGAACAATACGTGGATGCCGCACGGGTATCAGGCGCATCGAACCAGCGTATAATGTGGCGGCATATCCTGCCCAACGCGGTGGCGCCAATCATCGTGCAGGCAACCGTCAGCGTATCTTACGCAATCCTGGGAGAGGCCAGCCTGTCATTCCTCGGCCTCGGGGTTGAGGCGGACACGCCTACCTGGGGGCTGATCCTGGCCGATGGCCGCAGCTTCATCTCGCGCGCCTGGTGGCTGGGCCTTTTCCCGGGGGCCGCAATCATGCTGACGGTTCTAAGCATCAACTTCCTGGGCGATGGACTTCGCGATTTCCTGGATGTGCGTGAAGTAAAGGATGTCTGACGCCATGGTAGCAATCGACCTGGAACAGGAAAGCATCGAATCCCTCGGGCGCCGGATGGCGGCGGGCGAGATTACCGCACGCACACTGACCCAGCATTGCCTGGATCGCATCGCCGCGATCGATCCCAAACTATCCGCCGTGATCGAGCTAAATCCCGATGCCCTCACCATCGCCGATGACCTGGACCGCGAGCGGGCTGCCGGAACCCTGCGCGGGCCAATGCATGGCTTGCCAATCCTCGTCAAGGACAACCTGGACACCGGCGACAGAATGCTGACCACGGCGGGATCACTGGCGCTGGCCACCGCACCCGCGCCGGCAGATGCTTACGTTGTCAAACAGCTGCGCGACGCAGGCGCGGTTGTGCTTGGCAAGACCAATCTTAGTGAATGGGCCAACTACCGCTCGACCCGTTCCAGCAGCGGTTGGAGCAGTCGTGGCGGCCAGACCCGCAATGCCTATGACCAGCTCCGCTCGCCCGGCGGTTCCAGCTCAGGCTCGGCCGTTTCGGTTGCCGCAGCCTTCTGCGTCGCGGCCATCGGCACCGAAACCGACGGCTCAATCGTCAGCCCCGCCGCGATGAACTCGGTTGTCGGAGTCAAACCCACGGTCGGACTGGTCAGCCGAAGCGGCATCATCCCCATATCTCATACCCAGGATACCGCCGGCCCTATGGCGCGCAGCGTGTCCGACGCGGCCACCCTGCTGGCCGTGATCTGCGGACCCGACGCCAGCGATGCAAAAACCAAAACCGCCCCGCCCATCGCCTCGGCCATCAAGTCATTGGTGCTGGATCTGAACGCACTGGCTGGCGCACGGATCGGCGTGGCGCGCAACTATTGCGGGTTTCACGAAGGGGTGGATGCGCTGATGGCCGCCGCGATCGATGACCTTGAGGCCTGCGGCGCAACCGTGCTGGATGATCTGCATCTCACCCCGGTTCTGGACATCCGACCGAGTGAGGCCATCCTGATGTCCGCTGAGTTTAAGGTCGGGCTGAACGCCTATCTTGCCGCGCGCGGAAACACGGTAAATGTCCACTCTCTGGAGGATGTGATCGCGTTCAATCGCATCCACTACGAAGCGGTGATGCCCTGGTTTCAGCAGGAACTCTCCGAAAAGGCCCAAGAGACCAAAGGCCTGAATGATCCGGACTATCTGAAAGCGGTCGAAACCTGCCGAACGCTCAGCCGTGATCAGGGGATCGACCGGCTGATTTCGGAAAACCTGCTCGACGCTATCATCGCACCAACCACCTGCACCGCCTGGTTGATCGACTGGATCAACGGCGACAACCGCTCCGGCGGAAGTGCGGGACCCGCCGCAATTGCAGGCTATCCCAGCGTCACCGTTCCGGCAGGTTATGTGCATGGCCTGCCCATCGGCCTGACGTTCTTTTCGACCGCCTGGCAGGATGCAAAAATTCTGAACTTCGCCTACGCCTACGAACAAGAGACCCGGCATCGCGTTCGACCAAGGCTGTAACGCAACCCTGGAACCGTTCAATGCTGTGTCCGGAGGCTCTGCTTGGGTGTAATCAGAAGAAACTGGCTTGAGGCGGGCAGGGTGGTTTCATAACCTCGCTGATGACAAAACACGCTCCATATCGCTACTTCAAAACCAGTCCAGAGATCATCCGACTGGCGGTAATTCTATATTTTCGATTTCCACTTTCGCTCCGGAATGTGGAGGACCTTCTACATGAGCGCGACATCGAGGTTAGCCATGAAACCGTCCGCTTTTAGTGGAACAGATTTGGCCCGATGTTTGCTGCTGAAATCCGTAGAAAAAGGGCCAGCAGGATACGCTCTTATTCAGACTGGCAGTGGCAGTTGGACGAGGGCTTCGTGAAGATTAACGGCGAAACGCATTATCTTTGACCGGCTGTAGACCATGAAGGCGAGGTCTTTGAAAGCTACGTCACCAAGCGTCGAGATCGCAAAGAAGCATTGAAATTCCTAAGGAAATCAATGAAGCGGCACGGCCAGACAAAAGTGATCGTGACCGACATACTCCGATCATATGGCGTTGCGATGAAGGTTATAGGCAACTCATCGAGACAAGACACTGGCCGCGGACTGAACAATCGGGCGGAGAATTCACACTTACCCTTTCGACGGCGAGAACGGGTCAAGCAACGCTTCAGGTAAATGCGAAGTCTGCAAAGGTTCGTCGCTGTCCATTCTTCAGTTCACGACCATTTCAATCAGAAACGCCACTTTTTATCACGCCACAATTTCAAGCTCAACCGCGCCGCTGCTCTTGCCAAGTGGAGTGAATTTGGTGCGACATAAGGGACAGCTTCACTGTCGTAGTAGAGACAAGTTCGCACTCGCCTGACATCACCGCCACTTGCCCCCGCGAAACGTTTCTCTGTCGCGCGCCTTGCCCGAATTTTCTTTTTGTTTTCTGGGGTTGTGCGTGGCGGGCTGAACACTGGCTCATCGCTGGGACGTACGAATTCGCTCTCTCCAAGCCGATATTCTCCAAAGCCGATGACTGTGCCGTTTTGGTGGTCAGCTCGCAAGTCATTGCTTTGAAGTCAATTTTTCTAAGTGGTGGAAGCGGTTCGATTTGGATCACCATCGGATCACGACGCGACCGGCATCGAACCAATGGTACGGGCAGGTTCGGCGGAAGAACGGTCGTTCGCTGCAACCGCGAAGTCGCAAGGTGGCGACCGCAGAAGCGGATATTCAACCACCGACCAGGCCGTAGCCCGCCAATTCCGGCCGACATTGAAAAACCTTCAGGAATGCAGACCTCCGTTGCGGGTGCGAGATCGTGATGGGCCAACTGCAAGAACAAACATTCCCATCAATTTCTTTTGGCTTCGAGAACCTGTCGCTCGTGCAATGGGCAGGTCTGACCTCTGCACTTCGTCAGAAATGGGCTTGCCCCCAAAAGTGAAGAGTACCGGTTGAGAAACCATGAGGTGTTCTATGAGAAAGGACCGACGCCGGAGTTCCGGCGTTGAGCGGCCCGGCTGGCATTGACGAGCGGCCGGACACGGCGCGAATTGCGGCAGTACTACCTATGACCGGGAGAGGATCAAACCCTGAACGGAGTTAACTAACAAACTCTGACTCCAAGGGGAGCAATTCAGAAAAAGTGCTCCTTTGTCGCCCTGGCCTGAGTTTTGCGCCGCGCCGGCAGCGGTGGTGCTATGTAGGCGTGCGATACAATAGTCAGGCGTTCGCTGTCTTGCGTGCCCGCTCAGAAAGACCTCCTGCAGCAGTACAAATTACTCTGGCTTCGTATTCTTTCAGGCAGCGGCGTGCCGTTGTTGGAATCTTTGCACCGTTTTTCGCGTCTAGTTCTGGAAACAGGGTAAGAATTTCTTGCCGCGCGCTTTCGTCCAATGTTGAAAGTCCCTGAGTGCCGGGATGGAAGCTCTCGGTTCTGGCCCCCTCGGCAAAAATGATTTCATGACGATCAAAGAGAATGTGGAAATACTCCACCTCGCCGCCTCGGACCACTTGCGCCCAGGTTCGATCGACCAGATGCCGCGCGGCCACCAGAACCTCCAAGTCCCCAAAGTGGAGTTCACACTCCCAGCCCGACAGCAGCATTCGGTGCTGCTGTGAAACCTTCAATGGCCGAATGTTATCGCAAGTTCCTGCTGGAAACAGCACCGGAGCCAGCGTGCCCGTGGCGGCAACGCGTTTTGATCCGATCCAGCGGATGGGCTGCAAGCCACTGTCATCCGTCAACACCATCTGGCCGACCCGAAGGTTCTCGACCGCGACCTCGCCTTCCGGCGTCGCAATCCGCGTGCCTCGTGTGAAGCAGGGAATGCCTATCGCGTTTAGCTCGCCATGGCTGTCGACCTGACTGGGCGATACCCCGACGAGCGTCACGCTCTCGCCATTGGGGAAGGTCAGGATGGCGTCGCCGCTGCCGTCGCCCACAGTGTCGCTGACAGTGACATCCCAGACCTTGACCGAGTTGCCGCCGGCATCGGTCAGGTCCGAAACGTCGAACTGGTCGTATCCGGTAAAAGTGCCGTCGCCGTTGTCGGTCGGCGCGACGAAATCGTAGATCAGGTCATTGCCATCACCGTCGTTCAGATCGACGGTGTCCGCCACGCCATCGCCCGCTCCGAGGTGCAACTCATCATTGCCCGCGCCCCCGCTCAGCGTATCGCTGCCACCTTCGCCAAAGATCGTGTCGTCACCCGCCCCACCGACGATGCTGTCATCGCCTTCGGTCAAGGGGACGGTGTCGAAATAGACGTCGGTTATCGCGATATATTGCTCGGCTGTGCCGCCTTGCGCGTATTCGATCTCTATGTAGGAAACCGGCCCGGGTATTTCTACCAGCAGCGATCCCGCCGCGCTGTCATAGGTGTCGGAGGTGTTCGCGGCAGTCACCGTATTGCCGGACACGATGTCGTTCCCCGGTGTCAGGGTCACGGTGATCGGATTACCGTCGGCATCATAGGCGCGGATCGTGACGATGTCCTGCCACGCATTGGCATCGATGTCGGATATACGGAAGGTGACATTTGTCACCTCGTCATTCACACCCGAATTGGTGGCGGCGGAAAAGTCGATCGTGGTCAGAGACGTATCGCCGAATGTGGTGCCGCCGCCCAGCTGAGCGCCGGAGGCCGTGGCGAAAGGTTCTCCTGCATCGACATATTGAAGACCGTCGAACACCTCCATTCCCGGATTGCCGGCGTTTCCGCCGTTGCCGAGGTCGGTATAGGAGACCGTGACTTCGATGGTTCCAGTGTTCTGGGTGAAACCGCCGGTCAGGTCGGTCTCGTCCGGCCCCTGCAGCGACCAGTTGAGGCTTTCAGTCGCGGGTGCGGGGGGCGTGACGGTATTGTCGCCATAGATGATGTCATTACCGTCGCCGGCAATGATCGTGTCATTGCCTTCGCCGCCGATGACCGAGTCGTCGTTGGTGCCGGTCGCGTTGTCGTTGCTGTCAATCCTGTCGCCTTCAGGGTCGCCGGTATAGCTGGCGTCGATGAGGTCGTCGCCCGACGTGCCCTCGACTATGAAGTTCGAGGCCACCGCGTCACGGTAGTCGAGGTCGTTGACCATCGGCGCCGCACCGGAACCGTCGGCGGGAGTGTCGTTGTCGCTGTCGACCAAGGTGAAATTGCCCGAACCGTCGACATCGGCGTCATTCACATCCCAGCCGACGACATCGTCGACCGCATCCATGATCCCGTCGCCGTCGCTGTCGCCCGAAGCGTCGATCGTCGCCTGATCGACGCCGTGCCCGGCCTCGTCGGTATCCGAGACGCCATCATTGTCGCTGTCGGTGTCGATTACATCCGCAGTCCCGTCGCCATCGGTATCGACCGGAGTGAGACCGCCCGTCGCCTCATAGGCGTCGTCAAGCCCGTCGCCGTCGGTGTCGATACCTGTCGGAGCGATATAGCCATCTGTCGTCTGCGCTTCGACATTATCGGTTATGCCGTCATTATCGCTGTCGAGGTCGAGGTGATCGGCAATACCGTCGCCATCGGTATCAGTCGTCGTTACGATATCTGCGACGGTAAACGTCTCTGTCACCGATGTGCCGAAATTCGGGTTTGGCCCGGAATCGATTGCGACCACACCGTCGATCGAGACTGTATAGCCTGCAGTAGAGCTTCCTCCGAGCCCGTCCCCGAAATCATCGTAGACGACGAACTGGAAATCGCCCTGGGTCAGCCCGGTAATGTCGACATTGGTGACCTCGACCGCATCGCCCGTCGTGATGTCGCTGGCAATGAGATTGCCATCGGCGTCATAGAGCTCCCATCGGGTGTTGTCGAGGGTGGCATATTCATCACCGTCAAATGTGATAGTGATCGTGGTCGGCGATGTGGTGGAGTAACCTTCGTCAGTGTCGAGGATGCCGTCATTGTCGTCGTCGACATCCACCGAATCTAGAACCCCGTCACCATCGGTGTCGAGTGTATCTGGAATGGTGAATGAAAGGTCGCCAATGCCCGACCCGCCAGTGATTGGCGCGTCGGGACCGTTGTCATAGACAAGCTGTAACTCGGATATCTGGCCTGGCAACGTCAGGGTGACATTGTTGACGGTTGTACCTTCGGCTTCGACGGTTACTGATCCATCAGGATTGGTGTAGACGAGCTCGTCCTGTAGCCCCGTCAATCCTGCAATAACATCGGCAGAATCGAGCAGATCGCCGGCTTCATCGTAGGCGTAGATCGTCCACATATCATCATTGGATGTACCGCTGGAATTGACATGCTGGAGGTCGAAAGTCAGGTTCTCGACCGGCTGCGAGAATTCATAGGTTGCCGTGATCGGGTTGCTGACGCCGAAAGCGCCAAACTCGGAGACCCCGGTGCCGCCTGCGGTTCCATCCCAAGTGCCGGTAAAAGTGCTGGTGACAGTTGTGCTGTTTCCGCCTTCGGAAATCACCGCACTGCCGTTTTGGGCCGTTCCTCCGGCTCCCGTCAGCCAGATGGCATTGTCCAATAAAGCCACTCAAACACTCCTTACTCACTGCCACTAGACGGGCGGATATACATCGGCCTACACACTTAACATCGAACGTATTAACAAGAACAAAAGGCAAAAAAACGACGCAAATGTGTCGCCAAAAACATAAGAATGCTGCGGAATCCCTCAATAAATACTGTGGGATTCCCGCCGATCTCCGGGGTGCGCGTTGCGCGGTTCCTTGATGAGCTGGCACTGCGATTTGGTCTGCCGGAAGAGATCATCCCTGACAACGGGTCCGTGGGCACCTGCAAGGCCATGTTCGACTAGTCCGAGCCAACCGGTGTCCGTTTGCGCTTCGTCGAGCCGGACAAGCCGGTGCAGAACACCTTTGTCGAAAGTTTCAACGGCAAGATCCGGGATGAGTGCTTGAACCTTCACCCTGATCCTCCCCCACCGAAGTGGTCCGCGCCTATGGTTAGGAAACGGAGGATCAGGAGAGGCGTTGTTGCACAACTCTGACATTGGAGGATTCACATCGTGAATCCATGCGGTTAGACGGGTGGCATGAGTAAGCCGTCACCCGCCCGCTACCGCACC
>JAOUNH010000282.1 GCA_029881055.1 Gammaproteobacteria bacterium
GACCCAATATAGATAGTCAGTCTCTCCCTCAGTGATACTAAGAGACAGCCGGCAGGTATCTGTCGGTGAGGGGGACATGCACCTGTAGGTTACGAATATTCTGACCCAAACACGCGATGTTCACCGCTTTGGCTTCGAGCCTACAGGTGCACTTGAGCTCGACAACGAATACTCAGGGATCGCCGTGTAACCGGCTCACCTATATTGCCTTCGCAGAGCTCTGGCATGCATGTCCCGAGTGCCTAACTTACCACTTTGGAGACGAGTTATGCAGACGGAGCTCTCGCAGTACACAGCAGTCATTGGCATCGACTGGGCCGACAAGAAGCACGATGTTTGCGTCCAGGACATGGCCACAGGTAAACGACGTGCCAGCCAGGTCCGGCATCGGGCAGAGGATCTCGATGAGTGGGCAAGATCACTGTATCGCCGCTTCGGCGGGCCGATCGCGATCGCGGTGGAACTCTCGAAGGGGCCGATCATCACGGTGCTGCAGAAGTACGACTTCTTCGTCATCTTCCCGGTCGAGCCAGCGGGGCTGGCAAGCTACCGCAGAACGTTTGCACTCAGCGGCGCCAAGGACGATCCAACGGACGCTGAGTTTGCCCTGAAGTTGCTGTTGTCACACGCCGAGCACTTCAAGCCGCTGCAGCCGCAGAGTGTCGAGATGCGTACGTTGATGACGCTGGTCGAGCAGCGACGGCAACTGATGAACGACCGGGTACGCATCACCAACCGGCTGAGGAACACGCTAAAACAGTACTATCCACAGACACTTGAGTGGTTCGACCACATCGACACCATCCTGTTCTGTGGCTTCATCCGGCGCTGGCCATCACTGGCTCAGGCCAGGCGGGCTCGCGGCGCCACACTCGAGAAGTTCTTCCGCGAACACAACATGAACCGCAAGCCGTTGCTCGAACGGCGCATCAAGGCCATCAAGTCGGCCATGCCGCTTACAACAGATGACGCGGTGATCGTGCCGCATCGCCTACGTGCACTCACCCTGGTGGCCCAGCTCGAGGTAACGCTCGAGTGCATCAAGCAGTACGACACTGAGATCGCATCACTCGCACCGCAGCATCCCGACTATGAGTTGTTCGAGCCGTTACCGGGCGCCGGGCCAGTGTTTACTCCGCGGCTGATGGTCGCCTTCGGTGAGCAACGTGAGCGCTTCAAGAGCGCTGCCGAGCTGCAGAAATACGGTGGCGTTGCCCCCGTCACGCAGCGCAGTGGCCAGTCGACCTGGATCCACTGGCGCTGGCAATGCCCGACGTTCTTGCGACAGACCTTCGTTGAATGGGCGGCCCAGACCGTCAACAAATCCTACTGGGCAGGCCTCTACTATCATCAGCAGCGCAGCAGAGGGTGCTCACACCAGGCAGCTGTCAGAGCGCTCGCCTTTAAGTGGATCCGCATCCTCTACCAATGCTGGAAAACCAAGACACCGTATGATGAAACCCGGTATCTTAGAGCTTTACAAGAACGCGGATCGCCCCTGCTCAAAACAGCACAAGCTGCTTGACTGAATGACTCAGGGCGTGAGGCGGACGGTCAGTAAGGAGCGTGATCTTTCGAAACGAGCTATCGGGACAAAAAGTGTGACTACCGAATTTGACTTTCAGCCAACATTGGAAGGTGCTCGTGTCACCATTCGGCCATTAGCATCATCAGATTGGGTGTCGATGTTTGCCGCGGCGGCTGACCCCGAAATATGGGCACAGCACCCCTCGTCTGATCGTCATACCGAACGGGTTTTCAGGCAGTATTTTGATGACGCTATCGAGTGCGGTTCCGCATTCGCCTTTTTGGACCGTAAGAACGGAAGAATTATCGGCTCAAGCCGCTATCACGGATTTGATCCCGTCGCTCGGGAGGTTGAGATCGGGTGGACATTTCTCTCGCGCGACTATTGGGGTGGAAGTTACAATTCGGAAATTAAGCGATTGATGCTGGACCACGCTTTCTTGTTTGTTGACAAGGTAGTGTTCTGGATTGGCGAGACAAACATGCGATCTCGACGGGCCACGGAAAAAATCGGCGGTGTGCTGCGCAGTGGCGTCCATTACAAAGATTTGAGCGGCGACAGTCCATACGTTATCTACGAGGTGCGCAAGGACTCCTTGAATCGACGGATGATGACGGTCGAACAAATGAGCAATCGAATGCAGTGACTCACCCGCTTGCCAGCGATCCCACA
>JAOUNH010000283.1 GCA_029881055.1 Gammaproteobacteria bacterium
CCGGGTCCTTTCCCGAGCAAGATGACGGCAGGAATCAAGAAGGCTTTTGGCGATGAAATCACGCGCCAGGTACCGCTGCAGCGCTGGGGCGAGCCGGCGGACATGGCCGGCGTCGCCATTTATCTCGCATCCAGGGCAGGCGCCTATGTCTCCGGCGCCGTCATCCCCGTCGACGGCGGAATCGTAGCCAGCGCCCGAACCCTGTAACCGATATAAGGTGACAGTGACCTTATATGCGGATTTACGGTGCCAGTGACCCTATATCCCGATATAAGGTCACTGTCACCTTAATTCACAGGGCGGGCTGTGATCCAGCTGCTGCCAAGCCGTCGCGCTTCGTGGCATTATCCGGGGCCGCGCCGTGCAAGCACCAAGGACCTTATGAACGAGCAAGCCCGAAAACTTCTGATTGTCGAGGACGACCCGGGTCTCCTCCAGCAGCTCAAAAAGTGTTTCGAGGGCTATGACGTCTATACGGCGGAAAATCGCGAAAATGCGATAGTCGAATTGCGGCGACACGAACCAGCGGTTGTGTTGCAGGACCTGGGGCTGCCCCCGCATCCGGACGGTATGGAGGAGGGCCTCGCAACGTTGGCGGAAACGCTGCGACTTGCGCCGCACACTAAAGTGGTTGTGTTGATCGATAATGTGGACCAGGAAGTCGCAATGTCCGCAGTCGCTCAGGGTGCCTATAACTTTTACAAGAAACCGGTTGAATTCGACACCTTGCGATTAATCGTCAACCGGGCTTTCGCAATTTCAGAACTTGAAGCCGAAAACAGGCGTCTGCAATACCAGGTCAACGAATCGCCGCTCGACGGTATCGTTGCTGCAAGCGAAGCTATGCTTGCGGTTTGCCGCATGATTGAAAAAGTCGCGCCGACGGACGTCACGACATTGTTGCTTGGCGAAAGCGGTACAGGCAAGGAGCTACTCTCTCGTGCGCTGCATAGGCTCAGTCCGCGTGCCGACAAGAACTTCGTCGCGATCAACTGCGCAGCGATTCCTGAGAACCTGCTCGAATCCGAATTGTTCGGTCACGAAAAAGGATCTTTCACGGGTGCGCACAAGCAGTCCATCGGTAAAGTGGAGCTCGCAAACGGCGGCACCTTGTTTCTCGATGAGATCGGCGACATGCCGATCTCACTACAAGCAAAGATGCTGCGTTTTCTGCAGGAGCGCGTGATCGAGCGCGTAGGCGGGCGCCAGGAGATTCCTGTTGATGTTCGTGTGGTTTGTGCCACTAACCAGAATCCGGAGGCCCTGATCAAGGAAGGGCTGTTCCGCGAGGATCTTTACTATCGCGTCAGCGAAATCACGATCAACATTCCGCCGTATCGCGATCGCGAGGAGGGGCGCCTGATTCTCGCGCGCACGCTGCTGCAGAAATACAGCAAGCAGCAGAAACGCGCGATCAATGGTTTCGCCGACGATGCGATCACTGCCATCGAGACCTACGCATGGCCGGGTAACGTTCGCGAGCTCGAGAACAAGATCAAGGGCGCCGTTATCATGGCGGACGGCAAGATGGTTACGGCCGCCGACCTCGGCATTTCCGGCGTCGAGGGAGAGGGCGAGTCGCTGAATCTTCGCGAGGTGCGGCAAAGCGCCGAGTCAAAAGCAATACGTGTCGCATTGACGAAGAGTTTTGGCAATATTTCCAAAGCGGCGGAACTCCTGGGCATCACCCGGCCCACGCTGTATGACTTGCTGAACAAGTACGGCCTGAGCTCAGATCCGTATTCCAGGAAGGCGGGTCAGGGCGGCCAGTAAAGACGGCCGCTTCAGATACAGGGGTCAGAGCCCTTTTTCTCCCAAATAGGGTTAACCGCACGTGCTGGAAAAAAGGGCTCTGACCCCTTTTGGTTCAGCGGGTCTTGAAGGTGTCCGGATTCAATTCGTGCCGCGCGAGCAGCTTGTAGAAATCCGTACGATTGCGTTTTGCGAGCCGCGCGGCCTGGCTCACATTGCCCATCGTGATCTGCAAAATCTGTGACAGGTAATTGCGCGTGAACTCATCCCGGGCATCCGTAAAGGATGCAAGCTTGCTGGCGTGTTCGCCGAGCGACTGCTGCACCATTTCACCGCTGATCACCGGCGAACGCGACAGCGCGACGTTTTGCCGCACGATGTTGTAAAGCTGACGCACATTGCCGGGCCACTCCGCCGTGACCAGCATCTCGACCGCCTCCGGCGCAT
>JAOUNH010000284.1 GCA_029881055.1 Gammaproteobacteria bacterium
TGACGCCTGCCAGGATCCTGCTGCGAATCCGATACTGATAATGATCGCAGTCACAACAAGCATGGCAAAACCGGCCGTTACGCCGGTCAGATTTATCTGTCTGGGGCTGCCAAATCCCTTGCCGAAAATAACTACATTCATGTCGTACTGCGCCTTGGATACGTCGCATTGAACTGCGCCGGTTTGTTGCAAGTCGCGAGACCGCTGGAGCTACACCCGCGTTCGCTTGTTCGCATTGTTATAAACTTGCTGTCCCTGCTCACTTCGGTAGCCCCGCTGCCTTAGGATCGCCCCTAAGACCGGTGGTTTTGCGAGCCCGCCTTTCGACGGGTTTGCCTTTATCGAGGTCGAAACTATGCATAATGTCGGAAATCATTACAAGACAAAGCCTCGGGAACGGTGACCTTGGTCACCTGCAATCGCTCAATTTCGCCAACTGCGTCACATTATTATGACCACTAGCAAGCTCAAAAACCTGCTAAATCCCTGTAATGACGGGGACTTGGCGAAAGTCGTCAACCGCGCCAAGCGGATGGGGGAGCTCACAGCAATCCTGGCGGCTGCCCTTCCCCCGGCACATAGAAGCGCGATCATCGCCGCGAATGTTCGGGAGGACGGGGAACTGGTCGTGATATGCGCGTCTTCGGCCTGGGCGTCCCGACTCCGCTATGAAACCGACAAGCTACTTAAGGCAGCTAAAGATGCGGGCATCTCTGCACACACGTGCAGAATTCGGGTCAGTCAAAGCTGAGGGTCAGGCGTAGGACGGGGTAGCGTAGGAAATTGGCGCTTTCTTCGAGTCCTCGAAGGTCACCTTTTCCCACGCCGTTTCATCAGCGAGCATCGCGCGAAGCAGTTTGTTGTTCAGATCGTGCCCGGACTTGTAGGCTCGCAATTCTCCGATCAGCCCGTGTCCCAGCAGATAGGCATCGCCGATAGCATCGAGAACCTTGTGGATGACAAACTCATTCGCGTATCGAAGCCCGTCTTCATTCAGTATCCGGTAGTCGTCCAGGACGATCGCGTTATCCATGCTCCCGCCCAGCGTCAAATTGCGTTCACGCAGCGCTTCGACGTCACGCAGGAAACAAAACGTGCGAGCTCGGCTCACTTCCTTAAGAAAAGATGTCGACGAAAAGTCGATGACCGCCCGCTGACTTAGCTTGTTGAAAACCGGGTGATTGAAATACACCTCGAAATTCACTTTGAAGCCGTTGAAAGGTAAAAGCTCGGCCCACTTGTCGCCGCTCTCGACACGCACCTTTTTCTTGATGCGAATAAATTTCTTCGCGGCATTCTGTTCTTCTATACCGGCCGACTGCAACAGGAAGACAAAAGGTCCGGCGCTGCCATCCATGATCGGCACCTCGGGCGCCGAAAGATCGATATTCACATTGTCGATTCCGAGTCCGGCCAGCGCAGACATCAGGTGTTCTACCGTCGCCACTTTGACGCCGTCTTTGATCAGGGTCGTTCCGAGCATCGTCTCACCGACCAATTTCGGATCTGCCGGAATGTCGACCGGCACTTCAAGATCAACGCGCCGAAACGTAATGCCAGCGTTCGCTGCTGCCGGACGCAACGTCATATAGACCTTCTCGCCGGTATGCAGGCCAACGCCTGTGGCGCGAATGGTGGTCTTAAGAGTTCGTTGTCTCAGCATGTCGTCGCGAAGAGTAGCATAAAGTCGTATTGGACCCGAAAATCTGCACTAATTCAATCTGTTAGAGGGCTTTTCTGATTCATTCATAGAAGAGTTGACCTATGCGGTGGGTCAGGTAGCCGGCCCGGAAATCCCGGGCCGGCAAGCGGAGGTACCTGCCCCGGGCGGTCAGACCGCCCGGCTTTCAACCTATGCCCAACGCGTCCATGCCCAAGGCCGCTCTCGCACATCCTTGTGCTTCGCGGCACAGGGCTTCCATGCCCTAGTCAGCCTGGCGGCGCAGAAATGCCGGAATGTCCAGCAATTCTTCCTGCAGACCGTTGCCCGTTAGACCGTCGCCGACGGCACGCTGGCGTTGTACCGTTGGTTTGTCCAGCGTCTGATAGTTCGGCTCCGTCTGTGCCGCAGGTCGCCGCACGATTCGCATTGGCGATTCCGACTGTGTGGCTTGTCGACCCAGTCCCGTTGCAACCACCGTCACCCGGATACGGTCGGTCATTTCCGGATCGATGACCGTACCAACCACGACCGTA
>JAOUNH010000121.1 GCA_029881055.1 Gammaproteobacteria bacterium
CTCGTTGTTGTCTCCCAGCCGGGTAACGAGCGCGAGCGACAGTCCGCCCGGCGCGTACTGGTCCAGCGAGTCGAAAATTTCCGCGGGCCATTGATCCAGCGGCAAGGTCAGGGTGTCCTCGGAGAGTTCGATCCTGGTTTTGGGTCCGCGGTAGCCACGGCGTCGGGAGAAGTCGAGCAGGCCGTTACGCAACGCATAATTCGCCGCTTTCTGCATGCGCGAGTCGAGCGTCGTTACCACCTGGTATCCGGCGGTATAACTTTCTTCGCCGTACAGCTCGAGCATCTGGCTGCGGACCATCTCGGCGATATACGGTGCATTCAGCTGAATCGCCGCGCCATGCAGCCGGGACTGCATCGGTTGCGACATCGCCTGTTCGTACTCGGCATCGTCGATAAAGCCGAGATCAAGCATGCGGCCGAGAACGTAGCCTCGTCTGACCTTCGCGTTTTCGGCGTTCGAGACCGGGTTGTATCGGGACGGAGCCGGCAGAACGCCGGCAAGCGTGGCAGCTTCCGCAACGGTGATCTCGCTCAGGTTCTTGTCAAAATAGACCTGTGCCGACGCGGCGACACCATAAGCGCGCTGTCCGAAAAACATCTTGTTCAGGAACAGCGCCATGATCTGTTCCTTGGAGAATTCCTGTTCGATTTTGTAAGCGAGAAACGCTTCTTTGAGTTTGCGGCTCAAGGTCTGCTCGCGAGTCAGGAAATAGTCTCGTGCGAGTTGCTGAGTCAGCGTGCTGCCACCGCCGCCCGACGCATCACCTGTCTGGGCAAGCCTGAGAACGGCTCGCAAAACGCCGCGGTAATCGATACCGGAGTGCTCGAAGAAGCGCCGATCCTCGGCAGCGATAAATGCGTCTATGACGTGCCTGGGCACTTCTTCGTAGCTGACAGGAACGCGCTTGCGCTCGCCGATCTCGCTGATCAGGTAACCATCGCGGCTGAAAATGCGTAGCGGCACTTCCAGCGGTATGTCCCGAATGGTTTCGGCGGCGGGCAGGCTCGGCTGCACATAATAATAGGCGCCGATGACGCCGGCAGTCGCTCCGATGGCGGCCGTCAAGCCGAGGCCCAGCACCAGAATCAGAATTCTAAGGCCTCTTAATCGGCTTATGTGACGTGGTTTAACTTTTTTCTCCAGGGGATTATGCATAGTTACCAGCGTTTTCAGTCGAACACCCCCGTTTTTGAGGGCGGTTGACCACCTTATTAAGCGGTACGGTGGTGTGCGGCTGGTGCAAGAATAATGGCTTTTTTAAGGCAGGACTCTGTAAGCGGCATAAGGCGGCTGATGATAGACGCCGAAAGCTCAAGGCTGCAATAACAAGTCTCGCCTCGGGCCGACGACTGGTTCACGGAATCGACACTCCGGGCAGCATTAGCATCAGGGATGCTGGGATCGTGAACAAAGTCACGTTTTATTTAACATTTTATTGATATATAGTTAAATCGCGTTGCTAATGTCCGAACTAGTTTTGACTCGCAACTTACCGACTTAGAAGGAAAAAAACGTGCTTTTTGGCAATAAGAAACAGCCACTGCTGGGCCTCGATATCACGACATCGTCGGTGAAGTTGATCGAGCTTTCCCAAAGCGGAAAGCGCTATCGCGTCGAGTCCTATTCAGCGGAACCAACGCCCCCAAGTTCAGTGAATGAAAAAGCTATCGTCGACGCAAAAGCTGTCGGCGAAGCCATTCGCCGCGCCGTTAAGCGCGCCGGGGCCAAGGCCACGGACGTAGCCGTCGCGATCAGCGGCGATGCTGCGATTACTAAGATCATCCAAATGTCGTCGAGCCTCTCGGAAAGAGATCTTGAGGCGCAGGTCGAAATTCAGGCGGACCAGTACATCCCCTTCCCCATGGAAGAGGTGAGCTTCGACTACGAAGTCATAGGTCCGAACGAAAAGGACCCGGAGCTCGTAGATGTCCTCCTGGTGGCGACGCGCACAGAGAACGTCGACCAGCGTCAGGCCGCCGTTAACGCCGCGGGACTGCGTACGCAGATCGTCGATGTTGAGGCTTTTGCGCTGGAGAATGCCTGCCGGCTGCTCAGTCACCAGATTCCTGATGGCGGCATCGGACAGTCGGTCGCCGTCGTCGATATCGGGGCCAGCAGCACGACATTCAGTGTACTGCAGGACCTCAAGGTCGTTTACACGCGTGATTTCAACTTCGGTGGGCAACAGCTGACCGAGGAAATCATGCGTACCTACGGCCTGTCGATGGAAGACGCCGGTCGTGCCAAAAAGCAAGGTGGCCTGCCCAGCAACTATCAGCCCGAAGTTCTCGAACCCTTCATCGATGATATGACCCAGCAGGTCAGTCGTTCGCTGCAGTTCTACCTGGCGTCAGGTGGCGGCCGCGAGCAACCGAACATGATCCTGGTTTGTGGCGGTTGCGCCAATATCCCGGGCATCTCGGACGTCATTTCAAGCCGCGTGGGTATCCCGACGGAAGTCGGCGACCCGCTTGGTCAAATGAAGATTTCATCCAAGGCAAAATCACAGGGAGTGAGCAAAGACGCAACAGCGCTGCTCACCGCCTGTGGCCTCGCACTCAGGAGTTTTGACTAATGCCTAGTATTAATCTACTCCCATGGCGTGAGGCGGAACGCAAGAAACGTCAACGCGATTTCGGCGTTGCAATGGGCGGCGCCGTTGTCGCCGGCATTGCCGTCATCATGCTGACAATGCTGTTCTACTCGCACAAGATTTCCGTGCAGGAAGGGCGCAACGACCGCCTGACCCAGGAAATCGCCGAACTCGAGAAGAGCATTCAGGAGATTGATGGCCTGGAGCGGCAGAAGGAGCGCCTGCTGGCTCGCATGGAGATCATTGAGCAACTGCAGAAGAGCCGCCCTGAAATCGTTCACTTGTTTGACGAACTGGTTCGTCAACTTCCGGAAGGCGTTTACCTGACGGGCATGAAACAAACGGGCTCACGAGTTGAAATTCGTGGGGTTGCACAATCGAGTACCCGAGTGTCTGCGCTGATGCGTCAGATCGATTCGTCGGAATGGCTCAGTGACCCTGAAGTTGAACGAGTGGAAACCAAGCAGTCCGGCAATTCACGGCAATCCGAGTTTGTGGTCTACCTGAAGCAACGGCGGCCAGGTGCTGATGTGGAGGACGAGGTATGAACATGATTGACGAACTCAAGAACCTCGACGTCAATGACATCGGACGATGGCCGACGGCGTTTCGCGCCGCCGTGATTGCGGTTGCGTTCGTCGCGGTCGTCGGCATAGGCGTCTACCTCACGATTATTGAAGATAAGCTTCCCCAGCTGCAACGCGCACAGGATGATGAGCAACAGTTACGCCTGACCTTCGAAAACAAGCAGCGCAAGGCAGCGAATTACGATGCTTACAAGGCGCAGCTGACACAGATTGAACAGTCATTTGGCACCATGCTGCGGCAGTTGCCGGGTGAAACAGAAATACCGAGCCTGATTGTCGATATCTCCCAGACCGGACTGGCTGCCGGCCTGCAGGAAAAGCTGTTCGTTCCGCAGGCGGAGATTCCGAAGGACTTTTACGCCGAGAAGCCGATCAATATTCGTCTTACCGGCGGATATCATGAGATCGGTAACTTTGTCAGTGGCATAGCGGCGCTGCCTCGAATCGTGACTTTGCACAACATCACGATTACGCCGGAGTCGACCGGCTCCTTCGATGTGTTGAGCATGGAAGTCACGGCGCAGACCTACAGATATCTGGACGGGAATTAAGATGCGCACGTCATTCAAAATCACGCGTGTGATGATGTTATCTCTGGCTGCTCTCGCTATTTCGGCATGCGACGGTGGATCGGATGACCTCGATCAATATATCAACACCATTAAAGCTCGTCCCGGCGGCCGTATCGATCCGCTGCCGGAAATTGAGCCGTACGAAGCATTCGCTTACATCGCGGACAAGCAGGGGTTACGGTCGCCGTTTCGGCCGGATGTCCCGCAGTCAGCCAGCGGCGCCAACGGCCCTCGACCGGATGTCGAGCGTAGTCGCGAGTACCTGGAATCCTTTCCACTGGATACGCTCGGTATGGTGGGTACTTTGCACATCAACGACACAATGTACGGACTGGTACAGACAGCTGATGGGCTGATACACCGCGTTATTCCCGGCAATTACATGGGACAGAATGACGGTCGAATTACAGAAATTACCGAGTCGTCGATCGATTTGGTGGAAATTATTTCGGATGGAATTGGTGGTTACATCGAAAGAGATGCCGCTGTTGGTCTTTCGGACTAGCACCTGAATGGAACTGGGAGTTATGGGAATGATGCTCAAAAACAATCCGACAACCGGACGCCGCTTCACCGCGACAAGACTGGTTGTACTGACACAGGCGGCGCTGCTGCTTCTCTGGGGCGCTTTTGCGAACGCCCAGGAAGGCAACCGGCTCCAGGATATACAGGTGCAAAGCTTGCCCGGTCAGCGTATCGAGCTGAAGCTCATCATGAGTGATGTAGCGCCTGAACCACTGGCGTTTACGATCGAGAATCCGGCGCGAATCGCGCTCGACCTGCCCGACACGACCTTGGGGCTGACTTCGCGTCGCCGTGACGTCAACCTCGGACCACTGAACACAATATTGACGGCAGAGGCCAATGGCCGCACGCGCGTCGTACTGAACCTCGGCTCCATGGTCGAGTACAAAACTGTTCGTAGCGGCAATACCGTTACTGTCACACTCGGTGACGGGGATGATTACAGTGCTGGCTCCACCCAGTTCGCCAGCGCTGCCGCATCCGAAGACCGCTCCTACGCTGCTCCAGGCAACCGGGGTATTTCTGCCGTGGACTTCCGGCGCACACGCGACGGCGGTGGCCGGGTAGTAGTTAATCTGACCGACCCCTCGACACCTGTTGATATTCGCCAGGAAGGTGGTCGTGTCGTTGCCGTATTCAAAGACACCAGCCTGCCAGCAGAACTCATGCGCCGTCTTGATGTGATGGACTTTGCGACGCCGGTAACTACCGTTGATACCCTGCGTACCAATCTGGATGCACGAATCGTTATATCGGCCGAAGGCAAGTATGAGCAGCTCGCCTACCAGTCGGATAACGAGTTCACGATCGAGATCAATCCTGCGCCGGAAACAACGGATACGGAGTCCAGCCTGTTCTCGGCAAGTAAGGAATACGAGGGTCAACGCCTGACCCTGAACTTTCAGGACATCGAGACACGCGCTGTATTGCAGCTGCTGGCAGAGACATCCGGGAAGAACATAGTTGTATCGGACACCGTCCAGGGCAACGTAACGCTGCGTCTGCGCAATGTTCCCTGGGACCAGGCGCTGGATATCGTAATGACGACCAAGGGCCTGGATATGCGCCAGAACGGCAACGTCATCCTGGTTGCGCCAGCCGAAGAAATCGCCGCACGCGAAACGGCGGACCTTGAGTCCAAGTTGGCGATCAGAGAGCTTGAGCCGACATACTCCGAATTCCTGCAGGTCAATTACGCAAAGGCATCAGACCTCGCGGCCCTGATTACGGGCGGCTCGGGCAGCAACTCGATGCTGTCTGATCGCGGCAGCCTTGGCGTCGACAACCGCACGAATACCCTGTTGGTACAGGACACCGCAGAGCGTCTGCAGGATGTCCGCCGCATGGTTCGCACGCTGGACGTACCGATCAAGCAGGTCCTGATCGAGACTCGCATTGTTGTCGTAAACGACGACTTCAGCCGGGATCTCGGTGTTCGCCTGGGTGTGTCTGCATTCCGCGAAAGCAACACGGGACTGACGACGATTTCCGGATCCGGATCGGGTACTGACACTATGGTCAGTTCCTATCTCGAAAACCAGGCGACCCCGGGCAGCCCGTATCTGCTCGAGTATCCGTCGCTCAGCAACCGCTATAACGTTAACGTACCGATCGCTGATGCTGCAGGCCGATTCGCGCTGGCGGTCCTCGAGAATGATTACCTCATCGACCTGGAATTGTCTGCACTTGAGGCAGAGGGTCGAGGCGAAATCGTATCAACTCCGCGCGTCATTACAGCGAACCAGAGCGAAGCCACAATCAAGCAGGGTGTCGAAATACCCTACCAGCAGGCGGCCTCTTCGGGTGCGACAACCATCAGCTTCAAGGAAGCTGTACTGGAGCTGGTTGTAACGCCGCAGATTACGCCGGACAACAACATCATCATGGACCTTCGCGTCAGTAAGGATAACGTCGGCGAGATTATTTCGACGGGCGGAATCGGCGGAACGGTACCAAGTATTGATACGCGCTCTGTCGAAACGCAGGTGCTTGTTGCCGATGGCCAGACCGTTGTACTCGGTGGTATTTACGAGACCGAGCGGCGCGAGACGCAGAAGAAGGTACCGTTCCTCGGCGACCTGCCGGGTGTTGGTGGACTATTCCGCAGCAAGCAGCGTGTCGATAATAAGGCCGAGCTGTTGATATTTGTTACGCCTCGCATTCTCGCAGAAGGTTCGAATATCTACTAAACGAGCTTTCCTAATCGGAAACTGAAAAGCCAACCTTCGGGTTGGCTTTCTTTTATGCAACACTCCTGCTTATGAAGCATCTTCGAAACATCTTCCTCATCGGTCCCATGGGTGCCGGCAAATCCGCCGTTGGGCGCCATCTCGCGCGGGCACTGCATTTGTCGTTTGTCGATAGTGATGACGAAATCGAGGCGCGCACAGGGGTCGACATACCGTTTATCTTCGAGAAAGAAGGAGAGGCCGGATTTCGCAAGCGCGAGGCCGCGGTGATCGATGACCTGAGCAAGATGGACGGCGTGGTCCTGGCCACGGGCGGCGGCGCCATAGTCGACCCGGACAGCCGCAGTCGACTCGGAGGGAGGGGCTTTGTCGTATACCTGTATACGACTGTCGATCAGCAGGTGCAGCGAACCAAGAGGGGGCGCGAGCGACCGCTGCTCGAGAATACCGATCCACGGGCCACTCTCAAGGAATTGCTGGATTGGCGAGATCCTCTGTACCGGGAGATCGCTGATATCGTTGTCGCAACTGACGGTCGTAAGGTCACGGCGGTGGCTAACGAAATCATTGAGCAGGTATCGTAGCTAACACTTTAAAGCGGTAGTCTAGAACAATGAGCGTGCACAAAACGATCACTGTCAATCTTGGCCAGCGCAGCTATCCGATCATCATCGGGCACGAACTCCTGGATGGCGGGCTCGATCTCACCGGCTTCGTAAGCGGTGGCGATTGCCTTATCGTCAGCAACGAGACCGTTGCGCCACTCTATCGTAAACGCCTCGAGCCGAATCTGGCTGGAAAGACAATCACGAGCATCGAGTTGCCGGACGGGGAAGAGCACAAAACCGTCGCGACAATGCAGTTGATTCTTGATCGGCTGGTTGCGACGGGAGCCAATCGGGATACAACAGTAATTGCACTTGGCGGCGGCGTGGTAGGGGACATCACTGGGTTTGCTGCAGCCTGTTATATGCGGGGAGTCGCCTTTATCCAGGTCCCAACGACACTGCTGTCGCAGGTCGATTCGTCCGTGGGCGGCAAGACCGGCGTCAATCACGCCCGCGGCAAAAACCTGATCGGTGCTTTCCACCAGCCCAGAGCCGTGGTTATCGATACCGGCACACTGACGACCCTGCCCGATCGCGAACTAAGGGCGGGGCTCGCCGAGGTCATCAAGCACGGCGCCATCTGCGACCTCGGGTTTTTCGAATGGCTGGAAGAAAACATCGATGCATTGCTGGCGAAGGACCCCGCGGCGCTCGCGCATGCGATCCAACGTTCTTGTGAAGTAAAAGCAGGCGTGGTGGCCGAGGACGAACGCGAAGCCGGGCGACGCGCGATCCTCAATTTCGGTCATACCTTCGGCCACGCCATAGAGCACTGCCTCGGATACGGAGAATGGCTGCATGGCGAAGCAGTCGCTGCGGGTATGGTCATGGCGGCTGAACTGAGTGGTATAGCAGCCAGTGACGTGCAGCGCCTGCGTGTCTTATTAGAACGCTCCGGCCTGCCGATCGAGCCGCCGCCGATCGCCGCAGAGGACTGGATGCGGGCTATGGGGCTGGATAAAAAAGTTCAGCAAAAACAGCTGCGATTCGTGTTGCTGCGAGGCCTTGGCGACGCGTACTTCACGGCGGCTTACGACGTCAAAAGACTCGAGCAGATCGTCGGCAGAAGCATCTGATGGAAGCGGCACTCGCACCTTACGCTGCCTTTGAATCGCAAAGCCGCGGCAGGCGTCACCCTGAGCCCGCCTCCGCCCATCGTGGTGAGTATCAGCGAGACCGTGATCGCATCATTCACTCGACGGCTTTCCGGCGGCTGGTTTACAAAACGCAGGTCTTCGTCAACCACGAGGGCGATTTATACCGCACCCGGCTGACGCACTCACTCGAGGTTTCACAAATCGGCCGCACAGTCGCTGTTGCGCTGCAATTGAATGAGCCGCTCACGGAAGCCATTTGTCTCGCACATGATCTC
>JAOUNH010000122.1 GCA_029881055.1 Gammaproteobacteria bacterium
TCCTCGGCGACCTGCCAGGCATAGGCGCACTTTTCCGCAGCAAGCAGCGGACGGATAACAAAGCCGAGCTGTTGATATTTGTTACGCCTCGCATCCTCGAGGAAGGTTCGAATATCTACTAAGCGATCTTTCTAATCGGAAACAGCAAAGCCAACCTTCGGGTTGGCTTTCTTTTATGCAACACTCTGGCTTATGAAGCATCTTCGCAACATCTTCCTCATCGGTCCCATGGGTGCGGGCAAATCTGCCGTTGGACGCCATCTCGCGCGCGCGTTGCATTTGTCGTTTGTCGATAGCGATGACGAAATCGAGGCGCGCACCGGTGTCGATATACCGTTTATCTTCGAGAAAGAAGGCGAGGAGGGATTTCGCAAACGAGAGGCCGCGGTCATCGATGAGCTCAGCAAGATGGACGGCGTGGTCCTGGCCACGGGCGGCGGCGCCATCGTCGACCCGGACAGCCGCAGTCGGCTGGGTGGGAGGGGCTTTGTCGTATACCTGTATACGACTGTCGATCAGCAAGTGCAGCGAACCAAGAAGGGACGCGAGCGACCGCTGCTCGAGAACACCGATGCACGGGCCACTCTCAAAGAACTGCTGGTTTGGCGTGATCCTCTTTACCGGGAGATCGCGGATATCGTTGTTGCAACCGATGGTCGTAAGGTCACCGCAGTCGCCAACGAAATCATTGAGCAGGTATCGTAGCTGGCACTTTAAAGCGGTAGTCTAGGGCTATGAGCGTGCACAAAACGATCACAGTCAATCTTGGCCAGCGCAGCTATCCGATCGTCATCGGGCGCGAACTCCTGGATGGCGGATTCGACCTCACCAGCTTCGTAAAAGGCCGCGACTGTCTCATTGTCAGTAACGAGACGGTTGCGCCACTCTACTGCAAACGCCTGGCGCCGAATCTTGCCGGCAAGACAATCACGAGCATCGAGTTGCCGGACGGGGAGGAGCACAAAACCGTCGCGACGATGCAGACAATACTCGATCGGCTGGTTGCGACGGGAGCGAACCGGGATACGACAGTCATTGCGCTCGGCGGTGGTGTGGTTGGTGACATCGCAGGGTTTGCGGCCGCCTGTTATATGCGCGGCGTCGCTTTTATCCAGATTCCCACGACCCTGCTGGCGCAGGTCGATTCGTCGGTGGGCGGCAAGACCGGCGTGAATCACGCCCGGGGCAAGAATCTGATCGGCGCATTCCACCAGCCCAGGGCTGTAGTTATCGATACCGACACGCTGGCGACCCTCCCCGACCGTGAGCTAAGAGCGGGACTCGCGGAGGTTATCAAGCACGGCGCCATTTGTGAGCTCGGGTTTTTCGAGTGGATAGAACAGAACATCGATGCGTTGCTGGCCAAAGATCCCGCGGCACTCGCGCATGCGATTCAACGTTCCTGCGAAGTGAAAGCCGGCGTGGTGGCCGAGGACGAACGCGAGGCCGGCAGACGCGCGATCCTCAACTTCGGACATACTTTCGGTCATGCCATCGAGCACAGCCAGGGATATGGAGTGTGGCTGCACGGCGAGGCCGTCGCTGCCGGAATGGTTATGGCGGCAGAACTGAGTGGCATAGCAGCCAGTGACGTGCAGCGCCTCTGCAAGCTGTTGCAGCGAACTGGCTTGCCGACCGAGCCGCCGACGATAGCGGCAGAGGACTGGATGCGGGCTATGGGCCTCGACAAAAAAGTCCGGCAAAAGCAGCTGCGATTCGTTCTGCTGCGTAGCCTGGGCGACGCGTACTTCACGGCGGCTTACGACGAAAAAAGACTCGGGCAAATCATCGGCAGGAAAATCTGATGGCAGCGGCACTGGCACCGTACGCCGCCCTTGAATCCACAAGCCGCGGCAGGCGACATGCTGAACCCGCGTCCGCGCATCGCGGCGAGTACCAGCGCGACCGTGATCGTATCATCCACTCGACGGCTTTTCGGCGGCTGGTGTACAAGACGCAGGTTTTCGTCAATCACGAAGGCGACTTATACCGGACCCGGCTGACCCACTCGCTCGAAGTTTCGCAGATAGGTCGCACTGTGGCGGTTGCGCTCGGACTGAATGAGCCGCTCACCGAGGCTATCTGTCTCGCGCATGATCTTGGCCACACGCCTTTCGGTCACGCGGGTCAGGACACACTGAACGAATGCATGCGGAACTACGGCGGTTTCGAACACAACCTGCAGTCGTTGCGCGTCGTCGATGTGCTGGAGGCCAAGTACGCGGATTTTTCCGGGCTGAACCTGATGTTCGAGACGCGTGAGGGAATACTGAAGCATTGTTCCGTACGCAATGCGCGCGAGCTCGGCGATGTCGGCGAGCGTTTCCTCGAGCGCAAGCAGCCGGGGCTTGAAGCGCAGATTGCGAATATCGCGGATGCGATCGCCTACAACAATCACGACGTAGACGACGGCTTGCGCTCGGGCTTGCTTAACCTCGAACAGCTACGACAACAGCCGCTGTTCGCCACGCGCTTTGATGAGGTTCACGCGCGCTATCCGGACCTCGAGGATCGCCGGCTGATTTATGAAATCATTCGACGCATGATCGGCGCCGTCGTTACTGACCTGATTGAAGAAACCCGGCGACGCCTCGAAGATGCGGCCCCAGGCTCCATTGAGGACGTTCGAAACGCCGGTAAGCCGCTGGTCTCGATGTCAGAGGCCATGTACGAGCAACATCAGTCGCTGAAGCGATTTCTCTATGCGCACCTTTACAGCCACGAACAGAAACTGGAAATGACCCGCAAGGTACAGGCGATGGTTCGCGATCTGTTCGATGCTTACATGCGTGACGCGAACCTGATGCCGCCCGAGTTCGCGCTGGCATCTGCCGGCGCTCCGGATGCCGCTCGTGCAAGAGTGGTTGCCGATTTTATTGCCGGCATGACGGATCGATACGCGATCTCGGCACACGAGGCCCTCACGGGCTGATAGAATGCGCTGCGATTTCATGGAGGTCCGCAGTGAAGCACAAAGCCATACCCGATAAAGATCGCCTGATCTTCGCCATGGATGTCCCGGACTGCGATCGGGCGCGTGCACTGGCCAGGGAACTCGGCGATGCCGTCACCTTCTACAAGATCGGTCTCGAGCTCATGATGAGCGGCGGCTACTTTGAGTTGCTGGACTGGCTGCTGGCGCGCGACAAGAAAGTCTTTTGTGACCTCAAGTTTTTCGATATTCCCGCGACGGTCGGTTCGGCCGTGAGGCAGTTAAAAGACCGTGGCGCATCTTTCGTCACTGTTCACGGCAATCGCTCCATCATGGAGGCGGCCGCAGAAAACAAGGGCGACAGCCTGAAAGTCCTGGGCGTTACGGTACTGACCAGCCTCGACCGCGGCGACCTGGACGATCTCGGTTTCGACTGCGATCTCGAGGCGCTGGTTCTGTCGCGCGCCCGCCAGGCGCTGGCCGCAGGATGCGACGGCGTTATTTCATCGGGACTCGAAGTGCCGCGCCTGCGCGAGTTCGTTGACAACAAATTGCTGGTGGTATCGCCCGGCATCCGGCCGGTGGACAACAAACCCGTCGGTGACCAGAAACGAGTAGTTACCGTCGAGACAGCATTTGCCAATGGTGCCGACTACATTGTCGTCGGCCGGCCGATACGCGATGCCGACAGCCCGCGTGCAGTGGCCCTCGCCATGCAGGCCTCCATAGCAGCCCAGGTAGGAGCGCAATGACCGAACTCAAGAATGACGTATTCCTGCGGGCGCTTCTGCGCCAGCCCGTTCCGCGCACGCCGGTATGGATCATGCGACAGGCAGGCCGTTACCTGCCGGAATATCGCGCGGTCCGTGCGCAGGCAGGGAGCTTCCTTGACCTGTGCCAGAACCCCGAGCTTGCCTGCGAGGTGACGATGCAGCCGCTGCGGCGTTACAAGCTCGACGCGGCGATTTTGTTCTCCGATATTCTGACCGTCCCCAACGCCATGGGCCTCGGTCTGTATTTCATCGAGGGCGAAGGTCCGAAGTTCAAAAACCCGGTGCGAACGGCCGATGCGATTCGAGCGCTCAGGGTGCCCGATGTCGAGAGCAAGCTTGGCTACGTCTTCGAGGCGGTTCGGACCATACGCCGTGAACTGAATGGCGAGGTTCCCCTGATCGGTTTCGCGGGCAGTCCGTTCACGGTCGGAACCTACATGGTCGAAGGCGGCTCGAGCCGCGAATTCCCCCATATCAAGGCGCTCGCCGCCGAGGCCCCGGAGGTCCTGGATCAGTTGATGGATGTCGTTGCCGAAACAACCATCGAATACCTGAACGCACAGATCGATGCCGGGGCACAGGCGGTACAGATATTCGATACCTGGGGAGCTGCGTTCGAAGGCGACGATTTCAAACGATTCTCCATGGCGAGCATGCAAAAGATCGTCGACGGCCTGACGCGCGAGCAAGACGGACGCCGCGTGCCGGTGATCCTGTTTACCAAAGGTGCCGGTCCGCTGCTGGCCAACCTCGCGGATACCGGCTGCGACGCACTCGGTGTCGACTGGACGACCGACCTGGCAACCGCCCGGCAGTACGTCGATGACAAGGTGGCCTTGCAGGGTAACCTCGACCCCGCAACGCTCCGCGAATCACCCGACGTCATACGCCAGGGCGTAGCCGATACACTGGCGAGTTACGGTAAAGGTCCCGGACACGTATTCAATCTCGGTCACGGCATCACGCCGGACATCGATCCCGACCACCTGGGCGTCCTCGTTGACGCCGTGCACGAACTGAGTCCGAAATATCACGTTCGATCGTGAGTCGGGCGACATATTGTTTACAGGAATGGCTCGCTTCGCTCCCGTCAAGCGGGACCGAGGTGCGCTTTATTTCCTGTAAACAACATCTCGCCCGCCTCCTGGTCCATCAGAGGATTTCGATCTCGAGAATCTTGCACTCCTGGACGACGTCCAGCGCATAGCCACCGTGCGTTTCGGCCGCAGCCCAGGCGACTTCGCCGTATTTGAATTGCTGCATGCGTTCGCCGCCCTGGCCATCGTCTTCGAGCCACGCGCAGGTCTGCAGGTATACCAGCAGCCGATCCGGGTGGGCGTGCAGCGGCTGCGTTTCGCCATTGCGCAGGGTTTGCCGGATGACGCGCACGCGTTCGTTTTCGAATTCCAGCTGGTAGATGTGTGGCGCGACCCTGATGGGGTCGAGTGGCATGGGAACGGCAGCGCCGACCACGGCCGCCAGGAGTAGTGCGGGTAGCACCGCTAATAGTTTACGCATGGAATCAGTCTCGTAATGCCCTTCGCAGAATCTTGCCAACGTTGGTCTTGGGCAGGCTGTCGCGGAACTCAACGAGGCGTGGACGTTTGTAGTTCGTCAGGTTCTCGCGGCAGTGATCGAGAATGTCCTGCTCGGTGATGCCGGGGTCCTTGCGAACGACGAAAACTTTCACAATCTCTCCGGAGCGCTCGTCGGGTATGCCGATGGCTGCCGCCTCGAGTACGCCATCCATCTCAACAATGACGTTCTCTATCTCATTCGGGTACACATTAAAACCGGAGACCAGAATCATGTCCTTCTTGCGATCCTCGATGTAGATGTAGCCGTTCTCGTCCATGCGTCCGACGTCACCGGTGCGCAGCCAGCCACCGGGCAACATGACCTCCGCCGTTTCGGCCGGTCGTTGCCAGTAGCCTTCCATCACCTGTGGGCCGCGGATGCAAATCTCGCCAATTTCCCCGATGGGCAGCGGGTTGCCGTCGTCTCCGGCGATGATGACATCCGTCGATGGCAGCGGCAGGCCGATCGTGCCCGTGAATTCGCTGCCGATGCGGCAAACGATGGCGGCCGGAGAGGTTTCCGTGAGTCCGTAGCCCTGCAATATCGTCGTGCCGGTCTTCTGGCGCCACTCCCTGGCGATCGCGGGCTGTACGGCCATGCCGCCGCCGATGCAGACACGAAGATGACTGAAATCGATTTTCGCGAAGCTCGGCGTGTCCATTAACGCCGCAAACATCGTATTCACACCCGTAAACATGTTGAATTTGTATTTCGAAATTTCCTTCGCAAAGCCCTCAAAATCGCGCGGGTTGGTAATCAGGATATTCTGACCGCCCTGCGCCATGACTGTCAGGCAGTTCCCTTGCAGGGAAAATATGTGATACAGCGGCAGTGCCGTGATGGCGATAATCGGCTCGACCCCTTTGTACGCATCGCCCTGCCAGATCATGGTCTGTTGCACGTTGAAGACCATGTTGCGATGACTCAACATCGCGCCCTTGGACAGGCCGGTGGTGCCGCCCGTGTACTGCAGGTAGGCAATATCGGCATAGCCGATGTCAACGACATTGAGCGCCTTGCCGTCACCCGATCGCAACGCGTCCCGCAGCGAGATGCTGTTGTCGAAGCGGTAAGCGGGCACTGCTTTCCGGATGTACCGTAAAACGAAATTGCTTATCGCGCCTTTTGGCCAGCTCAAAAGGTCGCCGATGCCGGTCGTGACGACCTGGGTGACTGCAGTGTCCGCAATGACGTCCGCCAGCACGTGAGCAAAATTCTCGAGGATGACGATGCATTTCGTGCCGGAATCGATCAGCTGGTGCTTGAGTTCTCTGGATGTGTACAGTGGATTGACGTTAACGACGACAAGACCAGCGCGGAAAATGCCGCACATGACCACCGGATACTGCAGAACATTCGGCAACATGATCGCGACGCGTTCACCACGCGAAAGCCCGAGCGTTCCCTGCAGGTAACACGCGAACTGCATCGACAAACGGTCCAGCTCGGCATAGCTGAGGGTCCTGCCCATGTTGGTATAGGCGGCATTCTCCGGATACTTTTTAAAGGCGCTTTCAAACAGGTCCCGCACGGACCGGTAGGGCGGTGTCGGCACCTCTTCAGGCATGCCGGGCGGATACGACTTGAGCCACGCTTTTTCCAAAACTGATACCTCGATTTATCTCTGTTTACAGCGCTACTGGTTCAGCGCGGCTCGGATTACCGGCCATGCATTATCCAGCAGCAGGGGCTGTGCGCTTGCGTTGGGATGAATACGGTCATCCTGCAACAACGCGTCATTCAGCGCGATACCTTCCATGAAAAATTCTATCCATTTCACACCCAGGTTCTCGGACACCTCGCGAAAAACGGCTTCGAACTCAGCCGAGTAGCGCGGTCCGTAGTTCGTCGGTATACGGATGCCGAGCAATACAACGGTGGCGCCGGAGGCCTGCGCCCGCTTGATGATCTGTTCGAAGTTCGACTTCATTCTTGCCGCAGGGATACCGCGCAGCCCGTCATTGCCCCCTAACTCGAGGATAATGAGCTCGGGCGAAAAATCCGCGAGCGCCGTTTCGATCCGCGTCGCGCCGCCTTCAGTCGTTTCGCCGCTGATGCTGGCATTAATGACCTGATGTTCGTACCCTTGCTCCTGTAATCGCTGTTGCAACAAACTCACCCAGGATTGGTCAACGTCTATGCCGTAACCGGCGCTGAGGCTGTCGCCAAAGATGAGCACGGTTGGCGTATCGGCGCCGCCCGCGTTCGCGGTCATCAGTATCATTAGCAGGGAAATAAATATTCGCATGTCGCAACTGTCAGTAAACGGAAAACCGGTTCTTGAAGCACATAATTTAAGCAAACAGGTTAGCAGCCCGGAAGGCAGTCTGACCATTCTTTCGGACGTCAGTTTCAAAATATTGGCCGGCGAGTCGGTTGCCGTGGTCGGGCCATCGGGCGCGGGTAAATCGACCTTGCTCGCCTTATTGGCGGGACTGGATCTGCCGACCAGCGGACACGTCGTCCTGAATGCCGCGAACCTGTCGCAGCTGGATGAAGATGGCAGGGCCCGCCTCCGGGCTGAAAATGTGGGCTTCGTGTTTCAGTCGTTTCACCTTGTGCCATCGCTGAATGCACTGGAAAACGTCATGTTACCGCTGGAACTCGCCGGTCAGCGCGAGGCACGCGCCACCGCACGCGAAATTATCGCGAAAGTCGGGCTCAAGGATCGCTGGAGCCATTACCCGTCGCAATTGTCGGGTGGCGAAAAACAGCGTGTGGCGATAGCGCGCGCTTTCGCGACGGAACCCGCGGTCCTGTTCGCGGACGAACCCACCGGCAATCTCGACAGTCGCACGGGCGCCAATATCATGGAGCTGATGTTCGAGCTCAACCGTACGACAGCGACGACGCTGGTCCTGGTTACGCACGATCAAGGTCTCGCCGGCCGTTGTGACCGGTTGTTGTCGCTCGACATCGGCAAGCTGGTCAGCGACGAAAGGGTGAGCGCTTGAAAGCGCTGGCGTTTGCCTTGCGAAGTTTCGGACGGGAATTGCGGTCCGGCGAGGTCCTGGTGCTGCTGGCGGCCGTCGGCCTCGCGGTCGGTGCCCTGACGGCTGTCGGCTTTCTGACCGACCGTATCAGCAAGGCCGTTTCACGCCAGGCGAACGAGGTGCTGGCCGGCGACCTCAGGTTGCGCTCGCAG
>JAOUNH010000123.1 GCA_029881055.1 Gammaproteobacteria bacterium
CCCGAATTCATCCAGCGTAAATCGTTCGCGATCTTGGTCAGGCTCACGGCGAGCACGCGCAGCTGCCCCGAGGCTTCCACGGCGGCATCCTGGCTGCTCATGCCTGCAAATTTCGAGGTAGCGGACACAAAAGGGATGCCAGTCCGCTCGCTCAGCAAGACGGCCACTTTGTCACCAAAGCGGGGATGCGCATTGATGCCGGTGCCGACGGCCGTACCGCCCTGCGCCAGCTGTACCAGCCGCTTCATGGTGTCCTGGAGGCGCTCAGCGCCCTGGTCAACCTGCGCCCGCCAGCCATCGAGTTCCTGGCCAAGCGTGACCGGCATAGCGTCCATCAGGTGCGTGCGCCCGGTCTTGACGATGTCGCGCGTTTCGTCGGCCTTCACTTCCAGCACCTTGGAGAGATGCTTGAGCGCGGGCAGCAGCGACTCTTTGATCGACAAGGCTGCGCTGACATGCACGCAGGTCGGAATGACGTCATTACTGCTCTGGCTCATATTGACGTGATCGTTCGGATGCACCTCGCTTCCCTTACGGGCTGTCGCCAGGTGCCCGATGACCTCATTAGCGTTCATGTTGGAACTGGTGCCCGACCCGGTCTGGAAAACGTCGATCGGGAAGTGCTCGTCGTGGCGGCCCTCAGCCACCTCCAGCGAAGCGGCCTGGATCGCCGCGGCCAATTCACCTTTCATGAGGCCCAACTCGGCATTGGCGCCCGCAGCGGCCCATTTGACGAGCCCTAACGCGGCAATAAACTGCCGCGGCATCGGTATGCCGGAAATCGGAAAGTTATCGACTGCTCGCTGTGTCTGTGCGCCCCAAAGTGCATCTTTCGGGACCTTGAGTTCACCCATGCTGTCCTTCTCGATGCGAAATGCCTTGTCACTCATTGCTTGTGCTGCTCCGTACGTAATTCCGTAGGTTCGGTGGTGGAAAACCAGTGTATGATTCGCGCTTTGCGCGGCGAAGTCTACACTGGTTTTCCACCGATGAAAGGCGGCCGCCCTCGAACCGTAACGCACATGAAAATCTCTTCGATTAAGGCAATTTCACCGATAGACGGCCGCTACGCCGGGAAGGTCGAGGAACTTCGCAATATTTTCAGCGAATACGGCCTGATCCGGTACCGCGTGCTGGTCGAGGTTCGCTGGTTGCAGCGCCTGGCCGACGAAGCGCAAATCGGCGAACTCGCGCCGCTCACCTCGGTCATGAAAGATATCCTTAATAACATCATCGACGATTTCTCGATCGACGATGCCGAACGCGTCAAAAAGATCGAAGCGACGACCAATCACGATGTCAAAGCCGTCGAGTACTTTATTCGCGAAAAGCTCGGCGATGGACCGGAAACGCAGGCTCTGAAGGATTTTCTGCACTTCGGCTGCACTTCCGAAGACATCAACAACCTTTCCTATGCGCTCATGCTTAGAGCCGCACGCACTGAGGTCCTGATTCCGAAGATGCGTGATTTCAGAAGCAAGCTCAAAAACCTTGCGGCGGAAAACGCCAAGCTGCCCATGCTCTCACCTACTCACGGGCAGACGGCCAGTCCAACCACGCTCGGCAAGGAAATCGCGAATGTCATCGCGCGACTTGACCGCGCACAGAAACAATTCACCGGCTGCGAAATTCTTGGCAAATTCAATGGCGCGGTTGGAAATTTCAACGCGCAATCCATCGCCTATCCGGATGCCGAGTGGCCAGGGATAGCAAAGCGATTCATCGAATCATTAGGCCTGACCGAGAACGCCTACACCACCCAGATCGAACCGCACGACTGGACGGCCGAGTATGCGCATGCACTGATGCGCTACAACACGATACTGATTGATTTCAGTCGCGACATCTGGGGCTATATTTCGCTCGGCTACTTCAAGCAAAGAGTAGCCAGGAACGAGGTCGGTTCATCGACGATGCCGCACAAGGTCAACCCCATTGATTTCGAGAATGCTGAAGGCAATCTCGGCATGGCCAACGCACTGCTGGCGCACTTTGCCGAGAAGCTGCCGATCTCGCGGTGGCAGCGCGATCTGACGGACTCAACGGTTCAACGCAACCTCGGCGTAGCAGTTGCTCATATCCTGATTGCACTGCAGTCGCTCGCGAAGGGAACCGAAAAGCTCGAAGTTAACGCCGCTGCGATTAATGCCGACGTTGCAAACGCCTGGGAGGTACTTGGCGAGGCCGTGCAGACCGTTATGCGGCGCTACGGGATTCCCGAGCCCTACGAAAAACTCAAGGCACTAACGCGCGGTCAAGCGGTAAGCAAAGAGATTTTACGGGAATTCATCAAGACACTGGATATACCCGATGCCGAAGTAAAACGCCTGCTCGAACTGACGCCTGAATCCTACACCGGACTTGCGGAGCGACTGGCGCGGGATATCTAGCGCGAACGAATATGCTGACGCTGCCCGGCAAACTGACAGCCGACACGTTTCTCGAACGCTACTGGCAAAAACAACCCTTGTTCATGCCGCGCGCCTTGCCACGAATCCGGCCGGCGATTACTCGTAATGAACTCGGCTGGCTCGCGACTCTCGAGGACGTTGAATCACGACTCGTTTTTGTCGATCGCAGCACGCATAAACGTCGCTATCGAGTCGAGTCCGGGCCATTTGAGCCGGCTCATCTGCAAAATCTTCCCAAGCGTGACTGGACCCTGCTCGTGCACGATGTAGAAAAACATCTGCCGGCAATGCGGGCTCTGTTTCACCATGTGCCGTTCATTCCGCAATGGCGAATTGACGACCTCATGGTGAGTTTCGCGGCACCCGGCGGCGGAGTCGGACCCCATCGTGATAATTACGATGTCTTCCTGTGCCAGGGCACCGGCGTCCGCAACTGGCGCTTCACCACCGATGCCATCACTGATGACCTCGAGGCCAGTGACGATCTCGCCCTGTTGTCCGAATTCGAAAGCGCGGCAGATCACGACACCAACGAAGGTGATGTTTTATACCTTCCGCCAGGAGCAGCACACTGGGGAACCGCAAAACGTGCCTGCATGACCTACTCCATTGGCATGCGCGCTCCGCAAGTTTCTGATTTGTCGCTGGCAGCTGGACACGTCAAGGACGGTCAGCAATTTTATGGTGATGCAGACCTGACCGCCGATGAGTCGGTACCGGGCTACATTTCCCACCGGGCGGCTAAACGCGCGCTAAAACTGCTTGGTCTTTCCAGCGACCGGCACAACGAAGCGGCAAAAGCGCTCGGGCTCTTCGCTACGCAGCCGAAAGACTGGCTTAAACCGGACGGTCTCGACGAGACAATGGCAATGGATGCGATGCACCGTCTGCAATCCGGAGCCCGACTGGAGGTTCATGGCATGGCCTTGATAGCCTTCGACAGCGAGAGAGTTTACGTCAATGGCAGCACGCGGCTTTTAGCGCCGGAAGACGTGCCCGTCGTCGAAGAAATCTGCACGAAACGATCCCTGTCGAGCCCTGCGAGCATCGTGAAACCGGCGACGGATATGCTGCAGTGGATGCTGCGACAGGGCGCTTTCGAGATACCTGAGAATTCCTGACCATATGTGAAATCCCGGCCCAATTGCACGAGTGTAAAAAAACGCGCCAACGCAAAGTATGACGCGGCATGCGAATCATTTTCATTGGGAAATTCTGCGCAAAAACGTGACGCAGTTGGCACTGGGCCAACCGCACGCCCGGTACTATCTCCTCCTATGGAACAATTGCGCGAAAAAGGAAAACGCTGGGTTATCTCGACCCGCGACGAAATGCGGCAGGCGGCGATCGAAGTCGTCAGCGAAGCATCGCGCCGGGTTTCTATTTTTACTCACGATCTCGAACCCGGAATTTATGACACGCCGGAGTTCCTCGAAATTATCAAACGCATGGTTTTGTCGCAGGCCTACGCACGCATTCGCGTCCTCATCGCGAATCCAGCCCGAACAGTGAAGAACGGCAACAACTTCGTTCACCTCGGACGCAGACTCAATACGTATATCGAGTTTCGACACGTGCGCGAAGATTTGCGTACTCATGCGGAAGCATTTTGTATTGCCGACGAAACTGCCCTTGTCTATCGACTTCAGGCTGATCGTTGGGAAGGCATCGTCGATACTTACGAACCTGCGGTTGCCAGACTGTACGGGAAGATGTTCGACGAAATTTGGTTAGCCAGTGAAGTCGTAACGGAATTTCGCCAACTCGGCATCTAGACACACACTTAAGGCACATGGATGTATCCTACTGATCTGACAGTTTCGGCTGTCGTTGACCTCGACGGCAGGTTCCTGCTGGTTGAGGAGATGGCGATGGGACAGAAAGTCCTTTGCCAACCCGGCGGTCACATTGAAGCCGGAGAAACGCCCGAAGAAGCAGTCGTTCGCGAAACCCTGGAAGAAACCGGATGTATCGTCAACTGCGGCGAGATGATCGGAATCTACCTTTGGATCCACCCGCAATCGCGGCAACAGTTCCTGCGCATTGTGTACGAAGCCAGGTTCGTCTCTTGCGACGAAGAACGAAAACTCGACGACGGCATCATTGCACGCCGCTGGGCGACACTGCCCGAACTTGAAGCGCGTAAGCCGAAGTTGCGGTCCCCGGTCGTATTGCGCTGCCTGAGGGATTACCTGTCCGGTAAGCGGCAGACAGACGGACTGCTGACGGGCATGCTGCCCCTGCAGCAGAATGTACACCGCGTTCTGGCGAGCGCTGATCTGGTCTGATATCGAGCAAAATTTTTTGCTATTCTCGCGGCCCCTTGTCAGCTTCTCCAAGCGCAGACCGAGGTCTCGGCCGGCGCGCGAATTCATCAGGACGATATTTTTGCGATATTTTTTGCCGATATGTGCGTTGGCCGTGGCCCTCGCCCCTCCGGCTGCAGCGAGCAGCGCAACCGACGACCTGGATGAGGTGATCGTGACGGCATCCCGGCGGGCTGTCGTGTCAGCAGAGGTATCCAGCGCGCTGAGCTTCGTGCGCGGTGAGGATGTCCTGAGCGAAAAACTGGTGACGGATGCCCTGGCCAAAAGTATTGGCGTGTACTTGCAGCAGACGACGCCGGGGCAAGGCGCCGCGATCATCCGCGGGCTTAAGGGCTCGGCATTGCTGCACCTTGTTGACGGCATGCCACTGAGTAACGCGATTTTTCGCAGCGCCCCGACCCCTTATCTAGCGCTGGTGCCAACGACCGCCGTCGAGCGTGTAGAGATTATTCGCGGAACCCCAGCCTCGCTGTATGGCAGCCAGGCGGTAGGCGGCGTTGTCCAGGTTGTTACGCGCGAACCAGCATTCGACTCCGACGAGACGGAGCTTCGCCGCGATCTGGCGATGAGCCTGGATACGGCTGAACTGCAAAAGTCGATCAGGGGATCCGTCGATGTTGGCAACCAGCGTCTTGCGGCGATTCTTAGCGCCGAGTATCTCACCACAGGGGATCGACGCACCGGCGGCGGAGACCGAGTTGCTCCGTCCGGATACAACTCGAAAGCGGCGCGGTTCGCTGTGAGTATGCATCCGTCCGATGACAAATCCTGGCTCTTCGATCTGCATTGGCTCGAACAACCGAATACGCCGCGTATCGACGAGTTGGTTCCAGGATACGGCCAGACTGAGCCGTCCTCGTCCGAGTATTTCTTTTCACCCAATCAGAGGCTGTTTGCCCATATCCGGCACATGGCCGCCAATTCACTGCTCGGCCTGGACTGGCGTATCGATGGTGCCTGGCAACAAATCACGGACAACCTCATAACGCGCGATTTCGAATCCCCAACCCGGCGATACGAGGCGAACGCGAGTGACCTTTTTGCCTTGTCAATTAATGCGACCCAAGAAGCATCAATAATTTCCTGGGTGGCTGGCGTGGATCTGCGCACGGATGAAGTCACGAGCTCGCGTCGCGAACTCGATATCCTGACGGCGACGAGCAGCGATGTGGCCTCGCGCTACCCGAGCGGCTCGCGCATTGACGAGCTGGCATTGTTCGGCAATCTCGACTGGCCGGTGGCAGATCGCCATCATTTAAACGGCGGGCTACGCGTCAGCGATGTACGAATTGAGGTCCCGGCTTCCAGTCTCAATGCAGCAGCGTCAATCGATGTACGACGCCTGAGTGGCGACCTCGGCTGGATATATTCCTTTACTGATACCTGGCAACTCGTCGCGAACGCAGGCTTCGGATTCAGGGCTCCGAACATCGCCGACGTGGGCACGCTGGGCAACCGTCCGGGCAATCGTTACAACGTCCCGAACCCGGACCTCAACGAGGAGCGTGTCGAACAGTTTGACGCCGGCATCCGCAAGCAATCGGACGCCATGCACTTCGAATTGGTGCTGTACGCGTTGAACTTCGACTATCGCATTACGTCAGTGCTGACCGGCGACACGACGGCGGACGGGCGCGACGTCGTGCAAAGCGTGAACGCGGCGAATACTTACATTCACGGTGCCGAAGCGGGCCTCTCGCTCGAACTGAGCGACACCGTCCGGGCACGCGCCGTTTTGAATTACACCTGGGGCAGCGAAACTATCGGCACAGAGGGCGCACAGCCGGCAGACAGGATTCCGCCACTGAGCGGCGAACTGGGCGTTGACGTCGACCTGAATTCCGCCTGGTTATGGCAAAGCTGGTTGACCGTTGCAGGTCCCCAGGACCGGCTCAACGAGAGCGACGTACGGGACGTACGCATCAATCCCGATGGCACGGCGGGATGGACGATTGTTGGCACCGCGTTCACCTATCAGCCGAATGACGTTTGGCGTATCCACCTGATGGCCGACAACCTGCTCGACAAGCGCTACCGCGTGCACGGCTCTGGATTGGATTCCGCGGGCCGAAACTTCTCGATTAGTCTTCGGATGCGTTGGTAACCGGGTGTTTGCAAGCGTACGGCGGGCCCGCGATGCTAAGCGGAGAAATACCCTGTGGCTCGAGCATCGCGACTAACTCAGGAAAATACCGGTAGTCGAAGTACGGGTAACCCAGAAAGCTGTTCATGGCCTGCACATCCAACTTCGCATCAACAAGGATTTTGTGAGCCTTTTCGTTGTATCCGAAAATGATATTGGCGAGAAAGCGTGTTGATACGTCGGTATCAGAGTCCATCTTTCGAAAAACCTGTTCTGCGGCAGCAAGGTCGACTTCAGCGCAAGCCTGCCGAATTCGCATCATGTCAATATTGCTCTCAGGAAAGTTGCCAAGGCGAACTATGTCAATCAGAGGTCGTGCCTCGTCGACCGCACCGGCCCACAACAGAACCCTATGTCCCTGGTAGGCAAGATAAACATGGTTCGGGAAGCGCTGCACGGCATCCCGCGTCATTGTCACGGCGACGTCCGTTAAACCGGCAAAAAGCACATTGTTCATTAGCACGTTTATCGCCTGAGGATCGTCGCTAGTCATGCGATGAATTTGCGGTACATATTTTTCAGCCGTCGCACTGTCACGCAGCACAGCCGTCGCGCCGATCAACGCGTTCAGGGCTTCGATATCGTAGGGATACTCCGCCAGATAACGCTCCGCGTATCGCAAAGTGTCGCGATAGCGCAGTTCATAAGATGCCTTAACCGCCTGATATTTCATTTTGAGCGTCTGATCGTCAGTCAAGCGTATCGTCGCATCGATCGTACGTACGAAGTTAGCCATGACTTCGTCGTAGGGCAGGCCGGAAACGCCATAACCGATATTGGTAACACCAAGTTCATTTGCCCAATACGACGCCTGGTGATAATAAGCTGACGCAAAATTACTATCGATATCCGTTGCTCGCACGAAAGCACTATTCGCTTTGACCCAATCTTCGACGTTTCCCGTCGTTCCAACCTCGCCCTCCACCGCCAATCCTTCAAGATAGGCCTCGTACGCCGCCACCGAAGATGTCCCGGCCGAAACCATTTTTTTCAAAGCTGCCGGGTCCATGGCTGTTTGCAGGGCTTCGGCAATTTCAAAGGCTACATCTTCCTGAATGCGGATAATGTCTTCCGGCTTACGATCGAAAGTCTCTGACCACAGATGGAAACCATCACTTGCCCGAATCAGCTGCGCTGTCACCCGCAGGCGATCACCGCCACGCCGGACGGATCCTTCGAGGATGTGTGCCACGCCCATCGCCGCGGCAATCCCAGAAATATCCTTGTTCTCGCCCTTGTACTGGAATGACGAGGTGCGCGATGCGACCAGCAGATCCGGCGTGCGTGCGAGCGCATTGAGAATTTCTTCCGTGAGTCCGTCGGCGAACCACTCCTGTTCCTCGTCCGATGACATGTTGACGAAAGGCAATACGGCGATGGAACGGTCCAGCACAATGTCAGCGCTCGTCTCAACGCCGTTCTTGTCATCCCACACGTAGTAACCGAGAACCAGCACTAGCGCTGCAATGATCACGAAATCGAGTTTTCGACCCGTGGAATGTGTGACGGAAGCTGATGCGTC
>JAOUNH010000124.1 GCA_029881055.1 Gammaproteobacteria bacterium
GATCGATTGCGATTGCTCCTTGTGCCGCGACTCAGCGCAGTACTCATCGTCGTTGTAATGTTAATGCTGTTCATCAGCATGACGTCTCATCGCATGGGCCTCGAAATGGGACTGTCAGTCGCGCTGTTTCCGATGGTCATCATCGCAATGACCATCGAACGCATGTCTGTCGTCTGGGAAGAACGCGGTGCTGCTGATGCTATTCGCGCGGGAGTCGGCAGTCTGTTTGTTGCCATCGCCGCTTACGTATTTATGGGCATGAAGTGGCTCGAGCACCTGATCTTTACCTTTCCCGAACTGCTGTTGATCGTCCTGGCCGTCGTGCTGCTTGCGGGCCGTTACACCGGTTATCGATTGACCGAGCTGCGCCGGTTCCGGGAACTTGTGAAAGACAAATGATCTCCATAGCCAGGAAGCTTCATGAGGCAGGCGTTCTGGGCCTGAATGAGCGCAATGCCGATTACATCATGCGCCTCAATCCGCGTCGGTTTTACCCGCGTGTCGACGACAAAGTGCTAACCAAAAAGCTCGCTATCGCAGCTGGCATGGCGGTCCCGGAGTTGTACGGTGTTATCGAGCATCAGGTGGAGGTCAAGAACTTCGCGAACATCGTGGCGCAGCAGACCAGTTTTGTCGTTAAGCCCGCGGAAGGCAGTGGCGGCGATGGCATCCTCGTGGTTACGGGGCGCAGCGAGCGCAAACGTGACACCTTTCGTCTGAGCAGCGGTGTATTGATGTCTGAGGGTGAAATTCAGCATCATATTTCCAACATCGTCGGCGGGCAGTACAGCCTGAGTGGCCACCGCGACAAAGCCCTGATCGAGTACTGTGTGCATTTTGATCCAACCTTTGCCGAGGTGAGTTATCAGGGTGTGCCGGATATCCGGGTTATTGTTTACCGCGGTTATCCGGCTATGGCGATGGTGCGTTTGCCGACGCGCGCTTCCGATGGCAAAGCGAACCTGCACCAGGGCGCTGTTGGCGCCGGCGTGAATCTCGCCACCGGCATGACGCTCGCCGGTGTTCTGGAAAACAAACTCGTGGAGGATCACCCGGACACCGGCGCGATTGTTTCCGGTCTGCAGATTCCGCATTGGGATTTTATTCTTGAGACGTCCGCGCGCGGCTACGAAGTTTCGGGGCTGGGCTATCTTGGCGTGGACATGGTGATCGACGCCGACCTCGGACCCCTCATCCTGGAGATGAATGCGCGCCCCGGACTGAATATTCAAATCGCGAATCGGGAAGGTATTGCAAACCGCATCCGGCGTATCGAGGAAATCTATGATGCTGCCGCGACACCAGCAGAACGGGCGGCAGCGGCAAGAAGGGAGTTTCCGGCCAAAGCATGATTATCGTCGAGGACGACCTCTCCGGAACGGAAATCCAGGCGCTGTTGAACGAACACGTACAAGGCATGTTCGATACTTCGCCGCCAGACAGCATTCACACCCTGAGCATCGAGGCATTGCGCGTTCCGGCGATTACAATGTGGTCGGCATGGGAGGGTCCGGCGCTCATGGGTTGCGGCGCGCTAAAGGCGCACGCACTGTACGGCAAAGCTGGCTTTGTTAAATGCGGCCCGTTCGCGAACTACCGCGAGGACCCTTTCAGTCGCTTCATGGTGCTGGCGCTGCGGAACGAATGAGCCAGTCATCCATACGTTGTTCGAGCAGGTCAAGCGGTAGTGCGCCGGCACCGAGCAGTTCGTCGTGGAATGCCCGAATATCGAATTCGTCACCCAGCTGATTCCTCGCGCGCTCGCGCAGCGTCAGGATCTTAAGCTGTCCGATCTTGTACGCCAGCGCCTGACCGGGATTGCCGATGTAGCGATCAATTTCATTGACGATGTCGTGTTCTGCCTTGGCCGCATTGTCTTTGAAAAAGTCGATCGCCTGCTGCCGCGTCCAGCCTTTGTAATGCATGCCAGTATCGACGACGAGGCGCACGGCGCGCCACATGTCGTAGGTCAGCTGGCCGAAGCGCGAGTAGGGGTCCTTATATAGCCCAAGATCATAGCCGAGGCGTTCGCTGTACAGGCCCCAGCCTTCGACGAACGCCGTGAACCCCATTTGACGCCGGAACATCGGAACCTCGTCCAGTTCCTGCTGCAATGCGATCTGCAGGTGGTGGCCCGGCACGGCTTCATGAACGCTCAGGACTTCGATCTCGTATTTAGGGCGGACCTCAGGACGATAAAGGTTGACCCAGTAAATTCCGGCGCGGCTGCCGTCTGTTGCGGGGCTTGAGTAGTAAGCGGTGGTCGTGTGCGGCGCCGTCGAGTCGGGGATGGGTTTCACGCCGTAGGGCATGCGCGGCAGTTTCCCGAACAGCCGTACGAGCTCGGGGTCGATTCGTTTGCTGGTTGCCAGGTAGGCCTCGTAGAGGTCGTCCGGGTTGTCGTAATAAAACTGAGGGTCCGTGCGAAGAAAAACCAGGAAATCCTGGAAGCTGCCTTCGAACCCAACTTCTTTGATGACCTGGGCCATCTCGTCACGAATGCGTTTTACTTCGTTTAGTCCGAGCCGGTGAATCTCGTCGGGCGTCATTCGCGTTGTCGTAAAGCTGCGCGCCAGGTGTTCGTACCAGGCCTTGCCATTGGGTAGCTCGGACAGGCCAACGCTGTCACGTGCCGCTGGCAGGTATTGATCATCGAAGTAACGGTCCAGTTTTTTGTAGGCCGGGATGACCGATTTTTCCAACGTCGCGGTTGCCTCTGCACGGATGCGTTCACGATCGGCGGCGGAAAAGGACTCCGGCATATTTTCGAAGACGGCGAAGAACGGACTTTCGTTCGCGTACTCAACCACTTGTAACTTGAGCTGCTCCGGAATACGTTCCATGAGCACTTTTGGCGGCATGTAACCGGACTTCCGTCCCGTTTCAGCCAGATCGATTTCCTGGTCGACCAGCACTTTGATTTTGCCGAGGCGGGACAGCCAGTCGTCGTAATCCTCGACCGTCTCAAGGCGGAGCTGGTTAGTGATGTTATGCAGCCCCTGGATTCCACCCCTGTGCGAAAACGGCAGCAGAAAATCCTTGAACTGATGCTCGTCGACGGCATCCTGCATCTGGCGGCGAAAAAGTTCGTAGTTGAGCTGATCGTCGACAGACAATGCGGAGGGGTCGAGCGCGTACACGCGGCGCAGAAATTCGCGGTTTTGCAGGTGCCGCTCTTCGATGGCCCCTGCACTCAAATCCGTCCAGCGGTCGTTAAAGCGCCGATCGCCGTTCATGGACGCTCCCAGGGGGTCATTGGTGAGGTGCGCTTCCCAGTGTTCCTCGAGTAAGGCCGCGAAATCCGCGGTCGCGTCGGCAAGAGTCGCATTCGAGCCTGCGAGGATCAGCGCAGCCAGCCCTATTCTCAGTGTTTTCATAACGGACATCCCGGAATCGATTGCCCGGCATTGTTACCGTCTGCGCTGCCGCTGGCAACCTGTCGCACACTTGGCTATCATGCGCCCACTGATCGATAGCGTGCCCAGAAGAGACCTCAATTCATCGAGGCGCCGAAGGCGCAACACGCCCGGAAACGCTCAGGCAGAAGGACTGAGTACGCTGATTAGCTCTGGAGAGTGGCTTAAGTAGCCCACCGAAGGGGAAAGTGATTCGAAGAATCATTGATCTCTCAGGTTGCAAAGGACAGAGGGGCGGCAGACCGATTGCGTCTGCCGCCCTTTTTTATTGCGCGCTGAATTCAAGAGACGAGAGATTATGGGTTCCAGGACACCGCTGTACGACAGTCATATCGACGCCAACGCTCGCATCGTCGACTTTGGCGGCTGGGACATGCCGCTGCACTACGGGTCGCAAAAGGAAGAACACCACGCTGTGCGCCAGAATGCCGGTGTCTTCGATGTGTCGCATATGACCATCGTCGACCTCGCCGGCCCGCGTGTGCGCGAGTTCCTGCGCTTTCTGCTGGCGAATGACGTTGCCAGGCTGCAGGCCTATGGCAAAGCCTTGTACACCAGCATGCTGAACGCCGATGGCGGCGTGATCGATGACCTGATCGTTTATTTCATGGCGGATACGGCGTATCGCCTGGTCGTCAATGCGTCGACCCGCGAAAAAGATCTCGCCTGGATTCGCAAGCAGGCCACACCTTTCGATGTCACAGTCACCGAGCGTGCCGAACTGGCCATGGTGGCCGTGCAGGGCCCGAACGCGCGACAACTTGCGGCGCCGCTGATCGATGCGGACTACCGCGACGCGGCGCTGGCGCTGAAACCGTTCAATGGCATGCAGGCTGGCGACGTATTCATCGCGCGCACCGGCTACACCGGCGAAGACGGTTTCGAAATCTGCATGCCAGCCGCCGACGCGCCGGCATTCTGGACGCAATTGCTGGCCGCGGGTATCGCGCCGTGCGGCCTCGGTGCCCGGGACACGCTGCGTCTTGAGGCTGCAATGAATCTGTACGGTTCCGATATGGATGAGTCGACTTCCCCCCTGGAGGCCGGCCTCGAGTGGACGGTTGCCTGGGAGCCGGCCGATCGCGACTTCATCGGCCGCGCGCCGCTCGAGAAATTACGTAACTCCCCGGACAGACAACGCTTTGTTGGCCTGCTACTAGAGGACAAAGGGGTTCTCAGGAATCACCAGAAGGTCGTCGTCGACGGGATTGGCGAGGGTGAAATCACGAGCGGTGGTTATTCACCGACCATGGACAAATCCATCGCGCTGGCACGCGTGCCAGCGGGTGACTACGACGCTGCGAAGGTCGAAGTCAGGGGCAAGCTTTTGAATGTGCGCATCGTCAAGACGCCGTTCGTTCGTAATGGTCAGGTTCGAATTGAAATTTAAGGGAGAGTAGCGATGACCGAGTTACCTGGGGATCTTTTGTACACAGACGAGCACGAGTGGTTGAGGCAGGAAGAGGATGGCTCTGTAACGATCGGGATCACCGATCACGCGCAGGCTGCGTTGGGCGATCTCGTCTACGTCGAGTTGCCGGACGTCGGTGAGGAAGTTGACGCGGGCGGCGAGATGGCCGTTGTCGAATCGGTCAAGGCAGCTTCTGACGTTTACGCGCCGATTGCCGGCGAAATACTGGAAGTGAACGAGGACCTCGCCGATGACCCCGAGACGATCAACTCGGATCCCTATGGCGACGGCTGGATCGTTCGCATGCAACCCAGCGATGACCTCGATGAAGACGCGCTGATGACACCCGATGCCTACCAGCAGTTTCTCGACGAACTCGAAGACTGAGTCTCGAGCCGGGACTCCACCAAGGACAAGCAATGCCTTTCATACCGCACACGGAAAAAGATACGCGCGAAATGCTGGATACCATCGGCGTCAAATCGATTGCCGATTTGTTTGACGAGATTCCGCCGGAACTCATGATCGAGCATCTCGAACATGTGCCCGAGGCGCAGAGCGAGATGGAAATCTCGAGACTGATGCGGCGGCGCGCGAAAATGGACGGTTCGCCGATGTGTTTTATTGGCGCTGGCGCCTATGAGCACCACATACCGACGGCGGTCTGGGATATAGCGACTCGTGGCGAGTACTACAGCGCCTACACGCCGTACCAGGCAGAAGCCAGCCAGGGCACGCTGCAGACGATTTACGAGTACCAGACGATGATTACCGAGCTCACAGGGCTTGATGTCAGCAATGCCTCCCTGTATGACGGCGCGTCTGCCCTCGCGGAAGCGGCCTTGATGGCGGTCCGATCCAATCGTCGAGTGAAATCCGGGCGCGTCCTGCTTGCGCCCGGCGTGAATCCCGTCTATCAACAGGTGGCATCGGCTATAGCCGGTGCGCAGGGTCTCAGCTTTGAGCGACTGCCAGCCGTTAGCGCAACGGGCAATGTCGATTTCGACCAGTTGCCCAAAGGTCGGGACCCGGTTGCGGTTGTCGTTCAACAGCCATCTTTCGCGGGTACGCTCGATGACGTTGATCGCCTGACCGACTGGGCTCATGCGGAAGGCGCTTTGCTCATCAGTATCGTCAATCCAATCTCGCTCGCGATCCTGAAGCCACCCGGACAGTGGGGTGAGAACGGCGCCGACATTGCGATCGGCGAAGGTCAGCCACTGGGTGTGCCCTTGTCGTCCGGTGGCCCGTATTTTGGATTCATGACCTGTCAGCAGCAGCATGTTCGGCAGATGCCAGGCCGTATCGTCGGACGCACCACGGACCTCGACGGCAAGCCCGGATTTGCGCTGACCCTGCAGGCGCGAGAACAGCACATCCGCCGTTCAAAAGCGACGTCGAATATTTGCACCAACCAGGGCCTGATGGTCACGGCGGCGACCATTTATATGTCGCTGCTGGGCTACGAGGGGCTGGTCAATGTGGCGCATGCCTGCCACGCAAATACAGTGGCCCTGGTGAACGGGTTGACGGCCATCAAAGGTGTCACCCGGCTTTACGACGGCGCTTTTTTCCATGAGGCAGCGTTGCGGCTCGACCGGCCGGTAGCGCCGCTGCTAAAGGCCCTGGCCGAGCGCGACATACTCGGCGGCTTTGACCTGAGCGCGTTCGCCGCAACAGACGCTTTGCTGGTTTGCGCAACAGAAACCAAGACACGCGCAGATATCGATGCCTACGTCGCCGCCTTTGCCGATGTCATGGCTGGCAGCGACTAACAGGAAACCACATGTCAAAAATTCTCTTCAAGAATGCCAGTTACCGGACTTACGGAGAGCTGCCGACGATCGGCAGTCGCGCGCCGGATTTTTCGCTCGTGGATACCGAGCTTCGAAACGTGTCGTTTGCAAACTGGATGGGGCTGCGCAAAGTGCTGAATATTTTTATCAGTATAGACACCAGTGTCTGCGGCAAGTCCGTCATAGAATTCGATCGGATCGCCGCCGCGCACAAAGACACGGTCGTATTGATGGTGTCGTACGATTTGCCTTTCGCACACAAGCGATTCCAGGAGGAACACGAGCTCACGCATATCGTCGGTCTGTCTGCGATTCGTCACGCCGGTTTCGGTGAGAATTACGGCGTACAGATTGTCGACGGGCCCCTGGCCGGCATGTTCTCGCGTGCCGTGGTCGTCCTGGACGAAAACAATACTGTTGTATACCGCGAGCACATTGAAGATATCACGACAGAACCTGACTACCGCGCGGCTTTTCGCGCGCTTGGAATCAAAATAGATGAATAACCTGAAGGGCAGTGAACTGATTTTCGAAAAGTCACGTTCGGGACGACGCGCATTTGCACAGGCTCCGGTGACGGCTGGCCGTTCGGACATTCCCGGTACATTGCTGCGTACCGACAAACCGCGACTGCCGGAAGCCTCCGAACTGCAAACCGTGCGTCACTTTACGCGCTTGTCGCAGATGAACTTCTCAATCGACACGCAGTTTTACCCGCTTGGCTCTTGCACCATGAAGTACAACCCGAGGGCATGCAACGCGCTGGCCCTGTTGCCGGAATTTGCGGGGCGGCATCCGCTGGGCCCGGTAAGTCATGGCCAGGGGTTCCTTACCTGCATGTATGAACTCCAGGAGATGTTGAAAGACGTCACGGGAATGAAGGGCGTTTCTTTAACTCCCATGGCAGGTGCGCAAGGCGAGCTGGCGGGTGTTGCGATGATCAAGGCCTACCATGACGCGCGCGGCGACCATGAGCGCAACGAAATTATTTGTCCGGACGCGGCGCACGGCACCAATCCGGCGACCGCGACTATGTGTGGTTGCGTGGTCAGGGAGATTCCCACGAACGCTGAGGGCGACATCGATTTCGAAGCCCTGAAAGCGGTGGTCGGACCGAAGACAGCCGGCATCATGCTGACCAATCCCTCGACCCTGGGCGTGTTTGAGAGACGCATCAAGGAAGTTGCTGACGTGGTTCATGACGCGGGTGGGTTGCTGTATTACGACGGCGCCAACCTCAACGCCATACTCGGCAAGGTACGGCCGGGTGACATGGATTTCGACGTCATTCACATGAACCTTCACAAGACGTTCTCGACGCCGCATGGCGGCGGCGGCCCGGGGTCCGGAGCTGTGGGGGTTAACAAACGCCTGTTGCCGTTCATGCCGATTCCCGTCGTTGGCCGAAAAGAAGTCGACGGCGTTGCGACCTATGACTGGCTGACGGAGAATGACCTGCCGCAGAGCATAGGTCGACTGTCCGGATTCATGGGTAATGCCGGAGTGCTGATTCGTGCCTATGTTTACATGCGTATGCTGGGACGCGCGGGTATGGAGCGCGTGTCCGAATACGCGACCCTGAACGCCAACTACCTGGCAGCGAGACTGAGAGAGGCCGGTTTCGAACTCGCGTTCCCGACACGCCGGGCCAGCCACGAATTCATCGTGACGATGAAGCGTGAGGCGAAGACGCTAAACCTGACCGCAATGGATATCGCCAAGGCTTTGCTGGA
>JAOUNH010000009.1 GCA_029881055.1 Gammaproteobacteria bacterium
TTGCACAAGTCGCCAATCGCCTGGCCAGCGGCAATGTAGGACTTAAGTTCTATTTGATGCCGTATCGAAATCACGTGTACCTGGACCTGCGCCACTATGATGCGAGCAACGGCAACACCTACAACACGCCATGGAAAATCAAGGACTGGGGCGAAAGCACCGTACTTCCCAATGTCTTTAAGAGCCTGAATCGTGTAATGCCCATTCCTTCGGTCCGATATCAATTGATGGATACCATTTCCGCTACGACACATGGTCTCGTCAACTCGATGCCGGTCCGAAACGGCAACAACGCGGCGGCCGGCGGCCGACATCGTCGCAGGAAGCCCAGTAACCTGCTCTATTCGACCTGGTGTTTTCCCGCCTCGGATTTTTCTGTCGTCGTGAAGGCGTACGCAAAGTTCTGCCGCGAGACTTTCGCCCACACCGCTTATCGTTGTGACCTGCCCGCCGTCGGTTATCGGGTCGCGAGAGACAACTCCGCGCTCCTGTCTCCGTCCTTCGATGAACCTTTAATCGCTCTGCAGACCACGTCCACGCAAAAACGCGGATGGGATGGATTCGCGCTCGACCTGTCCGAATTTGCCGAGAACTGGGGCGGCATACCCCTGTTTAATCAAACCCTCGCGCCGCGCGATACCTACGTCTCGCAGAGCTACACCGGCCGCATGGAGTTTTTCAGGAAAATTCGCCGTCAACTCGACCCGGGTGGCCGGTTACTGAATCCCTATCTCGCGCGCTACTTCAAGTAAGAGTCGCAGGACGCCACATGTAGAACTTTAACTTATTGTTTTTTAAGTTATTTTATCGTGTGCGCACGGATCGCTGGATTTTATATATCGAACTGATACTATGCATCGCCCCGATATATGGAGACCTCCGGCACCATGGACGTTAGAACCGTTTGCCTCGGCATGTTGACGGACGGAGCCGCCTCCGGCTACGACCTCAAAAAACACTTCGAATCCACGTTCGCGCATTTTTTTGCGGCGGGTTATGGCTCCATCTATCCAGCCCTGTCATCGCTTTGCGAACAGGGGATGGTCAATTGCGAATGCATTCCCCAGGACGGCAAGCCCGACCGCAAGGTTTACCACATCACCGCGGAGGGCAGGACCTTCCTGCTTAAGGCGCTCGAGAATCCGACGCCCTGCCACAAAGTCCGGTCGGAATTCCTCGCCACGATGTGTTTTGCGCACCTGATGCCCGATGCGCAAATCGAAAAGGTGCTCGACAGCCGCCTCGAAGATTGCGCGTACTACACGAAAATGATTTCCGAGGTCGAAGCAAGCTGTATGCAGGACTGGCCGCCCGGAAAGCGTTTTGTCGCCGGTTTTGGCAAAGCCATGATCGAGGCAATGAAAACCTACGTCGAAGAAAATCGTCACCTGCTAACTGAAGAGTCCGCGTCCAAATCGGCGACCGGATAACGAAAGAATGAGATTGAAAATGAAGCAGTCTAAGGTCAGTCAATACAAATCCTGGTTTCTTTCAGGCGGCATCGTCGTTGTGGTCATTTTCTGGCTGCTCTCAGGACAGCTTGATGATCCCGGCGCGGTCGAATCGACTGTAAACAATGTCTCCACAAATGCCGCCCATGCAAAAAGCGCGGTGAGAGTGCGTACGCAATCCTCGGAGCAGGTACAGCGTACTATTGTCGTCAATGGCAAGACGGCACCGGCAAGAGTCGTCGAGCTCTCGGCCGAGACCGATGGCCGCGTCGAATTCCTGGGCGTCGAGCGTGGTGCCAACGTTAATCGCGGTGACGTTATTGTTCGCCTGGATCAGCGCGACCGGCAAGCGCGCCTCGCACAAGCGCAAGCCACAGTGAAGCAGCGCGAGGTCGAATACGAAGGTCGATTGAAGCTGAAGTCCTCCAGCTACGTTTCCGAGGCTCAGCTGCAAGAGGCCATTGCTATGCTCGAAGCCGCCAAAGCAGAGCAAATACGTGCGGAACTGGATCTCGAGTACATGAATATCCGTGCGCCCTTCGGTGGCGCGCTGCAGTCTCGAGTCGTGGAGGTTGGTGACTTTGTGAAGGCCGGCGACCCGGTCGCGACCTTTGTCGACAACCGAAAAATCATCGTCTCGGCAAATGTGTCCGAGTTCGATGCGCATTACGTCAATGTCGGGGATACAGCAGAAGCGAGGCTTGCGACCGGCGAAACCGTACAAGGCCGAATTCGCTACGTGGCCCCGGTGGCGGACGAGGCTACGCGTACTTTTGGTGTTGAACTCGAGGCCGATAACTCAGACGGCGCACTGCGTATCGGCGGCACCGCCGAATTGCGCATCCCCGCCGAACAGGTGCTCGCACACCGTATCTCTCCTTCGTTGCTGACTCTCGACGATGCCGGCAATGTTGGTGTGAAAATTGTTAACGATGACGGGTTGGTTGAATTCGTAAAAGCGGATGTAGCGCTCTCTACGAGCGACGGAATCTGGCTCACGGGCCTGCCACAGGATGCGACGATTATTACTGTGGGCCAGGGATATGTTGCGAATGGGACGCTGGTTGATGCCGTTCCCGAGAACGACGCGAAAACGGCCGTAGCCATTAAATCGGGTGGTGAGGCGAAGAACTGATGAACATCATTGAGTCAGCAATGACGCGATCGCGGACCGTCATGCTGTCGCTCCTGGTCGTATTGATCGGAGGGCTGGTCGCCTACAACACGATTCCCAAGGAAGCGGAGCCCGATATCGAGATTCCCGTGGTCTATGTCAGCATCACGCACGACGGCATTTCACCGGAGGATTCCGAGCGCCTGCTCGTGCGCCCGGTTGAGCAGGAATTGCGCTCAATCGAAGGCATCAAGGAAATGACCGCCAACGCCTACGAAGGCGGAGCCAATGTACAACTGGAGTTTGACGCGGGTGTCCGTACGGATCAGGCGCTGCAGGACGTGCGGGAAAAGGTCGACAAGGCCAAGACCAAATTGCCGGACGATACGGATGAACCTACTGTAAACGAAGTAAAGATGTCTCGCTTCGATCCCATGCTCGTGCTGAATCTCGCCGGCAATATTCCCGAGCGCAGCCTCACAACTATCGCCAAAGACCTGCAAGAAAAAATTGAGGCTCTGAGCGGAGTACTCGAAGTCAATCTCATCGGCACGCGCGAGGAAATGATGGAAGTCGTCGTCGATCCGTTGGCGATGGAAAGCTACGGTCTCGACCAGGCCCAGATTATCCAGTTTGTCAGCTTGAACAATATCCTGGTTGCGGCTGGCGCATTGCATGCCAGCGAAGGTCGATTCCCGGTGAAAGTCCCGGGAGTATTTGAAAGCGCTGCAGACGTGCTTGATCTGCCAATCAAGGCCGTCGGTGATCGCGTTGTGCATTTCAAGGACATCGCCGAGGTTCGGCGCACTTACAAGGATGCCGAGAGCGTCGCGCGGCTGAATGGCCGGCCGGCCATTGCCATTGAAGTCGTACAGCGAGCCGGTGCGAACATCATAGACACGATCAATGAAGTCAACGCGCTGATCGACGAAGAACGACAGTATTGGCCCGCTGACATGGAAATTGTCGCTTCGAGGGACAAATCGAAAGACATCGGCGACATGTTGTCTGAATTGCAAAACAGCGTTTTGTCGGCTGTGCTGCTGGTATTCATCGTGATTATCGGCATTCTCGGTTTTCGCTCGGCGTTACTGGTCGGCGTCGCCATTCCCGGCAGTTTTCTCATGGGAATACTGATCATTGGTTACTTTGGCGTCACCATAAACATGATGGTGCTGTTCGCCTTGATCATGGCCGTCGGCATGCTGGTCGACGGTGCGATCGTCGTCACCGAATTAGCGGATAGGCGCATGGCCGAAGGCGAATCGCGCTTCGATGCGTATTCGCGCGCCGCGGTGCGCATGTCCTGGCCTATTATTGCATCGACTTGCACGACACTCGCAGCGTTCGTGCCGCTGGCGTTCTGGCCCGGTACCTCAGGGGAATTCATGAAGTACCTGCCGATTACGCTGATTGCCGTCCTGTCGGCCTCATTGATAATGGCGCTGCTGTTCGTACCAACGCTGGGTTCCCTATTTGGAAAGACTGGTGCGAACACGGAAGAAGCCAAGCGTAACCTGGCGGCTGCAGAAACCGGCGATCTCAACATAGTGTCTGGTTTTACGGGACGCTACATCCGCTTCCTGCGCCGGTCGCTGCAACGTCCGTGGCTTGGCGTCGGTGCGGTGACGGTACTCCTGGCGTCTATTTATGTTGCTTTCGCCCTGTTTGGCAAAGGCGTTGAATATTTTCCGGACGTCGAGCAACCCTTTGGCATGATCGATATTCGGGCCCGGGGAGATCTCTCGACTGCAGAGCGGGACACACTGGTTCGCCAGGTAGAAGAACGGGTCCTCGGCATGGAGGAAATTGAATTCCTGTACGCAAAAACCGGCAGCAATGATCAGGGCGCGGAGGACCAGATAGGCACCCTGACGCTCAATTACACTCATTGGGATGAGCGCCGCAAAGCGGATGACATTCTTGAGGACGTGCGTACGCGAACTCGTGACCTGGTTGGTATCCAGATAGAGCCACGCAAACCGGACGCGGGTCCACCCATCGGCAAGCCCATACGCGTCGAATTTTCGTCTCGATATCCCGACCTGTTGGCCAACGCCGTTGCAGACGTGCGCTCCCTGATGGAAACCCGGGACGGCATTATCAATATCGAAGACAGTCGCCCGCTGCCCGGTATCGAGTGGCAGATCAAGGTTGACCGTGCAGAAGCGGCCCGCTTTGGCGCTGACATAGCGCTGGTCGGCGCGATGGTTCAGTTGGTGACCAACGGCATCAAGATCGGCGAATACCGGCCGGATGACAGTGACGATGAAATCGATATTCGCGTTCGTTATCCCGAAGACAGTCGCAGCCTGGCGCAGATAGACGAACTCCGAATTCCGACCGAACAGGGGCTGGTCCCGATCAGCACTTTTGTCGAGCGAGTGCCGGCACAAAAAGTCAGCAACATTCGTCGTATTGATATGCGCCGCACGATGTCCATCGACGCGGACGTCGCTGCAGACGTGCTGGTGAACGATGTTGTTGCCGAGCTTCGCAAAGAAATGCCGAATCTGAACATCGACCCGCGTGTGAGTTTGACCTTCGGCGGCAGCACACAGGACCAGGAAGAAGACCAGGCGTTCCTGGCTCGTGCGATGCTCATGGCACTCGCCATCATGGCGATTATCCTGGTCACGCAATTCAACAGCGTTTACCAGGCTGGATTGATACTCACCGCCGTAGTCTTTTCAACAGGTGGCGTGCTTCTTGGCCATCTCATCATGGGCAAACCTTTCGGTGTGATCATGAGCAGCGTGGGCGTCATTACGCTGGCCGGAATCGTCGTCAACAACAACATTGTGCTCATCGACACTTTCAACGTGTTCCGTAGCCGGGGCGAAGAGGCGTTTGATGCGATCCTGCGCACCTGTGCGGTTCGACTGCGCCCCGTGATGTTGACAACCGTGACCACGATTGTGGGGCTGATGCCGATGGTATTGGGCGTGAATATCAACCTCATTGATCGCGAGGTGTCCATCGGCGCGCCCAGCTCCCAGTGGTGGACCCAGCTGGCGTCATCCGTAGCCGGCGGACTCGCTTTCGCAACCGTCCTGACGCTGTTGTTGACGCCGAGCCTGCTGATGATCCAGGCCAACGTCAGCGAGCGATTAAGTCGCCGGCGTAGCCTGCGATCGAAACAGCTGGCCAGCGCGGCGTCCTGAGGGACGAGAAGCCCGAAACTTTCTTGGCGTGACTGCAATCCAAACTCGACTTTGAGGCATCTAATACCTGAGAGGCCGGCCAAGCCTCGCAGGAAGATTTCTAACTTATTGTTTTTAAAATCTTTCTTGTCAAATTGGCGGCTTGAGAGGTCGGCACTTGCGTTATACCGATCTAGTGTTATACTTCACTACAACACCAACTAGGTAAGCTGTAAAAATCATGAAAACCCTGACCACATTTCGCATCGCTCTCCTCTCCCTCGTCCTGGCCACAAGCTCGTTGATTACGGGCTGCGGCGTGGGCGAAGCCAGTGTAACGGAGGTCGATAATGCCCCCGAAACAACGCCGGTAGCGGTTGAGATTGCGACACCGATTCGCGCGGACATTTACGCCACCTACTCGGCGAATGCGTCCTTGTCCTCCGATTACGACGCACCCGCAATTGCGCGCGTCGCCGGTGAGATTGTCGAATTGGCCGTTGAAGAAGGCGATCGTGTCGCCGCAGGCCAGGTGCTTGCGCGCATGGACGGCGAGCGGCTGAGGCTGGAAATGCTGGCGGCCAGGGCGAATCTCGATCGGGCAGAGAAAGAATTGACACGCATTGCCGATCTGCATGCCCGTGGTCTGGTCAGCTCTTCGATGTTTGAAGGCCTGAAATTTGATCTCGACTCTTTGCAGGCAGCCTATGATCTGAAGCAGCTCAATTACGAGTACTCCATCATTCGGGCGCCGATTGCCGGCGTAGTGTCTGCTCGCGAGGTCAAGTTGGGTCAGAGCCTGGCTGAGGGCAACGTTGCGTTTCGAATTACCGAGACCTCAGAGTTGCTGGCGCACTTGCAGATTCCACAAACGGAGCTGGACAAATTCAGTGCGGGCCATGCGGCGACCGTGCAGGTTGCCTCAATGCCGAATCATCAGTTTGCCGCGACCATCATTCGCATCAGCCCGACTGTTGACACTCGCAACGGAACCTTCCGCGCTACCGCGAAAATTGACAACGCCGACGGAGTCCTGGCTCCCGGCATGTTCGGACGATTCACCGTCGCTTACGAAAAACGCACAAACGCACTGGTTATTCCGAAAACAGCTGTCCTGGACGAAGACCAGGAGAAGACAGTTTACGTTGTTCAGAATGGCGCCGTCGTCCGGCGCGTTGTGGAGACCGGTGTCGAAGAAAAAGGGCTCGTTGAAATTCTGAGTGGCTTGCAGGAATACGATGAGATCGTCGTTGTCGGTCACGGCGGACTGCGCGATGGCAGCAAGGTGCTTGCCAGCCTTTCCGAATCCGACCGGTTTTCGGGCTAGTTAACTCGGGCTAACGTTCATCCCAGCGTGGTTTCGAATACGTGACCACCGGGACCGGGGCATAAGGGGACTCCAAATGAAGCTATATCGCGTTGGCTTGATTCCATTCGCGTGTGTTTTGCTGTTGAGCGCCTGTCAAAAAGGCGCCGATACCGAGAGCGAGGAAACGGACGAGGACGAAGCGCCGCCCGTTCCCGTCGAGACAGCGGCGCCGATTCGAGGCGATATCTATGCGACTTACACGGGAACGGCGCCTATAGAGGCCCTCGCAGAAGCGGACGTCATTGCCAAGGTCGCAGGCGAAGTTCGTGAATTGCGCGTTGAAGAAGGAGACATGGTCAAGAAGGACCAGGTCCTGGCCGTGCTGGACGGTGATCGCCTGCGCCTCGAGCTGAGTGAAACGCAGGCGCGGCTGCGCAAGATGCAACGCGATTTCGAGCGTAACAAGGAACTGCAGGATAAGGACCTGATCAGCGAAGGCGACTTCGAAAAGATTCAGTACGAGATGGAAGCGCTGGAAGCGTCCTACAACCTGGCGCGCCTCGAACTCGACTACACACAAATCCGCGCACCGATAGATGGCGTCATCTCGGAGCGTTACCTGAAATTAGGCAACACGATCAAAGCAGGTGACCCGGTCTTTCGTGTCACGGGCTTTGATCCCCTGGTTGCGTACATGTTTGTGCCGGAGCGGGAGTTTCGCGAGATCGCCGCCGGACAGCCCGTGCGCATTGATATCGACGCGTTGCCTGGCCCACCGGTCGTCGCCACAGTTACACGCGTCAGCCCCGTTGTGGATGCCAATACAGGAACATTCAAGATCACGATTGAACTGCGCGGCACAGAGCATCGAATCAAACCCGGCATGTTTGGCCGCATGAGCATAATCTACGACAAACACGAAAACGTTCTGCAGGTACCGCGCAGCGCGATCATCGAAACTGCCAGTGATACCTACGTGTACGTGGTCGAAGGCGACGTCGCGATACGCAAGTCTGTTGAGACAGCCTTCAGTGGCGAAGGCATGGTCGAAATTGCGTCAGGACTAACCGGGGACGAAAATGTCATCACGGTCGGGCAGCTGGGGCTGAAGAATGAGGCCAGGGTTGTTGTCATTAATGCCCCGGCCAAGGAAGCTGAATAATGCGCCGCCTGATTGAGATAGCAACAGAGCGACGCGTGACAATCATCATGATGATGACGGCCATAGTGCTGTTCGGCATGGTGTCGCTGTCTCGCCTCAACCTCAATCTGTTGCCGGACATCTCGTATCCCACGCTGACAGTACGTGCCGAGTTGACGGGCGCAGCGCCGGTAGAAATCGAAAATCTCCTGACCAAGCCGATTGAAGAAGCTGTCGGCGTCGTCAGGAACGTGCGACTTGTACGTTCAGTTTCGCGTTCGGGCCAGGCTGATGTAACCATCGAGTTCCTGTGGGGCACCGACATGGACCTGGCTGGCGTCGATGTCAGGGAGAAGCTCGATGTCCTGTTCCTGCCACTGGAGGCGAGTCGCCCGCTGTTATTGAGGTTCGACCCGTCATCCGAACCGATCGTCAGGCTCGGCTTATTGTTCAAGGACAACGACGCGACCGTCTCGTCTGAAGCCCAGCTGAAAGCGCTGCGACGCCTCGCAGAAGACCGCGTCAAGGTGGAACTGGAAGCAGAAGAAGGTACTGCCGCAGTAAAGGTCAGCGGCGGACTTGAGGATGAGGTCCAGATTCAAGTGGACCAGCAGAAGCTCTCGCAACTCGGGATCAGCATCGGGCAAATCGCGGAGCGCATCCGAGCTGAAAACGTCAATCTCTCTGGCGGCCGCCTGGAAGAGGGTAATCAGCGTTTCCTCGTCAGGACACTCAATGAGTTCCAGGATATTGACGAGTTTCGCGACGCGATTGTCGCTCACGTTGCCGGCCAGCCGGTATACCTGCGCGACGTAGCTACTGTCCAACAGGGTTACAAGGACCGCGAAGCAATCACGCGCGTCAAGGGCCAGGAATCGGTCGAGCTCGCGATTTACAAAGAAGGTGACGCGAATACCGTCCAGGTCGCTGAACGCATTCGAGAGCGCCTCGAGTCGTTGCGTGAGTCCCTCGCGGGAGAAATCGAACTCGTTACGATTTACGACCAGTCGACGTTTATTTCGGCCGCCGTATCTGACGTCCGCACGGCAGCGGTTCTGGGTGGCCTGATCGCAATATTCGTGCTGTACGGCTTTCTGCGCGATGCGCGTGCGACGACGATCGTGGGTATCGCGATTCCCGTTTCCGTGATTGGCACATTCCTGCTGATGTACACGAACCAAATTTCCCTGAATATCATGTCGCTGGGCGGCATCGCCCTCGCCGTCGGCATGCTTGTCGATAATTCCATCGTTGTACTTGAGAATATCGTGCGCAAAAAAGAGCAGGGGCTGGAAGTCGTTGCCGCTGCACGAGATGGCACTTCCGAAGTTGCCGGGGCGGTTGTGGCCGCCACCTTGACGACGATCGCCGTATTTTTTCCGATGGTGTTCATCAGCGGCATTGCAGGTCAGCTATTCAAGGACCAGGCACTGACCGTCACATTTGCACTGGTTTTCTCCCTCTTCGTTGCTCTTACGCTGGTCCCTATGCTTGCGTCCCTGGGCGCGAAGAGCCGATACGACGACGGCGGCGATATGCAGCCCGCGAACTGGTTCACGCGTTCCGTTGCTTTCGTTGTGAGGATATTCGCGTTTCTGTTTTTTGTCGTAAGCAAGATATTTTGGTTGCTGCTGTGGATTCCGACCAGGGCATTCCAGGCCTTCTACAATTTCCTGGCAGCAATTTACCCGGGTGCCCTGCGCTGGTCCCTGCATAATCGCCTCGCTGTCGTACTCATTTCACTGTTACTTTTCGTCGCGACGATGGCCCTGGTTCCACGACTGGGATCCGAGTTAATACCGCAGTTTTCACAGGGTGAGTTCACGGCTAACCTGAGATTGCCCCCGGGTATGCCCCTGGCAGAGACGGACAAGGCTATACAGGTCGCTCAAAGAGCCGCTGCCAACATTGATGTCGTAGAACTGAACTACTCGGTGGCAGGAACCGGCAATCGACTCGATGCCAATCCGGTTGATGCCGGCGACAATACCGGAACGCTCAGTGTCCGGCTGAAACCGGGGTCGGGCCGCGATGCAGAGAATCAAACGATGCAGGCGATGCGCGCCGAGCTGGCGAAATTGCCAGGCGTCCAGTATGAGTTCACTCGACCGTCATTGATGTCATTTGCGAGCCCTCTGCAAATTGAGATTTCCGGCTACGATCTCGCCAACCTGGCGCGGGTAAGCCAATCAGTCGTGCAGGCGATGTCGGCGTCCGATCGATTTACGGATATCAAGACGAGCGTGGAAAGCGGCAACCCGGAAATACAGATCGTCTTTGACCAGGAACGTGCCGCGAAACTCGGCCTTGCCGTTCGCGACATTGCCAACATCGTTGTGGCAAATGTTCGCGGTGAGCTCGCAACACGGTACACCTGGCGCGACAAAAAAATCGATGTGCTTGTACGCAGCGTTGATACGCGCAAATCAAGCATCGAGGAAATTCGCAAGTTAATCGTCAATCCGAATTCGCCTCGCCCTGTCACGCTCGATGCCGTAGCCGAAATAACGGTCTCTCAAGGGCCCGCAGAAATTCGCCGCGTCGCGCAGGATCGCGTCGCCCTCGTCTCGGCAAACCTTGCGTACGGTGATCTCGGCGCGGCGGCGATCGAAGCGGGCAACATAGTCGGCAAGATTCCGCTACCCGCTGGCATCAGCGTCATTGTCGCCGGACAGAGCGAGGAAATGCAGGAATCGTTCGAGTCCATGCAGTTCGCGTTGGCACTGGCGGTGTTTCTCGTTTACCTGGTCATGGCATCGCAATTTGAATCCCTGATTCATCCTTTCGTGATTCTCTTCACGATTCCGCTAGCCCTGATCGGTGCCGTGCTCGCGCTTTTTATCACCGGGACGACAGTCAATATCGTCGCATTCATTGGCGTCATCATGCTCGCGGGTATCGTTGTCAATAACGCGATCGTGCTCGTAGATTTGATCAATCAGTTGCGGGAGCGCGGCAAAGAACGCATGGAAGCAATACTTGAGGCCGGCTCGGCTCGGCTCCGGCCGATCCTGATGACCTCGCTGACGACAACACTGGGACTGCTGCCGATGGCGATGGGATTCGGCGAAGGTTCTGAAGTTCGCACTCCCATGGCGATCACCGTTATCGGCGGCCTTACAGTTTCCACCCTCCTTACGCTGGTCGTCATTCCCGTTGTCTACTCTCTGATGGACAGAAAATGAACCACACGGAACTTGCGTTGCGTCGCCCGGTAACGACCGTTGTCGTCTTCGTAGCGCTGTCCCTGGTTGGACTCCTGGCGTCCCGGTTGTTGCCGCTGGAGAAATTCCCGGACATAGAGTTTCCGGGGATTTTCGTGCAAATCCCGTATGAGGGATCGACGCCCGAGGAAGTTGAACGTCTGATCACGCGTCCGGTGGAAGAGGCCCTGGCAACGCTGTCGGGGGTCGAGACGATGTTCTCAAGCTCCAACGAGAACCAGGCGGAGATTTTCCTGCAGTTTGGCTGGGACCAAAGCATGGGAGCCAAGGGCATAGAGGCCCGGGCAAAAGTCGACGGCATCCGGCATTTACTGCCCGCCGACGTGCGACGGGTCCTGGTCTTTACGGGTTCACTCGGTGATCAACCGGTATTGCAGCTCAGGATCTCTTCAGAGCGCGACCTCTCCAACAGTTTTGAAATGCTGGACCGACTGCTGACACGCCGGCTGGAGAGAATTGAAGGTGTATCCCGGGTCTTCCTGCAGGGTGTCGATCCGCGCGAGATTCGCATCCTGCTCAAGCCTGACCAGCTCGCTGCTCATGGCGTCGATATCGCGGCTATTCGCGATTTGCTCCTGGGCAGTAATTTCGCTGTTAGTGCTGGCAAAATTACGGCGGGAGAACAACGTTTCAATGTGCGCCCCAGCGGCGAGTTTGGCTCGATCGACGAAATCTCCCGTTTGGCGATCAACGAGAGTGGCCTTCGTCTCGGCGATGTTGCCGATGTCGAGTTGCGCACGCCGGAGCGGAATTACGGCCGCCACCTCGACAGGCAATACGCGATCGGGGTAGCGATCAGCAAGTCGACCGGGTCAAACATGGTCGATGTAACTGACAAGGTTATTGCCGAGGTCGAGAAGATCGGCCGCTTACCAGAAATGCAGGGCATCAACATTTTCGCGCTGGATAATCAGGGAGAGTCCGTTCGGGAATCGCTCAGCGATTTGTTGAATGCCGGCGCGCTTGGCGGTTTGCTCGCCATAATTGTTCTGTACCTGTTTCTGCGCCAGATAACGACCACCCTCATCGTAACCGCGGCGGTGCCTTTTTCTCTGATGATTACCCTGGGCGCACTTTACTTCGCGGGTCTTAGCCTGAATATCCTGACGATGATGGGCCTCATGCTCGCTGTAGGTATGCTCGTCGATAACGCCGTGGTCGTCACCGAAAGTATCTTTCGCCACCGCACCGAGAATCCGGACAATCCGGTCGAGGCGACTATCAGTGGAGTCAAAGAAGTAGGACTTGCGGTAATCGCGGGAACGGCTACAACGATCATAGTTTTCGCACCGATGATTGTAGGCACGAAAACCGACCTTTCGATTTTTCTCGCGCACGTAGCGATTACGATCATGGTCGCACTGATAGCGTCGCTGTTTATAGCGCAAACGCTGGTGCCCATGTTGGCATCAAGAATCGCGGTTCCGCCGCAGCCCAAGGCTGGCGCGTGGATGTCACGCTTGACAGTACGTTATGCTGCCGGCCTCAAATGGATACTCGGTCATCAATGGTGGACTGCGCTCGGGATCGTTCTCGTGTGCGTCATCGGTGTACTGCCGCTAGTACTGCAGCTCGTCAAATTCGATATGTTCCCCCAGGATGTAGGGCGCCGTTTGTATATGCCCTATCACGTTGAGGGACAGCACTCGCTCGAACAGGTTGAGCGCGCTGTTGACGAAATTGAGGAGTATCTGTACTCCCGCCAGGAGGAGTTCAATATTCGCTCCGTCTACAGCTATTTCGATCAGGGCCGGGCCGAGTCGACACTGTTGCTGACAGACAAAAATGAAGCAACGCTTTCGACCACGGAAGTCATAGAGCTGATCGAGGCCAACTTGCCGCAACTTGCCATTGGTAAACCGAGTTTCTCGTTTGACCAGGATGACATAGGAGGTGGGTTTACCGTGCAGATAAGCGGCGACTCTACGGAGGTCCTCAATGAGCTTGCCATCGATGTTGCTCGATCATTGGAAACCGTCGCCGGGCTTAAAGACGTCACAACCGATGGCGAATCGGGCAATAGGGAAATTCGAGTTACCATCGATCGTGTAAGAGCTGCCAATGTCGGTTTGTCGGCCGCACAAATCGCACAATCCGTCAGCATTGCAATGCGCGGCGAAAACCTGCGTGAATTCCGCGGTCAAAGTGGCGAGATCGCCATGCGCCTCGCATTTCGCGACAGCGACAAGCAAAGCATCGAACAACTCGCCAACCTGCCCTTGTATACGCCCGAGGGGCGTCGAATTACGCTCGGTGCCGTAGCTTCGCTGCATGTTGGCCGTTCCCCGGACACGATCAGGCGCACCGACCGGCAGACGGCCGTTGTCCTGTCCGCGAACCTCGAGGACGAGGTTACCGCTGACGATGTTCGCCCACGCGTAAAAAGCCTGATGGATCAGATGGAACTGCCGCCGGGATATAGCTGGAAAGAAGGTCGTGGCTTCGAGCGACGAGATGAAACTGCAGACATGATGGCCACCAACATTCTGTTGGGCGTTGCCTGCATCTTTCTCGTAATAGCCGCCTTATTCGAATCCCTGATTCTGCCGTTCTCGATTATTCTCGGCTCCATCGTGTTTTCTATTTTCGGCGTATTCTTGTTTTTCGCCGCGACGGGAACGACCTTTTCCTTCATGGCCATGATCGGCATCATGATTCTTATCGGCGTTGTCGTGAATAATGGCATTGTGCTTGTCGATCACATCAACAACCTTCGTCACGAAGGCGTTGCCCGGAACGAAGCGATTGTCATCGCCGGCCGCGATCGCCTGCGTCCGATCCTGATGACCGTCGCAACGACCATAGTCGGTCTTTTGCCCCTGGCGATGGGGGCGACCCAGGTCGGTGGTGACGGACCGCCCTACTTCCCTATGGCCAGAGCGATAATCGGCGGGCTGGCCTTCTCGACAGTCGTATCGTTGCTGGTCGTCCCGGCGCTGTATGTGTACTTCGATAGTCTCGCCGCGTGGGGGAGAAAAGTGATGCGCACGGCCCGCCAGGGACGTACGCATGCACTCGAAACCTAGGCGTTTCGGCGCCGCGCGAACCGCGTCATTCCGGCAACTCCGAGCAACGCCAGCAGGCTGAGCAGACCTGTCGAGCCGCCACCCTGTTCGACAATGACAACCGTTTGTTGCGGCGTATCTCTGCCGATGTCCTCCAGCGGCAAATACGACAGTTGTGACGAATCGTCGGGGCCAAAGCTCGCAACAAAGGCGCCGTCGTAGGTATCGTACAGTTCGATCAGGATGTCGTAGTCACCTGTCGGGTAACCTGAAACCAATTCAGTTTCAATGAAATACTCATCGTCACCAGATGCACCGCGGATTGTGAAATCGTCGGTGTAGGCATACTCGTTCCATGGCCCGAATTCGTAGCTCAGGTACAGTACGGCGTAGACATCCGCTGCGCTGTAGATCGTGTCCGCATCGAAGGTGACATCAATCCCGACGTAATACCCGTCAAGATCCAGGTCGGAGTACAGTTCGACATCGGCTGAATAGAACCAGAAGTCGCCGTTTGGCGCCTGGCTTCCGGACTCCGTCGCACCGTCTGACAATTTTTGCTGCCCGCCCGCCGGCGACGGCTTGCTGCGACTACCCACCGTGACCAGCGCCGGCAATTCGTCATGCGACTTGACGCGATTCTCTACGCCGCTGCGATCAAGGCTCATTCCCTGGGATGTAATGCTGATCCGTGGCTCCGTCTCTGCTTCCGCTTTCGCTATAGCCGCAGCGGCCAACAGCAGGAATGTCGAAGCCAGGTACCAGGCAACATTAAATCGTCGTGTTCGAATTTTCATTTCCATGCCCTCCTGCATGTTTCGACTTCATTAGAACTCGCAGTCAATGAATAGTGGCTGAACATGTAGGTTTATGAGAACGCTCGTGAGATCATGTTCAGCTTGTATTCATTTAGCGTCTTCTTCGAATCTTCGTGAACCCGATTAACGAACCGAATCATATTGGCCGCGCGATTGCGTGGCTGCTATTTGGTGTTGCCGGTGGTCTCGGCCTTGATCTGTGTGCGAAGCAAATACTGCAAACCTATTCGTTATCGCAGTTTGTCCTGGTTCGCAGTCTGATCGGCGTTGCCATTTTCCTGGTGCTGGCGCCGCGATTCTTCGGTGGATTCAGCCAACTACGTACGAATCGGCTGGGCTGGCACCTGCTGCGAACGCTACTCGCCGTAGGGGCGATGTACGGTTTCTTTTATGGACTATCGAAGATGCCGCTCATCGACGCTTTAGCTCTTGGTTACACGGCCCCGCTGATGGTGACCGCACTTTCGGCACCTTTTCTCGGGGAACACGTTGGCTGGCGCCGCTGGGCCGCTGTCATTGGTGGCTTCATAGGTACGCTCATCATCCTCCGGCCCGGTGGTGGAGAATTTTCATTTGCGTCGATCGCGATCCTGTTTGCGGCGTTTTGCTATGCCTGTCAGGCAATTGCTTCGAGACACCTTGCCACTGAATCATTGTTGTCGCTGTCCGTTTACGTCGTGGCCGGTCCCCTGCTCGTTGCGGCAACGCTGGTCGACGCTGACAGTTGGCAGCCCCTGGACCTTTTTGGATGGCTGTTGATGACCGGTGCCGCGATTGGCTCCGTGATTGCCTGGGTAGGATTTCTCAATGGCTATCGACACGCATCACCGTCCATTCTCGCGCCGTTCGAGTACATTGCGATTATTGCCGGAGCGGGCGCAGGCTATGTGATGTGGGATGAGGTGCCCGATATCTGGGTACTGGTCGGCGCGCTGGTGATCACCGGGTCCGGGCTCTACGTGGCCTACAGAGAAATAGGTCAGAGTGATTCAGCAGCATAGCTGCAAAAAAAAACGGGCCAGAGGCCCGCTTTTTTCTGCTTCATAAATAGCTATCAATCAACGTCGCCAGCGACAAGCCCGGCGATTTGCGATGGCGTAACGGCCAATGCTTCTGCGACACGATCGAAAAAATCCACTTCCAGTACGCTGACGGTCTTGTCGCTGCGAAATACATCAGCAAGCGCACAGATCGTTTCCGCCCGATGTGCGTCAGATAACTTGCCGCGCACGCTTGACAAATACTTCAGCAGACTTGCCTCGGCATACAATTCAGCCCGGGCTGCTACACGAACATCCGCCGAGCTAAACGTTTCGCCGGTATGGTCTTTGAGAATCTTCTGAATGCGTTCCACTTCAATGTTCTGGATATTGATATCAGCGTCCGCAGCCCGCGCCAAAGTCATCAGCAAGACTTCTTTGAAGAGCTCGTTTTGCTGGTCTGCACTGACTTCGGCTCCACGGAAAATCTTGAGCACGTTCTTGAGATCTGCAATTGCCATGTATTTTCTCTTTGTTGGATGGTTGGCTGAGCGAGTAATAATAACCCGAAAAACACGGTGCATAGAAGGCGTTTTTCAGACTAATTTTTTTCTTGGAATTTATGAACTTAGAGGAGATACTTCGATCAGGCCAACGACGAAAGGAGGTGATTCATGTCTCGTGGGATAACAATGGTATCTGGACTACCCAAGGGTCTGACGCGACATATGGAGCACCGCTACCGACGTCAATAGTTGCCCTTTTCAGATACGAAATCTCACGGAAGGCCGCAGCAATGCGGCCTTCTTTGTTTTGCAGTACAAGCTAACGCGAAAGCAGGCCGGGCAAAGCCTTCAGGAATTCGTCGATCTCGGCAACACTGTTGTAGTGCACCGGCCCGACACGGACAGCGCCGCCGGTTTCATAAATTCCGAGGCTTTTCGCAACTTCGACCGCGTAATTGTGGCCGCTCCAGACAAAAATGTTTTGTTTCGCCAGGCCTTCGGCGATGCTGTCAGGTGCGGTCTTGCTGTGCGTAAACGCAACAGTGGGCACGCGCCGACCCATCGCGTTCTTGTCCGTAATACCCTGCACCTTGATGCCATCGATCTCGACCAGTCCGTCAACAAGATGGTCAGCCAGTAACTTTTCGTAGTCGAACAGCAAACTCATTGCCGCGTGCACGTCCCGTCGTCGCCCCGCCAGGTGCGACCACCGGTCGCCGTATCCCTTGGCCATGGAAGTACCGATTCGCGAAAAATAGTCGACTGTCGCCGTTATGCCTGCTATTCCCTCATGGCTTTGTGTGCCGGTCTCGAAGCAGGAGGGTGGCTCACTCGGTGCCGGTCGGACTTTGTAAGGCTCCAACTGCTCAAGCAGCTCGCGACGGCCCCACAATATTCCCTGATGAGGCCCGAAAAACTTGTACGAGGAACATACAAAGAAGTCGCAGGCAATGTCCTGCACGTCGGTTGCAATGTGCGGCGCCGACTGCACGCCATCAATGTAAGTCATAACTCCGGCCGCGCGTGCCCGAGCACATATCGCTTTGACGTTATTGATCGTTCCCGTCAGATTGCTAGCACCACCTACGCATAGCAGGCGCGTACGCTCGGTGATGATGTCGTCGAGAATCTCGAGATCGAACTCGAAAGTCTCATGGTTGAACGGCAACCAGCGCACCTCGAGTTCAAGATCCCGGGCCATCATCACCCAGGGCCAGACATTGGCATCATGATCCATTTGTGACAATACGATCTCGTCGCCGGGACGTAACAAGCGCCCTATCGATCGGGATAGATGAAACGTAATTGTTGTCATGTTCTGGCCGAAGACAATTTCGTCGGGCGACGGCGCATTGAGAAAATCGGCCATTGCAATTCGTGCAGACTGCACGACCTCGCCGGCATCCTGGGACGAAGCAAAATAGCCGCCGACGTTGGCGCTCTTTTTGAGCAGACAATCCGACATGGCTTCTGCGACGCTTGCCAAAACCTGGGTTCCAGCCGGGTTATCGAAATAGATTCGCCGTCTACTGCGGTCCGTTAACGCCAGCGCCGGAAACTGCGCGCGTATCGCTTGAAGGTCAAAATTCATGATTACTCCTGCGGCTTGCCGCCCCATTTTTCCATGTGCGCTTCTTTTGCACGCTGGCGAACCTTCGCGTGGCGACTGTGCAGATTAAGCGTATTGGGATCACACACCTCGGCTCGGATGAGCCCAAGGTCGCTCGCCGCGTCGAAAAGACTTGGATACCAGCGTTCCCAGTTCGGGAGCAGCGCTTCAACTTGATCGCGAAGAGTCATCGCCGCAATGTAACCGAGCGACAACAGCAAGACAATAAGGCTTTGCCGCGGCCTTCAGTCTTCGAGGAAGCGAGTACCCACCAAACAAACAGCGAGCAGTATCGCGCCGAGCACGATCGTCTGGAATTGCGGAATCGAGTTCGATGCCATATTGATAGCATCCAGGGGCACCAACGACGACAGACTTGACAACAATGCAACCAAACCGGACAAGGGCTTGATGGCAATTGCGCCGCCGATAACCGCCGCCGCCGGAAGCGTCAACCGACGCAGCCACAACCGGCGATTCACTTTTCGCACAACCCTGACACTGAAGCCATCATCCGCCAATGGCGGCGATGCAAACATCGACTCCAACAACCGGTCCTCTGCGTCTTTAATTCGTTCAGCCATGATTATGATCTTTGATGTCAAAACTATTCCTGATCTTCTCTTTACCACGAAATATCACAGATTTCACTGTGCCTACCGGCAGATCCGTTGCATCCCCAATCTCGCGATGGGACAAACCGCATGCATAGGACATAACCATAATGGCGCGTTCTTCTTCAGTCAGTACGGCCAGAAACTTCTCCAGGTCCGTGAACTCGTCGTCCGGTCGCGTCTGGCCACCGGACTCCTGATCGGCGACGTGCCCAGCTGATGTCATGATTTCTGCGTAGCGTTTCGCGCTGCGTTTCGACTGCAGGAATGTCGTGTATGCCACTTTTAACAACCAGCCGATGAACGAGCCCCGTCCGGAATAGGTCTGCAGTTTCTCCCAGGCATGTATGAAGCAGTCCTGGGCGAGATCGTCCGCAAGCGTATAGTCACCAGACAACTTGCGCAGAAAATTCCGCACATGCGACTGATGCCTGCGAACGAGTTCGCCGAAAGCGGCGGTATCCTGGGCGGATACCACCCTCGCGACGAGCTCATTATCTGCGCTGCTGGACAATGTCCTGAACCTGCTATTCGCGGCCTGTAAACTTATGCAGAATCAGATAGGCGACGCCGATACAGAACGGAAATGCCGCGCCAGCCAGGGTTCCTCTCAGTGCATCAGGTTCGGGAACTGCAAACCCGATCAGTACCAATGCTGATGCCAGAGACAGCCAAATGATGCCGTATCGCAAGTCTTTGTCCTTGGGTGCTTTCGGATGCCCCAGGCGATCGATGACCTCAGGTGTCAGTTCCTGACCCTTGTCCAGTGCCGTGCGTATCGTCGACTGCATTTCACTGCGAGCCTTGTATCGAAACCAGAACAGCGAAACGAACACGACAGTCATGCCAGTGAACATCACGATCGGAATCCATTCTTCATTCATTTTTTCTACTCCACGTCAGGTAATGAGTTTCTTTCGTAGCTCAGATGCTCACCAGGGATGATTTGGATGCAAGAAATATAACTATTTGTTTTTATTAACTTTACTGACCAATAAGGACCGCCGTATGCAGCGCTGCAACGAAACTATGTCATATTATTCACGGCAATGGTCAACCAGAACACTTAGTGCCTGGGGCATTCATTGAGTAAGGGGGCTCCCGGACAGCGCTACGATCAAGCCCATGAGGTATCTCATGAGTGCTTAAACCGAAACCCGTACGCCCGGCGTTTCAGGCAATACCGGGCCGAGCCGAAAGACCAGCCCTGGTGGAAACGAATCTGGGGATAAAAGGGTGCCGCCCGATTCTACCGGTAGCGGCCCTGCAATTTTTTCAGCTCGGCGCTACCAGGATTCAGGCGCTCGTAAGGCACACGCGATAGTGGCGTATCGATGTTGCCCATAAGTTCGTGCATCTCCGCGCGTGACTCGTCGAGGTACAGCAAACCGGTTGTGATCTCACCGGCATTAAATCGTTCTCGCAGATATTTGAAGGCCGAGGCCCTGCTCGTCAGATCGTAGTCCCTGTCGACCTTGCGCAGAACGATAGTGCTGCCATCGTGCATCTGGATCGGCATCGCCTCGCCTTCGGCGTAGGCAGCCTTGATCTCTTCGGCCGGCGGAATGTAATCGATATCGATAACGTGGTGGTAGAACTGCCGCGTGTGCGCATAGCTCTTGGTCGATCCTTCGTGATCATTGAAGGTCACGCAGGGGCTGACGATATCGACCAGCGCAAATCCGCGGTGCATCAGTGCGCCTTTGAGTAATGGCACGAGTTGTTCCTTGTCACCCGAAAAGCTTCTCGCGATATACGTCGCCCCGAGACTCAAGGCCGTACTCACGGCATCGATCGGCTCCTGGTTATTGGCCTCGCCCTTCTTGGGTTTGCTGCCGATATCCGCCGAGGCCGAGAACTGCCCTTTGGTCAAGCCATAAACACCATTATTTTCAATCACATAGCACATGTTCAGATTGCGGCGAATGGCATGCACAAATTGACCCACGCCGATCGACAACGAGTCACCATCACCGGAAACGCCGATGTAAACCAGGTCTCGATTCGCTGCGTTCGCACCCGTCGTCACTGACGGCATTCGACCGTGCACAGAGTTGAAACCGTGCGACTGACTCACGAAATACGCCGGTGTTTTCGACGAGCACCCGATGCCGCTCATCTTCGCGAGCATGTGCGGCTCTATCCCCAACTCGAAGACGGCCTGGATTATCGCCGCTGTTACGGAGTCGTGGCCACAACCGGCGCACAAGGTCGAAACAGCTCCTTCGTAATCCCGGGACGTCAGTCCGAGTTTATTCTTCGGCATGCCCGGGTGTGAGATTTTCGGTTTGGCTATGTAAGTCATATTCGTCTGCTCGCTCAGGCCGCACGGCCTTTCGCGATCTCCTCAAGCACCTTGTCAACAACGAAGCCGGAATTGATCGGCATGCCGTTGTAATGCAGCATCGGCACCAGTTTTCTCTGGTCCGCGTTGATATCGATGATCAGCAGTGTGCGCAGTTGCGCGTCTCGATTCTGCTCAACGACATAAACGACGTCGTGCTGCTCGATGAACTCGCCGACTTCGTCGCCGAACGGAAACGACTTGACCCTGCAATAATTCAGGTGAACATCCTGCTTCGCCAGGCGGTCCAGGGCCTCGATGCAGGCGCCATCACCACTACCCACAGTCAGTATTCCGGCCTTGTTGAATTTGGAATAACGGATTTCCGCCTTCGGCAATAGCGATCGAGCGGTCTCCCACTTCACGAGCAGCCGATCGATGACGTCCTGATAGGCGGCGGCATCTTCAGTATAGGCGCCAAGTTTTGTATGTCCCGAGCCCCTTGTGAAATACGCCCCTTTGGGATGCACGCCGGGCAACGTTCGATAAGGAATACCGTCGCCATCAACATCGAGATAGCGATAGAACTTGTCCATTTTCTCGAGTTGCTCCGCTGACAAGACCTTGCCGCGATCCGGCACATAAGACTCATCCCACTGCAGCTCGGGCACCATCCAGTCATTCATGCCGATATCGAGATCCGACAAAACCATCACCGGCGTCTGCAGGCGCTCGGCCATATCGAACGCAACCGGAGCCATGTAAAAGCACTCCTCCGGGTTTGCCGGGAACAACAATACGTGCTTCGTATCGCCGTGTGACGCGTAGGCACAGCTCATAATGTCGCATTGCTGCGTTCGTGTCGGCATGCCTGTCGACGGTCCGGTGCGCTGGACATCGAAGATAACCGTCGGAATTTCGGCGTAGTAGGCATAGCCGATGAACTCGCTCATCAGCGAAATGCCAGGACCGCTTGTCGGCGTAAATGATCGCGCACCGTTCCAGGCTGCACCGATCACCATGCCAATAGCGGCCAGTTCATCCTCGGCCTGGATCACGCAATAGTTGTTCTTGCCCGTTTCCGGGTCCACGCGATATTTTGCAGCAAATTTGCGGAACGCATCCATCAGCGACGTTGAAGGCGTAATCGGATACCAGGCGCCGACCGTCGCACCGGCGTAAACGCAGCCGAGGCCCGCCGCCGTATTGCCATCCATGATGATGCTCTTGGAGGTCGCATCCATCGGCTCGATGTGCATCGGCAAAGGGCATTTGAAGTTCGCACGGGCGTAGTCGTAACCGAGCTGAATCGCCTGCATGTTGGAATCGATCAGCTTGGCTTTTGCCGCGAATGTCTCTTCGAGTAAAGCCTTGATAACGGCAAGATCGATTTCAAGCAGCGCGGCCAATGCCCCGACGTAAGCAATGTTTTTCATCAGGATGCGCGCACGCGCACCTTCAAAGCTTTCGTTACACAGCCGCGAAAAGGGAATGCCGATAATGGTTATGTCATCGCGTTTCAGCAGCTGGCTTCGCGGCCAGGTCGAGTCGTATATCATCCAACCGCCAGACGAAACATCGGCCATGTCTTTTGCGTAGGTCTGCGCATTCATCGCGACCATGATATCGACACGATTTGAACGCGACTGATAACCAGAACCTGTAACGCGAATTTCATACCAGGTCGGTAATCCCTGGATGTTGGACGGAAAGTAATTCTTGCCGACAACAGGTATACCCATGCGGAAAATCGACTTCATCAACAGACCGTTCGCGCTCGCGGAACCGGTACCGTTGACAGTGGCGATCTTTATTACAACGTCATTTACGCTTGCCACATCTACCCTCTAAACGCCGGACCCGGTCGCCGGAAGTGATTGCTTGTCGGCCAGTTCATCTTTCGCATAGGGAACCAGTATGGTCGACTTCTGCATGTCCCACGCGCCGGTTGGACAACGTTCTGCACACAAGCTGCAATGCACGCACAGGTCCTCGTCCTTGACCATCACCCTGCCGGTATGCGGCAGGCCATCGGACACATAAAGTGCCTGGTCATGATTCTCGGCAGGTGCAGACAAGCGCGTGCGGAGCTCGTCCTCTTCGCCATTCTTTGTGATCGTCAGGCAATTCACCGGGCAGATGTCGATACAGGCATCGCACTCAATACAAAGATCCGCCTTAAATACGGTCTGGATGTCGCAATTCAGGCAGCGCTCAACTTCCTGCACAGCCTGCTCGGCGGTAAAGCCCAGCTCGACTTCAATGTTGATCTTCTTGAACCGCTCTTTCAGGTCCACATGCGGCATCAATCTGCGCGTTGCGCCATCATAATTGTTCGAGAAACTCCACTCGTGCATGCCCATCTTCTGGCTTGCGAGATTCAATCCGTAAGGGAGCCGATCCTCGATGCTTTCCCCCTGGCAGTACCGGTGTATGGATATTGCCGCCTGGTGGCCGTGCTCGACTGCCCAGATAATATTCTTCGGACCAAAGGCCGCGTCGCCGCCGAAGAAGACGCCCTCGCGACCGCACATCATCGTTTTCTCATCAACGACCGGGCAATCCCACTTGTCGAATTCGATACCAATGTCACGTTCGACCCAGGGAAAGGCATTGTCCTGGCCGATGGCCAGTACTACATCGTCACAGGGGATTATTTTTTCGCCCGTCACGGTGCCACGATCGATACCACCGTTTGCGTCGATCTTGTATTCCATCAATTCGAACTTCATGCCGACGAGCTTGCCTTTCTCGATAACAAACTCTTTCGGCGAATGATTGACCAGTATCTCGACATTCTCTTCTTCGGCGTCTTCGAGCTCCCATGCAGACGCTTTGAAGAATTCCCGTGGTTTCCTCGCCATTACCTTGACGCTGTCGGCTCCCAGCCGTAGCGAGGTTCGGCAGCAATCCATCGCCGTATTGCCGACACCGATAATCAGTACCTGCTTGCCAATCTTCTTGATGTGCTCAAACGCGACAGACTCAAGCCAGTCGATACCGATGTGTATGCGGTCGGAATCGTAACGGCCGGGAATTTCAAGATTCTTGCCGCGCGGAGCTCCCGTGCCAACGAAGACCGCATCGTAGTTTTCCTCGAGCAGGTCTTTGAGACTTGCTATCGGGTGATTCAGTTTCAGGTCGACGTTCATATCGAGGATGTAGCCAATTTCCTCGTCGAGCACCTTGGGCGGCAGTCGAAACTGCGGGATATTGGTCCGCATGAGACCGCCGGTCGTTTTCAGCGCCTCGAAAATCGTAACTTCGTATCCGAGCGGCGCCAGGTCATTTGCGACCGTGAGCGACGCGCAACCGGCACCAATGAGTGCCACTTTCTTGCCGTTGCTCTTCTTGGGCGCCTTGGGCAGTCGGGCTGTGATGTCGTCGCGGTGATCTGCAGCGACTCGCTTCAATCGACAGATCGCGACAGGCTTGTCTTCAACGCGACCACGCCGACAGGCGGGCTCACAAGGACGGTCACAAACGCGACCGAGTATCCCTGGAAAAACATTGGACTTGCGATTTTCCATATACGCACCTGAGAAATCGCCTTGCGCGATCATGCGTATATAAGCAGGCACGTCAGTGTGGGCTGGGCAGCCCCACTGGCAATCGACTACCTTATGGAAGTATTCAGGATTAGCGGTATCTGTAGGTTTCATTGAGATGATCACACCAGGCATCTCGTTCACCCAGCAGTCAATTCCGGTCCCTAATTTTGGCGTAGCATAGCGGGATCACAGCGAAAGTAAAACCTAAACTTTCCTGTCAGCGCGCGCGTCCGAATTTGAGCTTTTGGCCCGCAACCACGCCGGTGAGCGCCCCGCCCTGATAGGCGATCTGGCCGTTCACGATCGTCGTGTCGATACTGGTTCTGAATTCGTGGCCCTCGAACGGCGACCACTGGCACTTGCTGAGCAAATTCGACGCATCGACGCGATAGCGTTTAGCGGGATCGACCACCACGAGATCAGCAAAGTAGCCCTCCCGGACATAACCCCGCTCAGCAATACCAAACAGGTCTGCGGGCGCGTGGCAGGCCCTGTCGACGATCAGCTCAAGGCCGAACTGACCATCCAGGGCCAGATCGAACAGAGTCAGCACCGCGTGCTGGACCAGGGGCAATCCCGCCGGTGACTTGAAATAGCTGTTCGCTTTTTCGGCGGCGGTATGCGGCGCATGGTCGGTCGCGATCACATCGATGCGCTGGTCATTCAAGGCGGCAATCAGGGCCTCCCGATCTTCCCGGCGTTTAATTGCCGGATTGCATTTGATTTTCGCACCAAGTTCCGCATAGCGGGACTCATCGAACCACAGGTGATGCACGCAGACTTCAGCCGTAATTCGCTTTTGCGAACGGTGGGCGGGCGAAAACAGGTCCATTTCGACTGCCGTCGTCAGGTGCAGGATATGCAGCAAGGCGTCGTGCTTGCGAGCCAGCCCTGACGCCATCGTCGAGGATTTGAGGCAGGCTTCCGCGGAGCGAATCGCCGGATGCTCGCTGAATGGCACATCGTCGCCAAACTTCTTTCTTGCGACTGCCTCGTTGTCCCAGATCATCGGCGAATCTTCGCAATGCGTAAGCACGATTACCGGCGCGTGCTCGAACAATTTGTCGAGGGCCTGTGGGTTGTCGACCAGCATGTCACCTGTTGAGGCGCCCAGAAATGCCTTGATTCCGGCAGCTTCCCCAACCTTCAGTGCCTTGATTTCCTCGATATTGCTGTTCGTCGCGCCGAGGTAAAACCCGAAGTTTGCCGAACAACGGTGCTGTGCGATTTCGTACTTGTCGCGTAGCGCTGCTCGAGTGGTCGTCTGCGGGTTGACGTTGGGCATGTCCATGAAGCTCGTGATCCCGCCAGCCACGGCCGCCGCGGACTCCGTGGCAAGATCCCCCTTGTGGGTCAGACCGGGCTCACGAAAATGGACCTGGTCATCGATCATGCCCGGCATCAGGTAAGCCCCCGCAAGGTCCAGCACCGTGGCCCCTGGGGGCACCGCAATTGACGACGCGACCTTTGCGATGCGCTCGCCGTCAACGAGAACGTCGACGTTCCGGATTTCGCCTTCATTGATGAGGCTGGCATTGCTAATCAGAAGTTTGCTCAAGACGACTATCCTTCGCGGCGGAATCGGCATTATGGAAGGGTCGACTGATGATTACCAATGCGACCTTTGCGCAAGCCTGTCCGGTATGCGATAACCCGGGAATGGACAGTATCGACTACCTGAAATTGATTCGCGACGCGAAAGTCTATGATGTCGCGATCGAGTCGCCGCTTGAGCTCGCAAACGTTCTCTCCAGTCGATTCAAGAACCGCATCCTGATGAAGCGGGAAGACCTGCAGCCCGTGTTCTCGTTCAAACTTCGCGGTGCTTATAACAAGATTGCCGGCTTAAGCGACGCGGAGCTGGCCAACGGGGTCATCTGCAGCTCCGCAGGCAATCACGCCCAGGGCGTCGCATTGGCCGCGAGGCAGCGCGGTATTCGCGCCGTCATTGTCATGCCCGTGACGACACCGACGATCAAGATCAAAGCCGTTCGTTCGCTGGGCGGCGAGGTCATCCTGCACGGCGATGCCTATGACGATGCATACCTGCACGCCCGCGAAATCGAGCGCAAGGATGGCCTGGCATTCATACACCCCTTTGACGACCCGGCAGTAATCGCTGGCCAGGGCACCATTGGCGCAGAGATTCTCAAGCAAGCCGGGCCCGACATCGACGCCATATTCGTGCCTATTGGTGGCGGCGGCCTGATCGCCGGAATCGCGGCCTGTATCAAGCTGCAGCACCCGAATATCCGCATCATTGGTGTCGAACCCGACGATTCCGCCGCCATGCGTGACTCGCTGGCAGCCGGCTATCCTGTGTCGCTTGAGCATGTTGGCCTGTTCGCGGACGGCGTGGCAGTGCGCCGGGTCGGGGACGAGACGTTTCGGCTTTGCCAGCAGTATGTCGACGAGGTCATTACCGTCGGCACCGACGAGTGCTGTGCCGCGATACGCGACATATTTGAAGACACACGATCCATCGTTGAACCTGCCGGCGGACTTGCGGTCGCCGGGGCGAAAAAATACATCAACGAAAACAAGGTCAGCGGACAGACCCTGGTTACGATCAGTTGCGGCGCAAATGTCAATTTTGATCGCTTGCGTCATATTGCCGAGCGTGCCGCGGTTGGCGACCAGACCGAGATGCTGATTGCCGCGGAAATTCCCGAGAAACCCGGCAGCTTTCGACACTTTTGCGAGACACTGGGCCGCAAGAGCATCACGGAATTCAACTACCGCTATGCCGATCGCAACAAGGCACACATTTTCGTCGGCATACAGCTGGCCGGAGGAAAACAGGAAGCTGAACAGCTGCTGGCGGACCTTCGCGCCGCCGATTTTCCGGTTGTCGACCTCAGCAATAATGAGACGGCGAAACTGCACGTGCGGCACATGGTCGGAGGACGGTCAACGGGGATTCAGAATGAGCGCTTGTTCCGGTTCGAGTTTCCGGAGCGCCCTGGGGCGTTACTGGATTTCCTGAATGCGATTGGCACCGACTGGAATATCAGCCTGTTCCACTACCGCAATCACGGTTCCGATCATGGTCGGGTGCTCGCGGGGATCGATGTGCCGCAAGCAGAAACCGAAGAACTCGAGTCGCACCTCGCGAAGCTCGGTTACGCGCACTGGGAAGAAAGCGGGAATCCGGCCTATACGATGTTTTTGTCCTGACTCGCTGGCAGGCTGCTAGTCGCGAAACGAGGGATCGCGCCGCTCCAGTTTGCGCAACAACCCCGGCCATATAAGCGAACCACCGAGGCCCTTGGTCACCTGCTGCGCCTGCGCCTGAATACCGGCAACGATCGGCGCAGGCACTTGCAGCAGCTCACCACCCGCTGACTGCGCCATTACCTGGACCTGGCACGCAGTCTCCAGCAAATACATCATCAGGAAAGCGTCGGCGATGGTCGCCCCGGTCGTTAGCAACCCGTGATTTCGCAAAATCATGGCATTGCTCGTACCGAGGTCGGCAACAAGGCGCGGCTTTTCATCGTTGTTGAGCGCTACGCCTTCGTAGTCGTGATAGGTGAGGTTTGAATACGGAAACAGCGAGGTCTGTGAGATGGGCAACAGGCCCTCGGCCTGCGCTGACACGGCAATGCCGGCTTTGGTGTGCGTGTGCAGTACGCACGCGGCGTCATGACGCACTTCGTGCACGGCGCTATGAATAACAAATCCGGCTGGGTTGATGTTGTATTCGGTGTCGAGGATCTTGTTGCCGGCGAGATCGACTTTGACCAGGCTGCTGGCAGTAATCTCCTCGAACATGAGGCCGTAGGCGTTGATCAGGAAATGCGCATCAGGGCCCGGTACACGGGCCGAAACATGAGTAAAGACGAGGTCGTCCCAGCCAAACATGGCGATGGCACGGTAGCAGGCGGCGAGGTCAACCCGCGTTCGCCATTCATCGTTTGAGACCTGGTCTTTTACAGAACTCGTATTACCCACCTTGACTCCTCCGGATGCCGGGCCTGCAGCGCCCTCCACATCCACTTATTCCCCATTGTTTGCAACCATTCTGGCGCGCCGTGCATCAAATGACCATACGAAAAGCACGATCTGGAGTACGCCGTGTCCCTCAAAGCACCACTGGTTATATTGTGGGCCTGCCTGATCGCAGGAGCCGCGGTCGCCAGCGAAAATTACCGTTTGTGCGAATTGCACGCAGAAGCAGAAACAAAACGTTTACAGGAGTTTCTGCAATTGCATGAAGACGACACTACTGTCATTACCGAGTTTGACGTAACAAGCTAGTTATCCCTTAAGCTGTTTGTTTCGTACTGAATGGCGGTGGCCCGGAGTCACCGCCATTTTTTTACCACATCTCGCGCATACGCGCGGCGACGTCGATTTGCCTGTCGGAGCGGACCTTGAACTGGCCTGCCCGGACGTCGGGACGCCCCTCATAACGCTTGTCCATCGTTGTCAAAAGGGTTTCGGTCATAAAACGGCTGCGGGCACCGTAAACATGTTTGTCGCCATCTTTGCGCTGCTGTGTAACGTGATATCGAAGCGGCGCAATCAGCGACAGGGACTGTTTGGCCCGGGTCATCGCAACGTAAAGCAAGCGACGCTCTTCTTCGATCAGTGCGGGCTTGCCAGCTGCAAACTCGGAAGGAAAATTACCGTCCGCAACATTGAGAACAAAAACCGAGTCCCACTCCTGGCCTTTTGCTGAATGAACTGTCGAAAGAATCAGGTAGTCCTCGTCGAGCAAGGGATCACCCGCCAGATCTCCTGCCGCTGACGGCGGATCCAGCGTCAGTTCCGTCAGGAAGCGTTCACGCGTGGGGTAGCGGCCGGAAATTTGTTCCAGTTGTTCGAGATCAGCTTCCCGCGTATCCAGACCATCGTACAGGCGCTCCAGGTGCGGTTGATACCAGCGCCGTACTGCTGCTAGCTGTGCCTGCCAGCCCTGGTCATCGACGGCAGCCCTCGACAATCCTTCCAGCAATTCACAAAACGCGGGCCATTCTTTGCTGCACGCCGAAGGGGCGCGAAACACACGCAACGCGGAAAACAGGTGATCGCCGACAGCAAGGTGCTCGAAGCACTTGGCCGCACTCGACGGCCCCAAACCCGGCAGCAACTTCAATACCCGAAACGCGGCGACTTCATTCTTCGGGTTTTCGGCCCATTTCAGGACCGACAGAAAATCCTTGACGTGCGCCGCCTCCAGGAACTTGAGGCCGCCGTATTTGACGTAGGGAATATTTCGCCTGACCAGTTCCAGCTCCAGCCGATCACTGTGATGTGAGCCGCGAAACAGCACAGCTTGTTGTTTCAGCTGCATGCCGAGCTCGCGATTCTCGAGTATCGATTCGACGAC
>JAOUNH010000125.1 GCA_029881055.1 Gammaproteobacteria bacterium
GTACCCGTCAGCGTGATCGACACGGCCACGTCTTCTGCCGTCGACACCGATTGCGCGGTCGCGGTCGGTGCTGTGTTACCCGTACTCGAGGAAATTGAAATTACCTGGGAATGTACAGATTCGTCGCTGGCGAACAGAACAACGAGATAACTTCCCGGCACTGTCGGAGGTGACCATACAGCCTCATTAACCAGGGTGGACATCGGAGCGAATGCGTTGCATCCATCCGGTGTGACGTCATCCGCTGCAACACCGCCGGTCGATGGCAGAACACATGCCAGGGCCGGGTCCGAACCCGAGTCTCCCCCAGACGTTCCGCTGACACATACGGTTTCTGTATCGTTGAAACTCGTAACTGAAGTGACGCAGTTGCCCACAACCAGGCTTTGGGCCGACGCTTCATTCGCCGCGGACAGCAGCAATAACGCGAATGCCAGAATCGGCATGATTCTCAGCGAAACAACGGCCGTCCGTTGCAGCAAGTTCATAAACACCTCTGGCTATTGCTTCTTTGTTCCGATCTTTTATACGCCGAAAAATCCATCGACTCTTTATCTGGAACGAAAGTCTAGGGACAATTTGCGTTAATTTGGGTGAAACCCCGTAGTGGATGGACGCCGCGAGAGGCTGCCAGTCCTACGACAGCCCACAATGTGAGCAGGAGGAAGACGAAGGACGTGGTGAGCAACGGCACGGAGCGAGACGGAAAGCAGGTGTCTGCTGCAAGAAATGGGGTATTACCCTCCATTCATGGCGTAGAATTCCTTATTCGCATTCGCCGGGGCCTCACGTAGCATGAAACGTGCCGCCCTTATTGAACCCGGACGAAGGCGTTAACAACGAGCGACACGAAATTGACGAGAAACAAAATCAAGAAAGTTTTAATCGTTGACGATCACGCCTTGATGAGAAACGGACTCGAGGCGATGCTTGCGTCCGAGAGTTCCTTCGAGGTAGTCGGGGTCGCAGCCGACGGCATGTCGGCTATCCGCGTTGTCGCGGAATTGCAGCCTGACATCGTATTGATGGACCTCACCATGCCGCGAACCAGTGGCATCGATGCGATTGTCCAGATCAAGCGCCAGTCGCCGCACATCAAGATCGTTGCCCTGACCTTTCACAAAGAGGACAAATACATCCACGCAACGCTTGAGGCCGGCGCCGACGCCTATGTATTAAAGGACGACAGCCGAACCGAGCTGTTCAATGCACTCGCCAATGTAGTTCAGGGCAAGCAGTACCTGAGCCCGAGCATTGTCGACAAAGTGGTTTCGGGATACCTGTCGGGTGGAGCGGCCGCTACCACCGATCCTTCCTGGGAGATCCTGACCCATCGGGAAAGGGAAGTCATAAAGCTCATTGCAGAGGGCAAGCGTACCCGGGATATTGCCAGCTACCTGTCGCTGAGCCCGAAGACGATTGAGAAGCACCGCACCAACCTGATGCGAAAACTCGACCTTCACAATGTATCGGAAGTGACCGTGTACGCAATCAAAAACGGATTTACTACCGACTAGTGTTTTGACCGGTCTTCAGACTTGTCCACTGCCCACTTTGCGCGAATTTCAGTGCCCTTCCCGGAAGCCGACGTGAGTCCGAATTCTCCGCCCGTAGCCTCGACGCGTTCTCGCATACTGCGAAGGCCAAGTCCCTTCTTTCCGTCGTAGCCAGGCGATTTCTTCTTCGCATCAAACCCGATGCCATCATCCGAGATTCTCAGCTCCACCCGGTCCTTCACGGAATTCAGGACCGCTCGCACCTGCGTCGCGGACGCATGCTTTGCAATGTTATTGAGCGCTTCCTGTGCAACACGGTAAATAGCAACCTTGATGAACTCCGATGTCTCCGCTTCATCGATGGCGATCGCACAATCCATGCTCAGGTTGCGGTTCTGCGCCTTGAATTCGTTGCATAGCCAGTTCAGCGCAACGTGTATGCCGAAGTCTTCCAGCATGGATGGTGACAGGTTGTTCGATATGCGCCGCACCTCATCAACAAGATTTTTCATCTCCTCGATCGTGCCGTCAAAGATACTCAGATCAATATCCGGGTAGCGCTGCCCGAGCGTCGCCACACTATCTTCAATACGATACTTGACTACGCCGATAGTTTGCGCGATGCCGTCGTGCAGTTCGGAAGCAACGCGCTTGCGTTCTATTTCCTGTGCCATGATGAGCTGGCGACTGAGTGAGCGTTCCGTCTTTACATAGCCTGCCATCAGGCGGTTTCCCGTATCACCGCTTTCATCGAACAGCTGCTCGCCGGCCTCCCCTGCTTCCAGCCGCTGCGCTATCAGCAGCCGGATAAGCGCCTGTTGCTGCTCGATCAGCGACTCGTGTTCGCGTCGAAACTTCGTAATGTCGGTAATCGTCAGGAGCTTGTGCCGCTGCCGACGCTCGTGCTCAAAGGACCTGGGTTCGGGTGCTTTCGCAAGATTGAGTCGAAACAACCGGTTCAGTTTTGAATCGTCCAGTTCCCATTCGATGCTGTCCTTGCTCTTCAAGCCATCCCACGCCCTGGTCCACATCTTGTTAAACAGACACTTGCCGTCACAATGCAAATGAAGCTGGTCATGCACCGGCCTTTGCGCGGACTCCGATATCGTTTCGAAGCTGTTTCCGGCAAGGCTGCGATTGACGTTCAGCACGTGGGTCTCGTCGTCGATCAGAAGTATGATCTGCGGCGCCCATCTTGGGCCTGGTGCTTCTGAAATCAGTTCAGCCATGAGTCTGCTTCGCGGTTAAGTTCCTGGCTGCATTGAGCAGTTCCTCCCGATCGAACGGCTTGGTGATTGTCATATCGGCTCCTACAGCCGCAGCCGAGGCAAGATAGGCAGACGTCGCTATCGCCGCGGGCTCGTAGTCCAGCGGCGCGATATTTCCACCCCCTGACATTACGATGATCTTCGTTTTCGGAAACTCGCAGCGAATCTCGTACGCGATTTCGACCCCGTCGCTACCTGGCATTATTATGTCCGTGATGACGAGGTCAGCTCCATTCTCCCTGAGCAAATTCAGTCCTTCATTTCCGTCACTGGCAACGGCAACGTCGAACCCCGCTCGAACGAAAATCTCCTTAAGTACGATTCGGATATCTTCCTCGTCGTCAATGATTAAGACGCTGGTCATATTTTGAGCCTTCTTTCAGAACCATGTTCCTGATCGTCAACCCGCGGCAAATATATGTCAATCGAAGTTCCGACGCCGACCTCACTTGAAACGACAACCTCACCGCCATGACTGACTACAATTCCGTGCACGACCGACAGGCCCAGCCCCGTTCCCTGCCCGACCTCGCGTGTCGTAAAGAACGGGTCAAACATTCTTTCCATTGTCGCCGGATCCATGCCTTCGCCGTCGTCGGATACACTTAAACGCACGCATTCTCCCGCCTGCAAGCGGGTGAAATTCTCGGCGGTCTTCGCGCTGACGCAACAATTTTCGAGGGTTATGCGTACACGTCCAGCCCCCTTGAGCAGTGACTTGTATGCGTTGCTGCAGAGGTTGACGACCAGTTGCTGAACTTCGTTCGGATTGCACAGCACCGGTCCGACCGGCCTCTCAATATCGAGCGCGATCTCTATACTCGCCGGTATCAAAGCCCGCACCATCGACATCGCTTCGTCGACCAAAGGCGCAAGATCGGGAACGATTATCATTGCATCGCCGGATTGCCGGCCAAAGGTGAGGATCTGCTCGCTGAGGCCTTTCGCTCGCTTCGCCAGTCTAACCACCCGCTCGAGGTTGGGCCGCACCGGGCTGTCTTTTGGCAGGTCCTCGAGCGCCAGGTCGGTGTACAACAGTATCGGCAACAAAACGTTGTTGATCTCGTGCGCGACACCACCCGCCAGGGTTCCAATGGATTGCAGACGATGCGCATGACGCAGATGACGCTCTACTTTGCGCCGTTCCGATTCTGCTTTCTCGCGGCTGACAATCTCCGCTTCCAATCGGGCATTGACACCAACCAAAGTACTGCGCATGTGTTCGATGTCTCGGCTTAATTCAGCAATTTCAAAAATTGTGCTATTGGTCGAAATCTGTCGTGCGTAGTCTCCGGACGCAATGAGCCGGCTATCGCCTCTCAGGCGTCGCAATGGTTTTGAGAGAACATTGCTCATTAATATTGCGAAAATCACTGAAACCAAAAGATATGACAGCACGATGTTTCGAATCGTTGTCCGGGCCGTTTCGATTTCCAGTGCTGTCGGCTCTTCGTCGAAACCGAGCTCCAGCACCGCCATCGATTCGCCGAAAAACACAGGTACCGACAGGTAATACACACCATCGTCGTGCTCGCCGAAATGAAAGTCCTCGACAAAGTCTTCCTCGTCATCCGAGTCCATCACCGTACTATGGAGGCGACGGTCATCCAGTTTCAGTGCGGCATGAACACAGCGACCACCGAGTATCGTACTGTCGAGATGCGCGATGACTTCATCATCTGTCATGAGAGTATCACTGGTTTGTAGCAAGTCCGCGAAAACCCTCGAGTAGATACGAACATGATCAACGAAAACCTCCTCCTGAGCGGTTCTCACCACCCTGATCATGCCGTAGAACAAGATCGGCAGTAGTACGGCATGAATCAACAGCACAGCAAGGACCATGCGCGACGATATTGTTCTCAGGTCTCTTGCCATAGCACTTTTATCGTTTTAACCCTTGGATCCGACTCCGCGTCGCTTTTCCACATATAGCTAATGGAATTAGGGCGATCGAAAAGCAACTTCATGAGATCGTCGCGTTCATCGACCTCCGCCGGCCTTGGCGTGCCGAACTTGAGCACGAGAGACAACAGCCGCCTCTCATAAGATCTATGAGACATTGCCATTACCGACTGCAGAAAAACTCGGTCGAGACGTTCATCGTCGCCCCGCCTGATCGGCCGTATTATTTGCCCATCGATGGTGACCGAAATACCCAGGTAAGCCTTGCGGATATCCAGTGAGCTGATGTCCTCAAACGAACTATTCTCGCTGGTTACGAGAACAACGGCTTCGTCAGCCAGGGACAACTGTGCGATCAGTATCAGAACACCGGTAGCCAGAAATTGAGCGATGTTTGTTCTCACGGAAACACCGCACTCCATTGCAGGCGAATCTCCTTGAAATGATCGTGTGATAAATCAGCGCCCTGCGCGCTCGTATCGGCAATCTCCATTGTCAATGCATGCGCGTCCGCAATATCCCAGCGAACGCCGAGCATCTGCCGGTGAGCCACTACTGCCGGGAGCAGCTGCAAATACGGTGAGTTGTCTTCACCGTCGCCAAACTCCGTGCGACCGAATACTGTCCAGTCTTCCGACGCGGCGTATTCAGCCTGCACGTATCCCAACAGGAATTTGTCTTTTACACCGCCGTCGACATAGTCCAGATCGATGTCGAAATACACAAAATTACCTAGAAGAACCCACTTCTTCCAATGCCAGCTGCCAAAAACGCCAAACGTCGATTGCGTGATTGTATTGAAATCAGCCAAAGCCGGGTTCGATTCTGACGACACAGCTATATCGTGGTGGGCTATAGCGACGCCAATCTGGCTGTTCGACAATACGTCAGGCCGGTAGGCGATCCTGCCAGCGACCGAAAGCTCGTGCCCCGGCTCCGGATTGAGAACGTCAAACGGCATGAGCTGTTGCCCTTCGAAGCGGGGAGCCAGGCCCGCGGCCAAACTGAAATCTATCGCTGACTCACTGCCGGTTGCGTATTTGTGCTGCAGCCACAGGCCAGTCACGTGCGACGGCATCGGTCCACTCTCATCTTCCCACTCTTCGAGGCCCGGCCGGCTGATGCTGGTTTGCATGAACTGGCCATGATGGTACTCGGTGGTCCAGAAATTGGAGACCGAGTGGAACCGCCCGGCCCACAGCATCGTTTGCTCGTCGAACTGCCACGCTGCCTGCAAACGTTCCAGCTCGCTTTCCGTGTTTGACCAGATGTACTCGCCAACAAATCGGAATCGGTTGTTGTTGTAGGTGTACAGGAAACTAGCCGTTGCGCGCTTGTCAGTTTCTTCAAGCGCCGGATCGGATACAGAGAAAATGTCAACGCCACTGAGGCTGGCGAAAACCAGCATGTCTTGCTGCGACTCTGCATGGGCTAATGGGACAAATGTCGTCACAGCCAATAACACCAGCCCAGCGACCAGCGATGGATGCGTCTCGCAAGTTGATGTTTTCATTTCATTGATTGGCATAGTCCCCCTCGTCCGCCTTCTTTCAACTAATGGTATAGCGCGTGTAACCCCTCTATCCTGCTAATGTCCCGGTCGCGGCGCAACAACAAAATGGGGGTAATCCCCTATTCATCGAATAAAAACACCCGACTATTCGCGCTGTAGTTTACAGCGGAATGTCGGGTATCTGAAAAGCAGGGCTACCCGGTATATCAAGCATGAGCCGTAATGCTTAATATTTCACCAGTACTACAGCATGCATACTTATTGTCCAGGCGCTGATCAAGCCATTCTCGTGCCAGGAAGATGGAACCATTTGCAGGCCGTCGCCGTGTAAGCAGGGAAGAGACTCTCAAGAGGCACTTGATGATATTCGATCCGCACAAGAAGGCCGACTCGATTTCCGGGCGGTCCGCTGAGCATTTTATATCCAATGATGAATCGCTGGCATCATTGCTGATTAGCCATGGCATACAGGTACGAGATTTCATAGTGTTGTCGTTTCTCTCGGACCAGGGCCCGATGAGCGTTGCGCGATTGTCCCGGACTCTTGGCCTTGAGCCGAGAAAAATCCTGCGTAGCCTGGAGCGGTTGTCAGCTGCGAACCTCTTGATCCGTGAACCCTCGTCGAACGAGGATAAGTTCCAATCCATCGCAAGATTGACGAGTCGGGGAGAGGATGTGGCGAAGCGGGTCAGCGATCAGCTGGAATAGGGTTTCGAACTGTCCGAGCACTACTCGGAGCCCCACTTCGTTTCGACGTTAATGCCTATCGTGCGCAGAAACGCACTTGGCAATATGCCCCCGGCAGAAACCACTACGGCATCATTGGCGATGGTTTCAACCACGCCGTCGACTTCTATCTCGACCGATTTCTTATCTATTGATTTGACGCTCGAATTAAACAGAACGCGAATGCGCCCGTCAGACTCCATTTCTTCCAGCAACTGGCGATTCTTGGGCTTCGCTCTCGAGAATGCACCGGATCGATAGGAGATTGTTACCGTCGTACCCGGCTCGGCGGCGATGCTCGTCGCCGCCTCCAGCGCACTGTCGCCACCGCCGACAACCAGCACGTGCTGACCCTGGTGCTGTTGCGCATCGATGACCCGATAAACGACTTTAGTCATTTCCTCGCCCGGGACTTCGAGCTTGCGGGGCGTGCCACGGCGCCCGATGCTCAGGAGCACGGCACGCGTATTGTAGTTACGTCGGTTAGTGCGCACAGCATAACCACCATTGGGTGCTGCAACGACGGACTCGACACGCTCGCCGTAGTTGATCTTGATGCCGGTTTTCTTTTCGACGTCTCGCCAGAAGTCGATAAGCGTCTCTTTTTGCACTTCCTTGAATTTCATCTTGCCTACGATGGGCAAATCCGCCGGCTGCGTCATAACAAGTTTGCGGCGCGGGAAGTGCGCGACTGTACCGCCAAGCTCTTCCTGTTCGACAGTGACGTGCCTCAATTTTGCCTCTGTGGCGGCCAGCGTCGCGGAAAAACCAGCCGGCCCTGCTCCGACTATGAGCACATCCAGTTCATTGCGGTGCGTATTTGCGACCAGCTTCCGGATCGTCTGCATCGCCTGGCGCCCCTGCTCAACGGCGTTCCTGATCAGACCCATGCCACCCAATTCACCGGCGATGAATATGCCCGGAACGTTGGTCTGAAAAGTTGGATCGACGAGTGGAATATCCACACCGCGCCTGGCCGTTCCAAACACCAGCGTGATTGCGTTGACCGGGCAAACGTTCTTGCAGGCGCCGTGACCGATGCAATTGGTTGGCCCGACCAGGTGCGCTTTTTTGTTGATCATGCCAAGAACCTGGTGAGCACCCTGCTCAGGGCACGCGGCAACGCAGTTCGTGCAACCTATGCAAATTGTATGGTCAATCTCCGGATGCAGCGTCGGTGGCTCAATCAGGCCCTCCTCCGTCGCTTTTCGCAACGAATTGAGTCCCGTCGATTCCCGATGCGAATGTCGCTTCAGATACCAATAAAGAATCGCGATAACGGGTACCGCGTACAGCAGAATCTTAAGGATACTTCC
>JAOUNH010000126.1 GCA_029881055.1 Gammaproteobacteria bacterium
CTCACACGGCAAAATGTCGACCGACTGGTGACGGTCGATGACGATCAACTCAAAAAGTGCATGGGTTTCCTGTTCAGGTCCATGAAAATTGCTGTGGAACCGGCTTGTGTGGCAACGACTGCCGCATTGCTGGGCCCACTACGCGAATCCATGCGCGGCCGTCGAGCCGTACTGGTCATGTGCGGCAGCAATATCGACTGGCAAACATTTGTACAACAGGCCGTATTCGAAGATGTTGCTTGATCAAATCAGGAACATAGTCGGACCAAAAGGCTGGTCGACTGACGCTGACGTGCTCAAGGCACACTGTGCCGAGTGGCGTGGCATTGTGCACGGACTCACGCCGATGGTCGTGTCACCGGCGTCCACGGAAGAAGTTTCGCTGGTGGTTCGTGCCTGCGCCGACGCCGGCGTGGCCATCGTACCTCAGGGCGGAAATACGAGCCTGTGTGCCGGCGCGATTCCTGACGACTCCGGCAAACAGATCATCCTTTCGCTGGCGCGAATGAACCAAATCCGGAGCATTGATGCGCCTAACTTTTCAATGGAAGTTGAAGCGGGATGCATACTGCAAAATGTCCAGCGGGCGGCAGCAGAGGTCGATCGTCATTTTGCGCTGAGTCTGGGAGCAGAGGGCAGCTGCCAGATCGGTGGCAATCTTGCGACGAACGCCGGTGGCGTCAATGTCGTGCGTTATGGCACGGCCCGCGCGCAAGTACTTGGACTCGAAGCGGTACTGGCAGACGGGACCGTCGTCAGCAGTCTCAGGTCACTGCGAAAAGATACGGCTGGTTATGATCTGAAACAGCTGTTCATCGGTAGCGAAGGAACGCTCGGGATCATCACCGCAGCTACGCTCAAGCTGCATCCGTCCCCGGGAACACTTGGCACCGCGCTTGTCGGGATCAAGGCGTCGGGTGACGCCGTGCGTTTACTCGCCCAGCTCCGCAAGGACCTGGGCGAGGCAATTGAGGCGTTCGAACTGGTGTCAGACCCGGTGTTCAAACTGGTCACACGGCATATCCCCGAGTTGACTGTGCCATTTGATCAACCCGCGCCCTGGTACGTGCTTATCGATGTATCTGTCGGTAATTGCATCGAACGTCTGGAAACAGCCTTAAGCACGAGCATAGAATCCGGCATTGTGCTCGATGCGGTCATCGCCAAGAACACGGCTGAAGCGAGCAGGCTGTGGCGTATGCGCCATGCAATCGCCGAAGCCGAGCGGTCAGCCGGACCCTCGCTGAAAACGGATATCGCGGTGCCTATTTCTCGCATGGAGGAGTTTTTGCAGCGAGGTGACCTGCTACTGGCCGAGCTTGCGCCGGAGGCTTCCCTGGTCGCTTTTGGGCACGTCGGCGATGGCAATCTGCACTACAACGTGGTTTTGCCGGGCGATGTCAGCAGCCGTGATAGGCTGACCTCGGCGATTTACGACCTGGTTTACGAGCTCGGTGGCAGCTTCAGTGCGGAACACGGCATCGGCCGAACAAAGCGGAAATATTTGCCCCTGTATCGGGGTGGCGGCGAAATTGAGCTGATGCGCAGACTCAAAAATGCCCTGGATCCCAACAATATTCTTAATCCGGGCAAAGTAATTTGACGACCAGTTCCGGTTCAACCCGGGGTCGTAACGATAAACTCTCAGGAACTATGAGCGCCGACTCCGAAAAAGTGCACAACATCTTTGCTGATCAGCTGGCCAGCTTTGACGCGCAGCTGCGCACGACTGCCGATGACGTCGATTTGCTCGCTAATGTCCAGAGAGGAATCAGTCGCTTGTTGCTGGCATCCGGCAACAGCGAGGCACAAATACGCCGAACGCTGCAGGAATGCTATGAGTCCGGCGCATTGCGCAAGGAAACCTTTCAGTTGGTGAAATCAATGCTGGATCGCTTCGTAACAGAGAACGTCCCGACCAGCGCCACTGCCGAAAATATCCCTGCCGCTGTCCGCCCGGTTCAGTTCAGGCCAACGACATACGTCGCCCCGGAGGATACTGATGACGCCGAGGACGATGTATTCAGCTCGACAACCGTAATACCCGACGACCAGGCGGTGGACATGTCCGCGGACGGCAGGGTTCAGGTTGGTTCCGTCTTGCGCGACCGTTATTTGCTGCAGCAGAAGATTGCGGGCGGCAGTATGGGCGTCGTGTACAAGGCGATGGATCGTCGCCTGGCAGAAGCCGGGACCGGAGATCACTGGGTTGCAATCAAAGTCCTGTCGCCAAAACTGGCCGAAAACGGCCAGGCTTTGCGCGCTTTGCAGCAGGAAGCGGCGAAAGGTCGTTGTCTCGTGCATCCGAATATCGTCCGCTTTATCGATCTTGACAGGGATGATGATCTTTATTTTCTCGTTATGGAGTGGCTGGACGGTCGGACGCTGGCCGACATCCTGGATTCAAAGGACGCTGCGTCCATTGACCACAAGTCGGCGTTCAGAATAACGCGGCAGATTGGCGAGGCTCTCGAGTACGCGCACAGTCGTGGCATCGTGCATGCGGATATCAAACCCGGAAACATCATGATCATGCCTGACGGTGACGCCAAGCTGTTTGACTTTGGCGTCGCCCGTGTCCGGCAGCAACAGGCCGATGGACAATTTGATCCCGGCGTTCTCGGCGCGATGACGCCGGCTTATTCGAGCATGCAGGTCCTGACCGGAGAAAATCCCGTTGCCGCAGATGACGTATTCTCTCTGAGCTGTCTGCTGTATCGGCTCATTGCCGGTTATCGCGTGTTCGGACCGCGAAATGCGGCAGAAGCTTCCCAGGAAGGCATGAAACCGCAACGGTTGAAGGCACTTAACGACAGCCAGTGGCGAGCGTTGAAAAAGGGCCTGTCTTATTCACGTGTAACACGGTTCAACTCTGTCAGGGACTTTTTGAATGCACTGAACGAGAACGCAGATGAGCCGTTTCGCGTCGAAGAACCCGATCGATTCGCCGAGGTGGTTGAACAATCCTCGTCATCCAGGTGGATCGCAGCAGTCGTCGTGATCATCGGTCTGCTAGCTGCGGTCGCTTACCAGCAAGGCTACCTGCAACCTCTTAAGGATCGCTATCTGAATCGAAGTGTCGTCGAAACTCCGCTTGTTGCAGAGAATGCGCCGGCGCTTGCGGTGTCGGAAGCCACCACGCCCAAGCCCGAAGTGAAAGCCGAAGAAGTCACGCCCGAGCCCGATGTGCAGGCCGCAGAGTTCACGCCGACGGCCGCGGAGGAAGTTGAGGCCGTGTCCAGCGAGAGTGATGTGGTATCCGATAATTTGCCGCTGGCGACTGGCCAGCCCGCCGAAGATTCGGGTGAGCTCATCGATCTCGAGGTGTTGCCAGTTGTCGATGAACCCGTAGTGCAGGAGCAGGTTGTTGGACCCGATCCTATGCTCGTGGATTTTTCAAGATTGCCGCAGGCGACAGAGATCGTCGCATTCACTCCCGGGCGCGCTGCCGGCCGACCGACAACCGTCGTCGCTCGCGAAGACGGTCCTGCAGTTATCATCGATTTTGTGCGCGGCAGCGGTTTGGAAACGGCGATGACATTGCGACTGGAAGAAGTCGGCTTCAGCGGCAATCGCTCGCCATGGGCCGCTGGTCAGTACGCACTCTCGGACTCCGGACTGATTCAGTTTCCCGTGGGGCAGACGCGCGGGCGTGTCACCCTGACGATGGAGTCGGATACGATTCGGGAAGCGGATCAGCAGTCGACCTTGCGATTGCGCGAAGTCGCGTACGTGGATTCTGAACTGGCGCTGGTGAACATCGTCCTGGAAGACGATGATCAAAGAGAGTTCGAGGCCAGGTTGCCTGTGAACACGATCGCTTTCGCTTTAGATCAGGTCACAATACGAGAAAGAGATCCGGCCGTGCAGATCGACATCGTACGATTTAATCCCGACAACGCTGCGTTAACGGTCGGCTTTTCGGTGTTCGACATCACAGCAAGCGAAGGCGAAGACTATTTCGCACCCGGACAACAATCGATTTCGTTCGGACCGGGCCAGCGTTCCGCCAGGCTGCTGGTGCCACTTGTGCAGGATGCCGATTTTGAAGGCGACGAAACCTTCGTTGTAGAACTTGACGTTGGTGCGAACACACCGGCCAGTGGCACCAACCGGCAAGTCGTCGTCCTTATCCGCGACGACGAACTCCCGAGTCCCTGATTTACTGCTAGACTTCCGCTCCAACTCTGCACTCCGCAGACTCTGGATGGAGCGATGACAAACGATGAGTGATAAAGAACTGCGACGCTACTCTCGCGTAGTTGTTGACGGCGACGAACACGCACCCGGCCGCGCCATGTTGCGAGCAGTTGGATTCAATGACGACGATTTCAAACGTCCCCAGATTGGAATCGCATCGACCTGGAGCATGGTGACACCATGCAACATGCACATTGGCGATCTCGCTGAGGTGGCGGCCCGGGGTGCGAATGAGGCCGGTGGCAAAGCGGTGATTTTCAATACAATCAGCGTCTCGGATGGTATCTCCATGGGCACGCCCGGCATGCGCTATTCCCTGGTTTCCCGTGAAATTATCGCCGATTCAATTGAAGCCGTTGCGGGCGCCGAGGGATTTGACGGGCTCGTTGCGATTGGCGGTTGCGACAAGAATATGCCGGCTTGTGTGATGGCCATGGCGCGATTAAATCGCCCGTCAGTGTTCGTATACGGAGGCACCATACGGCCGGGTATCAAGCGCCGCGATATCGTCTCGGTATTTGAGGCTGTCGGTGCCCGCTCCGGTGGAAAGATATCCGCGGAGGAACTGCTCGAAATTGAACAGACCGCGATACCGGGTCCGGGGGCCTGTGGCGGTATGTATACGGCGAACACGATGGCATCAGCGATCGAGGCCCTGGGCATGAGCCTCGGTAATAGTTCGGCACAAGAGGCTGTGTCCGACGCAAAAACAGCCGATTGTCATCGCGCGGGTATGGCAGTGTTGCAGCTCATTCGAGAGGACATCAAACCACTCGACATCATGACGCGTGAAGCATTTGAAAATGCCATCTCGGTGGTCATTGCGCTCGGCGGATCGACGAACGCTGTCCTGCATCTGCTGGCGATGGCAAGGGAAGCGGAAGTTGAACTCTCGCTGGACGATTTTACGCGGATAGGCGCGTCAACTCCTGTGCTCGCGGATGTGAAACCCAGCGGTCAGTACCTGATGTCTGAACTGATCGAAATTGGCGGCATCCAGCCGCTGATGAAGCGCATGCTCGACAGGGGCATGTTGCATGGAGACTGCCTGACGGTCACTGGCAAGACGCTGGCCGAGAACCTTGCCAATGTTTCGGACTACCCGAAAGGACAAAAAATTATCAGGGATTTTGACGACCCGATCAAAAAGGACAGTCACCTCGCGATCCTGTATGGAAACCTCGCGCCGGAAGGTGCTGTCGCAAAAATCTCAGGCAAAGAAGGATTGCATTTCGAGGGACGGGCCAGAGTGTTTCATTCCGAGGAAGATGCTCTGCAAGCAATCCTGGGCGACGTCGTAAAGGCCGGCGATGTAATCGTTATTCGATACGAGGGCCCGAAAGGCGCTCCAGGGATGCGCGAAATGCTGAGCCCAACTGGCGCGATCATGGGCAGAGGTCTCGGCAAAGAAGTTGCGTTGATCACCGACGGCCGTTTCTCGGGGGGGAGTCACGGATTCGTTGTTGGACATGTCACACCGGAGGCAGCAGTCGGCGGCCCGATAGCCCTGCTGGAGGATGGCGACGCAATCCGTATTGATGCTGAAACCAAGGAAATCAGCGTCGCGATCAGCGACGAAGAGATGGCCGCACGCCGTGCGAAATGGCGCCGACCCGTGTCGGCCGTAACACGGGGCGCGCTCGCCAAGTACCGCAGTGCAGTGTCATCGGCGTCCGAAGGTGCGGTCACAATACCGCCGGCCTGGGACGAATAGGCCGCCCGTGAATCACCGCAGGCTTGACCTTTTCCGTGATTCCGGCTCTACTTCCGCGATGAATTCTTACGACACCCACGTATTGTGCCAGCGCATCGATAATCTCGATGCGATAAAACACATAAGAACTAAGGCGCGCCAGAGGTGCGTGGGTGCGCATGGCGATTGTACCGGCTAGTTAATAAAGCTCGGACATTGTCAGCAAACCCGCCAGGTTTTCCTAGCGGGTTTTTTTTTAGTCGAAGACATTGGTAATGATATACGGCAGGGCGAGGGAAATAGTCATATGAAACTTTACTGGGCACCGCAAACCCGTTCTACACGCGCTATCTGGATGCTGGAGGAAGCAGGCGTACCTTACGAAACTGAGCTGGTCGATATACGCGCGGCAGACCGTCACGACAGTGCAGCCTTCAGGTCAGCCAGTCCTATGGGCAAAGTGCCTGCGATTATTGATGGTGACGTTGCAATGTCGGAGTCGGCGGCGATCTGCATCTATGTTGCCGATCGTTATGCTCCCGGGACACTTGCGCCTGCTCTGGACGATCCGCTGCGCGGCAAGTTTCTCTATTGGACCCTGTACACGCCCGCCGTCGTCGAGCCCGCAATGTCGGAGAAGTTCAATAAAGTCGCAAGCAACCGCGTGCGCAGCGGATGGGGGGACTTTGACGCGATGATCGAGACGTTCGACAGGGCGCTGGACGGCAAGGAATGGATAGTCGGCGATCGATTTACGGCGGCGGATGTCATGCTCGGTTCAAGCGCTGTCTTCATGCGCATGTTCGAGATGCTTCCTGATAGCAGCAATCTGGGTGCTTACGCGGATCGCTGTCTGGCACGGCCCGCTTATGCAAAGGCGATGAGTATGTCGGCAGCCTAGCGGGCGGAATGGCGCGTGCGCAGCCGATCGCAGACTTCCTTTAGACCTAGATCCTGCGCGGCCAACAGCACGATCACGTGGTACAGGAGATCGGCTGCTTCATCGACAATCTCTTCCTTGTTCCCGGCTGTCGCAGCAAGCGCCAGCTCGACGCCTTCCTCGCCGACTTTTTGCGCGATTCTCTTGGTACCTGCCGCTGCCAGGCGAGCGGTATAACTTTCCTCAGGTGCTTCGTGCAATCGACTTTTGACAATGGTTTCCAGGTCCTCAAGAAAAGCGATATCGGAAATACTCATATTCAATCCTTATAGACGCATGCTGACATGCAATGCCGACAGGTAACGCTTCAGCTCACCAATTTCGATTTCGGCACTGTGAAAAACGCTGGCCGCCAGTGCTCCGTCCACTCCCGCGCTCGTGAAAGCATCGTAGAAATGTCGCATCTCGCCCGCGCCACCCGACGCAATGAGCGGCACCGTGCATCGAGAACGCACCACGGAGAGTTGCTGTATATCGTAGCCGCCCCGCACACCGTCCTGGTTCATGCAGTTCAGGACGATTTCGCCGGCGCCACGATCCTGCACTTCAACGACCCACTCCAATGTCCGTTTTCGTGCCGCCACTGTTTTGTCGGGGTCTCCGGTGTATTGATAAACGAAATAGTCCTCGTTCTCTTCGCGACTATCGATGCCGATGACGACGCATTGCGATCCGAATCGCTTTGCCAGCTCCGAAATGAGCTCCGGATTTGCGATAGCGGGCGAGTTGATGGAAATCTTGTCTGCGCCTTTGTTGAGAACCTCCTCCGCATCAGCAACGGATCTGATGCCGCCCGCAACACAAAAAGGTATGTCGATGACTGAAGCGACGCCCGAAACCCAACTCCGATCCACACTGCGCCCGTCAGGACTGGCTGTAATATCGTAAAACACGAGTTCGTCGGCACCTTCCCGGCAGTATCTTTCAGCAAGTGCAAGTATGTCGCCCACAACTCGATGATTGCGAAACTGGACACCTTTTACGACGACACCGTCACGGACGTCGAGGCACGGAATTATGCGCTTTGTCGGAATGCGACGACCTCCGTTGCCGAAATAGTGCCGTCCAACAGGGCACGCCCGGTGATCGCGGCCGGTACGTTCATGTCCCGTAGCTTCTGCAGGTCATCGATATTCCTGACACCGCCAGATGCCTGCAGCAAAAGACCGGGGTAACGCGCCAGTATGTCCCGGTACAGTCCGAAATTCGGACCGGCCATGGCACCGTCACGCGCGACATCCGTGCACAGAACATGACGGATACCGGCATCTCCGTACTGATCGATACAATCCCACAACGAAACCGAGGAATCCTTGGTCCAGCCATGGGTCGTTAGCATTGGAATGCCTGCGTGATCGATTCTTACATCAAGCGCCAGAAC
>JAOUNH010000127.1 GCA_029881055.1 Gammaproteobacteria bacterium
TTCGCTGCGCGTCGGAGATTACATTGAACTCGATACCGGACTCACTGGCACGGTCAAGGCTATTAATGTTCGCAGCACGCTTATCCGGACCAATGACAATATCGACATCGTCGTTCCGAATTCCGAGTTCGTTACCACCCGCCTGACCAACTGGACGCTGGGCGAGCACTTTTTGCGAGTGCGAATTCCGTTTGGCGTTGCCTATGGCAGCGACAAGGACCTGGTCAAGAAGGCAGCACTGGAAGCGGCGGCGAATGTGACTTACACGCTTAAACACATGAGGGGCCGGGATCCCGATGTCTGGCTGGTCGAATTTGGTGACAGCAGCCTGAACTTCCTGCTGCTCGTTTGGGTAAACCGGCAGGGTGCGGAACGCCCGACGCGAACTCGTGCAGCCTACCTCTGGGAGCTCGAGACCAAGTTCAGGGAATACGGTATAGAGATTCCGTTCCCGCAACGTGACTTGAATCTTGGCCGTGGTTGGCCGAAGTCGAAACAGGCCGTGCAGGACTTGATCGACGATCCCGCGCCCGACCCGAAAACCTGAGCGGCGATTAACGGTAGCAATTATCCGATGGGCGGCATCCGTCCGATGGGCGGTATCCTGCGCCCGACGGGTGACTGCATATCCCTGGTAGCGACGGTTCAAAATAAGCACGAACCATCGCAGTCAGAGGGAAAGAACGTGAAGTCACGTATTACAAGCAGGCAGTCGGATGAGAAGGGTAAACTTGTCCACATCGTGGCCGCCAGGGAAAATGTCCGTGTGATCCAGTCCAGCCTCATCGGCCCGGAAGCGCTCGCCCTGTCCGAAGACGATGACAGGGGAGGAGATCCCTATAACAACACCGGCCAGCACGTCATTATCAAAATGAAGTCAGAATCGCAAGACTAGCTCCCGGCCACCGTTACTGTACGATGCGCGGATGGATCTGACCGCGCATTGGGTGGGCATACTCGCAATCGCTCTCTTCGTTGCGGCCTACGCTCTGGTCATCACTGAAGAATATACCCACCTCCGCAAATCAAAGCCGGTCATGCTCGCAGCGGGCATCATCTGGGCACTAATTGCCTTTCAGTACGCCAACTCTGATCAGCCACATGCGGCTGCGGATGCGATCAAGGAATACCTGGGCGAATTCGCCCAGCTGTTCCTGTTCCTCCTGGCGGCGATGACCTATGTCAACGCGATGAGTGAGCGGAATATTTTCCTCGCGCTTCGCTACCGATTGGCAAAACGCGCCTACTCCTATCGAACGATGTTCTGGATTACCGGTGTACTGGCCTTCTTCCTTTCGCCTGTAATCGACAACCTCACAACCGCGCTGGTGATGTGTGCGGTCGTCATGGCCGTGGGCAAGGAAAGTCCGCGATTTGTCGGCCTGGCTTGCATCAATATTGTTGTTGCAGCCAATGCTGGTGGTGCCTTTAGCCCTTTCGGCGACATCACAACGCTGATGGTCTGGCAGCGCGGTATCGTCGACTTCGGGACATTCTTCGCGCTCTTCCTGCCCAGCGTTGTCAATTTCACGGTCCCTGCCCTGATCATGTCCTACGCGGTGCCGAAGACGGTTCCGTCCGCCCCGGAATCGAGTGAGACGATCGGCATGAAGCGCGGTGCGCGCATCGTCATGTTCCTGTTTGCCTGCACGATTGCGACGGCTGTGTCGTTCCACAATTTTCTTCACATTCCCCCTTTCCTGGGAATGATGACGGGGCTTGCCGCGCTCAAGTTTTTCGGTTTCTATTTGCGCAGGACGCACCTCACCTCCGGTCACGATCGAAGTTCGTATGGACAAATCGGCGACACAGCTCCTTTCGATTCCTTTCGTGAAGTTTCGAGAGTGGAGTGGGACACGCTGCTGTTCTTTTTTGGCGTCATCATGTGTGTCGGTGGCCTGGGTTTTATCGGCTATCTCGACACGATATCCGCCTACATTTACGGCGAGCTTGGACCCACCATCGCGAACATTGTCGTCGGGCTGATATCGGCAATGGTCGACAATATTCCCGTGATGGTTGCCGTCCTCGAAATGCACCCGTCGATGAATGTCCAGCAATGGCTGCTGGTAACTTTGACGGCGGGTGTCGGCGGCAGCCTGCTCTCGATCGGGTCAGCCGCCGGTATCGCCCTGATGGGTCAGGCCCGGGGGCAGTACACCTTCTTTACCCACCTCAAATGGACGCCGGCGATAGCACTGGGCTATGGCCTGAGCATCTGGCTGCATATGATTATCAATCGCGGACTGGATGCGATACCGATACCGCCAGGCTAACTCGACAGGCTAGCTCGACGATATCAACTCTGATCGGCGAGCTTCTGCTCCACAGCCGCCAGCATGTCCCGGACTTCGACTTTCCGTGCGCTATCGAGCTTTGCGTGTCCAGGCCGCACCGGTGCCTCGGCCGCCGTGGTCAGTGCGTCGCGCGCAGCCACGTAATTCTTTTCTTTGTAGAGCAACTCGGCGTACAGGTAGTTGGCATCGATGCCCTGGGGATCGACCGTTATGGCCTTCCACAGGTAGCCGATTGCCCGGGTACTGCTACCGAAACCGCCAAAACCCGACCGTGTCCTGGAATACAAGGCACCGAGATGCGCATAGACCTGGCCATCCAGTACGAGGGGATCGATGGACTCGGCGACGAGGAGTGCATCGCGAGCCTCTTTCGCGATATCCATAGACGCCCGGATGTCCATATAGGATTGCGCGACGATGCCGTGCCAGGCGGCTGCCTCCGGCCTGTCGGGATGGGATGCGTGCAGACCACGGACCTCATCAAGTAGCTTCGTGAGGTTGCGTCGTTTTTCCTTGTTGTCTGTCTCGAAGGCTGCGCTGGCCCAGCGATCCTCGATGTTCGACAGTGAATCATCCAGGCTCTCGGCCCTGGCAGCGCTGGCCGCTGTGAACGACATCGCGGTGATCGCGAGCATTGTGCTCAACATTCTGTACCCGCGCATGACCCAAACCTCCTGTTATGTACCTGATCGTAGGAGTCGGCTGCGACAAAAACCCTTCGCCGCGACCTCCAAAGGGGTCAGAGCCCTTTTCTCAAGACCTTGTTTTCATTCCTGTTTGGGACGGTCGCGCTATTTGTTCGAGTTTGCGGAGGCGATGCGACGACTACGATTCGGATCCATCGCACTGGAGAGGGCATCCAGGCTCTGCAAGTACGACGATGCGCTAACGTCGTAGATACCTAGCAGCGTGTGCGAGATGTTGTCGTGTGACAGATGCTTGCCGTCAGCCAATGCGACAAATTTCGGCGTAGCGAAACGATCCTCGTAAAAACTGTCCGAAGCCCAGAATATGAACGGCACGTCCTTTTGCGCGTAGGGTGCTATCGCGTAGGGGAGGCCATGCAGATATATTCCGCCTTCTCCCAGCGACTCGCCATGATCCGACACGTAAAAGAGGAAGGTGTCGACCGCATCGGCTTTGGTCCGTAGCTTCTCAATCAATTGGCTTAACAGGTAGTCGGTGTAAGCGATTGTATTGTCATAGGCGTTCACTACCTCTTCTGTCGTGCAATCGGTTGGTGATGCCTGCTGGCAATAGGGCTTGAAAATACCGAATTCCGCCGGGTAACGGCGGCTGTACGCGGGACCGTGGCTGCCAAGCGTATGCAGAACTATCAGTACGTCCGGGCCATCCGTATCGAGGTAGGGTTCAATTTTCTGCAGCAGGATTTCATCGAAATAGCCCATATCGCTGTACAGCGCTGCGGCCTCATCCGGCTCGTCTCGCAGGTTCGAATTCTCGATGCGGTTGCAAACATTCTTGCAACTGGAGTTGTTATCGATCCATACGGTCTTTACACCGGCGGCCGTCAGAATATCCAGGACATTTGACTCGGAGCTGGCTTCGTCCGGCTCATAGGTATCACGACCGCGCATTGAAAACATGCAAGGCACGGAAAACAGCGTCGATGTTCCACAGGAGTCGGCATCTGCGAATATCACGCCGGGAATGTTTTCCAGACGAGGATTTGTTTTCACCGCGTAGCCGCCCATCGAAAAATGATCCGCTCGAGCCGTTTCTCCAACCACCATGATGCCAATGGATTTGCGCTTAAGGGTATGGCGTTGAAAAGCAGCGGCATCGATGACTTGAAACGAACGTTCGGGCCGCAGGTGGTCGCGTATCAACTTCACCATTGATATCAACGGATAGATCGGCGTGGCCTTTACCTCGAGGCTACTGTTCTCACGTCCGAAATAGGTGATGTATCGATAGTTCGGCAGGGTGATGCCGGCCAATAAGACAAAACCGGCTGTCAGTACAAGCGCTCGGACGCCCAGCTCCCTGCCGAGGTTGCGCTTCTGCAATTGCACGAAACCAAGCAACAAAGCGGGTAGAACGCCAAAAAAAAGCACGTGTAAAAGCAAGGGTGCTGATGCGAGTTCGGTCGCTTCAGCAATGTTGTTGTCTCGCACTGTCTCGGCAATATTGGCCAGCATGTCCTGGTCGAACACGATACCGAGCTCATTGCAGAAGTAGGCCAGTATCGCCGACACGACCAGGAATAAGCCGACCACCGCTTTCAATAGCCAGCCGAAACCGATAGTGAGGAAGATTGTTACCAGCACCAGGACCATCAATAACAGCAGGGTCGCGAGGAAGCCCGTGCCGGCAATCGAGTGGACGTCGAGGCCGCCAAGCAACGCTGCGAACAGGCTGCCGTTGCTTACGGCGACGATAAATATCGCGGCAGCGACAGCAAGTTGCCAGGGAGAAAGTCTGATTGTGGGCATTGTAGCGAGTCCGATTCGGTCATCTCTGTAGGTAATAGGACGGTCGAAACGAAAAAATCAGTCGCCGATATGCCGGTTATTTGATCAAGGCCACTCCCGGCGGGCCCCGGCAGGCCTTGGTTTCAGCCGACGGCGAAGGAAATTCGCGGCTACCTACTCTCACGTAGAACGGGTTTTCAGGACTCAAGTCTTGTTCCAGGTTATCTATCAACAGCTCGACCAACAGGCCCCCGCACAGCCATTGACGGTATGGGCGCTGGCTGCATTCCTGCTCTTTGGCACTGCGCTGGCGCGCGGCGAGACCGAGATCCGGAACGACCAGGCCGCCCTCGGCGTATCCGGCGCCGCCCTGTTGATTTCGCCACCGCCAATCGAAGGCGTCGTCGGCGACATATCGATTTCGAACCGCAACGTTTTCGACCTGACGGACCCGGCCGAAGGCGGGGCGCTTTACCGCTTCGCGAATCGAATTCATGTCAGGACGCGCGCCGACGTAATCGAGCAACAGTTGTTGTTGAAGCCGGGCGATGACTATTCCGCGCAGGCGATTGAAGAGTCGGAGCGAATTCTTCGAGCGAATCGCTACATTCATGACGCGTCAATTACGCCCGTGCTACACGGGGATGGTGTCGTCGACCTGGAAGTTGCCACAACGGACGTCTGGACCCTGATGCCCAAGTTGTCCTACACCCAGTCGGGAGGTGCCTCGGACGTCTCTGTTGGCATCAAGGAAACCAACCTGTTCGGCACAGGCGTGATGCTTGAGCTCGATATCAAGTCGGATCCTGATCGGGACTCGAAGATTCTCAGGTACAAGGATCAAAACCTCGGCGACAGCTGGTACGGCTTGTCGGCGCTCTATTCAGACAACAGCGACGGGCACGATTACGCGCTCGATTTTGGCAAGCCCTTCTATTCGCTGGACTCCAAAAGTTCGAACAGGATCTATTTTCAGGACTTCGATCGCGTGGACTCGTTTTATGACCGCGGCGAGTTGGCGTCAGAGTACCGGCATGAGGGAAGCACCCAGAATTTTGCTTATGGCTGGTCCAGGGGACTCAACGGTGACTGGGTGAGGCGTTTTTCGGTCGGCTATGTATCGGACGAGCACCTGTTCTCGAATGCGGAAGACTCACTGTATCCGCCCGGTGTTCTGCCGGCCAACCGCATTCTTAACTACCCGGTCATCGGTTTCGAAATCGTCGAGGACCAGTTCGAAAAGACGAGTAACGTCAACCAGATTCATCGCGTCGAGGATCGCTATTTCGGCACGCGATTCGGTGCCCGGCTGGGATATGCCAGTGAAGGGCTCGGTTCCGATCGCGACGCCTGGATCATCGATATGAACGCCCACACAGGATTCGGGAGTTCAGCAAAGAATTCGCTGATGCTCGACGGCGGCCTGGAAGCCCGACTTGAACAAGGCGACGTGCAAAACCTCAAGATGATGATGAGTGCCGGCTATTACAGGCGCTATTCCGAGAGGTCCATGTTTCATGTCGGGCTCAGCGGCTACCTGGGTCACAACCTTGATCTCGACAACTACGTGCAGCTCGGTGGCGACTCGGGTATCCGCGGCTACCCCTTGCGTTACCAGACGGGCGACAGCGCCGTGCTGCTGACTGTGGAACACCGACTCTTTACGAAGTGGTATCCATTCCGGCTGTTTCGCGTCGGCGGAGCCATCTTCTTCGATGCGGGCAGGACCTGGGGCAGCGGCGAACCATCCGTGTCGGACAACGAACTGCTGCGCGACGTAGGCATCGGTCTTCGGCTCGGCGGTGATCGGTCCGGACTTGGGCGAATGATCCATATTGATCTCGCGTTTCCCCTGGACGGCCGTGACGACATTGACAGCATGCAACTTTATATCTCGACCAAGAAGAGCTTCTAATCCATGAAAAAATTGAACGGCCCGGGCAAGGATTTCTCAGCACTGGCGCCACTATTCTCATTTGCCTGGCGATTGCTGCTGGCCCTGTCTGTTGCAAGACTCTTGCTGGTTGCCTGGCAATGGGATCGTGTAATCGAAGCTGGCATGCTGGCGCCCGTTTTCCTGCAGGGACTGCGATTCGATTTGTTATTGCTCGGTATGATCCTGGTCATTCCGGTGCTCGCGTTTCCGGTGCTTGCCTCTAACGAGCGCCTTGTTCCGGTGTGGCGCTTCCTGCTTCGGATCTACCTGCCTGTGATGCTGGTGTCCGCAGTTTTCATGGAATTAAGTACGCCGTCCTTTATCAATCAATTCGATTCGCGCCCGAATATTCTTTTTGTTGAATACCTCGAGTACCCGAGAGAGGTTGCCTCGACCCTCTGGGCGGCGTACAAAATTCCATTGATTGCCGCAGTTGTCATGGTCTCGACGTTCGGTGTGTTGTCAGTTCGCCAGTTCAAGGAACTGGTGCGCGTGTCGAAGGCGACAGGTGTTGTTCGGGCCGCGTGGATATTTCCGATCTTGCTGGTGCTGTGCGTGGGCCTGGTTCGTTCAACGCTCGATCATCGCCCGGTGAATCCGAGTACTGTCGCACTGTCCAGTGATCCGATGGTCAATGACCTGGCGCTCAACTCAACGTATACGGTTTTATACGCCATTTATGAACAGCGGCACGAGGATGCCGGCGGCTTTCGTTATTCGGAGATGACCGACCAGCAGGCGGAGCAAGAGGTTCGGAAGTCAATGAACATTGCGGCGGCCGACTTTACGTCTGACAGTCTTCCAACCATGCATTTGCAGCGCAGCGGGCGCCACTTCGACAAACCGAAAAATCTTGTTGTCATTATCGAGGAAAGTCTCGGCGCAGAGTTCGTCGGCTCGCTGGGCGGGCTGCCGCTGACGCCCAACCTCGATGCATTGTCACGTGAGGGACTTTGGTTAACGCAGCTGTATGCAACCGGGACGCGGTCGGTACGAGGCCTGGAAGCCATCGTCAGTGGCTACACGCCGACGCCGGCCAAAAGCGTTGTGAAAATGCCCAAATCACAACGCAACTTCTTTACGTTGGCTGGCCTGTTGTCTCAGCACGGTTACCACACCAGCTTTATCTACGGTGGCGAAGCGCAGTTCGACAATATGCGCCGCTTTTTCATGAACAACGGATTTCAACACGTCGTTGATGAAAAGGACTATGCGGACCCTGTTTTTGTTGGTTCCTGGGGTGTGTCGGATGAGGACCTATTCCAGCGCGCGCATGAGGAGTTCGAGCAAAAGGGCTCTGACCCCTTTTTCAGTGTGGTCTTTACGTCGACGAATCATTCGCCGTTTCAGTATCCTCCGGGTCGAATCGAGGCCTATGACCAGGAAGTAAACACGGTAAACAATGCAGTCAAGTACGCGGATTATGCGTTGGGTCAGTTTTTTGAAAAGGCGAAAGCGTCGTCGTATTGGGACGACACGGTCTTTCTTGTCGTGGCAGACCACAATTCCCGGGTTTATGGCAAC
>JAOUNH010000285.1 GCA_029881055.1 Gammaproteobacteria bacterium
TGTTATTTCAACCATCGTTCCGGTCGAGGACATGCCCTACCTTGAGGACGGCAACCCGGTCGATATCGTATTGAATCCCCTGGGCGTACCGTCGCGTATGAACGTCGGGCAGGTGCTCGAAACGCACCTTGGCTGGGCCGCAATGGGCGTGGGCAAGAAGATCGACAATATGCTCAAAGCACAAGAGTCGATCGTCAAACTGCGTCAGTTCCTCGATTCGGTGTATAACAAGACGGGCGGTAAGGTGGAAGACCTGAAGTCCCTGACTGATGCTGAAGTCCTCGAACTGGCGGGCAATCTGACCAAGGGCGTACCGACGGCGACGCCGGTGTTCGATGGCGCTTCCGAAGAAGAGATCAAGGGGTTCCTCGAACTCGCGGGCCTCGACGTCTCAGGGCAGTCAACCCTGTGGGACGGCCGCACCGGCGAGAAGTTCGACCGTGATGTGACCGTCGGCTACATGTACATGCTGAAACTCAACCACCTGGTTGACGACAAGATGCATGCTCGCTCTACCGGTCCGTACAGCCTGGTCACCCAGCAGCCACTCGGTGGCAAGGCACAGTTCGGCGGCCAGCGTTTCGGAGAGATGGAGGTCTGGGCACTCGAAGCTTACGGTGCCGCCTACACGCTCCAGGAAATGCTGACTGTCAAGTCGGACGACGTCCAGGGTCGTACCAAGATGTACAAGAACATCGTGGACGGCGAACACTTCATGGATGCCGGAATGCCGGAATCATTCAACGTTTTGGTCAAGGAGATTCGTTCCTTGGGCATCAACATTGAGCTGGAGACAGACTAATGAAAGATCTGCTTAAGCTTTTCAAGTATCAGAACCCGGTTGATGATTTCGATGCCATACGCATCGGTCTCGCTTCGCCGGACATGGTTCGGTCGTGGTCTTTCGGCGAGGTAAAGAAGCCGGAAACCATCAACTACCGTACGTTCAAGCCCGAGCGCGATGGTCTGTTCTGCGCCAAGATCTTTGGCCCGATCAAGGACTACGAGTGTCTGTGCGGCAAGTACAAGCGCCTCAAGCATCGCGGCGTCGTTTGCGAAAAGTGCGGCGTTGAGGTCACCCAGACCAAGGTCCGTCGTGAACGCATGGCGCACATCGACCTGGCGAGCCCGGTTGCACATATCTGGTTCCTGAAGTCACTGCCGTCCCGTATCGGTCTCATGCTCGACATGACCTTACGTGAGATCGAGCGCGTTCTGTACTTCGAAGCGTTTGTGGTCGTCGATCCGGGCATGACGGAACTCGAGCGCGGTCAGCTGATGACCGATGAAATGTATCTTGATGCGCTTGAGCAGTATGGCGACGAATTCGATGCTCGTATGGGTGCCGAAGCCGTGCGCGAGATGTTAAGCACGATCGATCTGCAGCGAGAGATACTGAAGGTTCGCGAGGACATGGGCGCGACCAAATCCGAGACGAAGATCAAACGCCTGTCGAAGCGTCTCAAGCTGATCGAGTCTTTCGTTGAATCCGGCAACAAGCCTGAATGGATGGTCCTGACCGTTCTGCCGGTGTTGCCGCCGGATCTGCGTCCGCTGGTGCCGCTGGATGGCGGTCGCTTTGCAACCTCGGATCTCAACGACCTGTATCGTCGCGTAATCAACCGTAACAACCGCCTGCGTCGCCTGCTGGAGCTCAACGCTCCGGACATTATCGTTCGCAACGAAAAGCGCATGCTGCAGGAGTCGGTGGATGCGTTGCTGGATAACGGCCGGCGTGGCCGCGCCATTACCGGCACGAACAAGCGTCCGCTGAAGTCGCTTGCCGACATGATCAAGGGCAAGCAGGGGCGTTTCCGCCAGAATCTCTTGGGCAAGCGCGTCGATTACTCGGGCCGCTCGGTAATCGTTGTCGGACCAACATTGAAATTGCACCAGTGCGGTTTGCCGAAGAAGATGGCGCTTGAACTCTTCAAGCCGTTCATATTCTCCAAGCTGCAATTGCGAGGCGAAGCGACAACGATCAAAGCCGCGAAGCGACTGGTTGAGCGCGAAGGCGCGGAAGTCTGGGATATCCTCGAGGAAGTGATTCGCGAGCACCCGGTCATGCTGAACCGCGCGCCAACGCTGCATCGTCTCGGCATTCAGGCCTTTGAACCGGTATTGATCGA
>JAOUNH010000286.1 GCA_029881055.1 Gammaproteobacteria bacterium
GAAACTGGGCAAGCACGATGTGGTGCTCGTGATTCCGGACGGTTTTGGCGAACAGCTGGCCGACACGATTCCTGCCCGCGTTGAGCTCTATTCCGATGAGGCGAATTCGCAGGGCGAAAAAGAAGCACGTCGGGCGCGCAGCGCACTCTATGCCTATAACCAGCAACTCGCTTCGCTTCGGCTGTCAGCCCGCGGCGTGAACCCGATGCTGCTGCGACCGATTAACGTCGACGACATCGACGTCTCGACGCCCAGTGGCCGCTCGGCAATGCTGCTCGGGATGATGAGCTATTTCTTTATCTTCGCCCTGCTGATGGGCGGCATGTCGCTCGCGATCGACACGACTGCTGGCGAGCGCGAGCGCGGCTCGCTGGAGCCATTATTGTCGCTCCCCGTGACTCGTGGACAGCTGATTCTCGGCAAGATTTTTTCGGCCTGCGTGTTTATGGCCGCCTCTCTATTGCTGAGCCTGTTGTCCTTCTATGCGGTATTACGATTCATGCCGCTTGAGCAACTTGGTATGACGCCGAACTTCGGGCTGCCCGTTGTTGCGGCAGCGTTCTTCCTGTTATTGCCCTTCGTATTGGTCGGCGCCGCGCTCATGACGCTGGTTGCCTCGTTCACCAAAAGCTACAAGGAAGCGCAAACCTGGCTTAGCGTTGTGTTGATCGCGCCTACGCTGCCGATCCTTATAGTGAGTATTTTGACGCTGCGGCCACAGCTGGCATTCATGTTTATCCCCTCGCTGAGTCAACACCTGATTCTCGTTGATATGGTGAAAAACGAGCCGTTGGATGGCCTGTTTGTCGCAATTTCCGTTTGCAGCACGCTCATTGTCGGCTCGCTTTTGACCTGGATTTGTGCCCGCCTGTACCGGCGCGAAGGCCTTCTCGGTTGACAAATCCGGGGGTTTCTCCACCATGGGGCCCCACGGGACAAGAATTCGAATTATGGCTCTGTTCTCCGAAATCCGGCGTCGCAACGTCATCAAGGTTGCGTTGGTCTACCTGCTCGGCGGCCTGCTCGCCTTTTGGTTGCTGGGCAGCCTGCTGTTGCGGCTCGGTGCGCCGGCATGGGCGAACGAGTTCGTCTTTCTCGTGCTCCTGATTGGTTTCCCCGTTGCGCTGATTTTTGCCTGGGCGTATGAGATCACGCCCGCCGGCGTCAAGAAGACGCTCGACGTCGACCAGACGCAATCCATCGTTTTCAAAACAGGGCAAAAACTGAACGCCGCCGTGGCGGTCCTGGCGGTGCTGGGTTTACTCGCCTTGCTGGGCCAGCATTTAATGCCCACCTTCGTCTTTCCAAAAATTATCGAGCCGATCCTCCCGGCCCCGGTGTACGAAGCGCCCACGGGGGAGAACGCACCGAAGGAGATACGCGCGCACACGCTCAGGAACGGGCTGCGCATCATCGTTTGGCCCGATCACGACATTCCCAATGTAGTGATGTACAACTTTGTGCGCGCCGGCGGCCGCAACGAATATCCGGGCATCACGGGGCTGTCGCATTTTTTCGAGCACATGATGTTTAACGGCACCAAAAAGCGCGCGCAGGGTGCGTTCGACGAGGAAATGGAAGCGGCCGGGGGTGCGAATAACGCCTATACATCGAAAGACCTGACCGTCTACCAGGACCGGTTCCCGCGTTCCGCGCTGGAAACGATATTCGATCTTGAGGGCGACCGCCTTCTGAACCTGGCGATCGAACCCGGCGTCGTTGAGTCCGAACGAGGCGTGGTCTATTCCGAGCGACGGCTGCGGTACGACAACGACAACTTCGGCCGGCTCTATCTCGAGATGAATGCGACGGCATTTATTGCGCACCCTTACCAGTTTCCGGTGATCGGCTGGTCATCGGACATCGAGAACTGGACACAGCAGGACCTCGAGTCCTATTTCCGCACGTACTACGCACCAAACAACCTGACGATGGTGTTTGCCGGCGACGTGACGCACGAAGAAGTTTTCAAGCTCGCGGACAAGTACTTCGGCGGTATTAAGTCGCAGAGCCCACCGCAGCGCATCCGAACAGTCGAGCCGGAGCAACAGGGTGCGCGTCGTTTCGTCATCGAGGCCGACGCGCCGACGCCGCTGTTACACATCGCGTTTCATGCCG
>JAOUNH010000287.1 GCA_029881055.1 Gammaproteobacteria bacterium
AGCGGTGTCGCCGACACCCGCAGGCGAGGGTAAGACTACGACCACAGTGGGCCTCGGCGACGGACTTAACCTCATTGGCAAGAAGGCAGTAATTTGCTTGCGGGAGCCGAGCCTGGGGCCCTGTTTCGGTATGAAAGGCGGCGCCGCCGGCGGTGGCTACGCACAGGTCGTGCCGATGACCGATATCAACCTGCATTTTACGGGTGACTTTCACGCGATCGGCGCAGCGAACAATCTGCTTGCCGCGCTGATCGACAATCACATGCATTGGGAAAACGAGCTGAATATCGATCCGCGCCGCGTTACCTGGCGACGCGTCCTCGATATGAACGATCGCGCGCTGCGTACGGTGACATCCGGACTCGGCGGCTACCACAATGGCGTTGTTCGCGAGGCCGGCTTCGATATCACGGTCGCGTCGGAAGTCATGGCGATTTTCTGTCTCGCAACGAACCTCGCGGATCTTGAAAATCGACTCGGCAACATCGTGCTGGGTTACACGCGCAAGGACGAACCGGTCACGGTGCGTCAACTGAACGCACACGGCGCAATGACGGCACTGTTGCAGGATGCACTGCAGCCGAATCTCGTGCAGACCATGGAAAACAATCCGGCCCTGATGCATGGCGGGCCTTTCGCGAATATCGCTCACGGGTGTAACTCGGTGGTCGCGACGACGACGGCGCTCAAACTCGCGGACTACGTTGTGACCGAGGCTGGCTTTGGTGCGGATCTTGGCGCGGAGAAATTTTTCAATATCAAGTGTCGCAAGGCGGGACTGTCACCGGACGCGGTCGTGCTGGTTGCGACTATCAAGGCCTTGAAGATGCAAGGCGGCGTTGCGAAGGAAGATCTCGGCAAAGAGAATCTGGCTGCGCTCAAAGTCGGCTGCAAGAACCTCGAACGTCATATTCGAAATCTCGGAAAATTCGGCGTTCCTGTCGCGGTAGCGATCAATCACTTCACGGCCGACACGGATGCTGAAGTCAAATTGGTTCAGGACTTCTGCAGCAAATACCACGTCAAGGCGATCAAGTGCACGCACTGGGCGGATGGCGGCCGCGGGACAACCGAGCTGGCGGAACATGTTGTCGAGGTTTGCGATAGTGGTACCGCTCAATTCCGAACCCTGTACGACGATGAATTGTCGCTCTGGGAAAAGGCTGCAACGGTTGCGCGCGAGATTTACGGAGCCGACGACATCATTGCCGACAAAAAGGTACGCGCCCAGTTTGCGAAATTTGAACGTGAAGGTTTCGGACGATACCCGGTTTGCATGGCGAAAACGCAATACAGCTTCTCAACGGATCCCAACCTGCTGGGGGCACCATCGGGACACGTGGTTCCCATTCGCGAGGTTCGACTCGCTGCCGGAGCGGAATTTGTCGTGATTGTGTGTGGCGACATCATGACGATGCCCGGACTGCCCAGGGTGCCTGCTGCGAACTTTATTCGAGTCAACGAACAGGGACGTATCGAAGGACTGTTCTAGCGTTAACAGGTCCTAATCGTTCTCGGCCAGTTTGTGACTGTCGGCGGCCGTCAGATTGCAGCCGTAAACGGACTTCAATTGCGCGATAACCTCGCAGGTTTCAGTCGAAAAGGGCGCCTTGCCCTCAAAAGCATGCAGGACGATGCCTTCGATGAGGTCGCCGAGCGTGAGATTGGTATATTCGGCCAGACCTTTCAGCACCTTGAGCAACGAAGATTCAATGCGGACGCCGGTTTGCGTGCGAGTAACGGTGGCTGCCATGTTTTGAACCTCATTGGTAATTAGATATCTTGGTAACAAGGTAACACATCCTGTGCAAATGAAACGTTCCAGGGCGAGGTTTTGCGCTAAAGTCGCCCGGTGTTCCGACGGAGAGCGGACGGCATGCCAACCGAAGAAGAATTAAAAAACGGGTTCAACCTGGGGGACTGGGAAGTTCTGCCGGGCAAAGGAATATTGCGCCGCGGCGACCAGGAAGAGCGACCCGAACCCAAGGTGTTCGCGGTCCTGATTGCGCTCGCCAAGCGCGATACCAATCTTGTGACAAAACAGGAACTTATCGACGAAGTCTGGGACGGGCGCCCGACCTCGGACGAACCGATTGCGCGCTGCCTGTC
>JAOUNH010000010.1 GCA_029881055.1 Gammaproteobacteria bacterium
CGGCGGCAAGCGCCGACACATCCGGAAAGCGTTCGACGAATCGATTGAAGTAGGGAATCACCGTCGCCACCTGGGTCTGTTGCAGCATGATCTCCGAAACCCATACCCGGTATGGCGTGACGTCCTGCTGCCACGGCAAATCCCTGCGACCGTGCTCATCGAACCACGCGAGCACGCGGCACGCGAAGTCACTCACCCTGCTGTCCCCGCGGAACAATCTCCCGGGCGATAACTTCGATGCGATTAACGGCCTCACTGCCATTCTTTTTCAGCTTGCGCTTGATCAGGTAGGGGCCAATACCCGGCGGGATCCAGAACTTCGGTTCCATCGACAAATCGTAGGTAACGACTGTGCCTCCGTCGCGTGCGACAAACCGCCAGCTTTCGTTGCTGTGATGAAAGTCGCTGGTCTCCGGATCGGCGAAAGCGCGCAGCTCTTTGTTGGCCTCGGTCTCGATGTATCCCCGGCGTTCGAAAGACTGGCAGAAGAAAAGTACGCAGCCCTTGTTGCGAATGTAGAACAGCGGACGACCCTGCTCATCGGCCGGCAGGTCACGCGCCTCGACGATTGCGCTCGAAAATCTTGTGGAGTAGTCCCAGTACCGGTACACCTCGAAGAGCTGCGGAATGGTGGCGTCGAACCAGACTTCGGATGTCAGGGTATAGGTGCCCTTATTATTGTCGACTTCGATGCTCAGTATGTCGGCCGACTGCGCGGCCTGGCACAAGGCCAGCAACAGGCAGCAAAAAAGATTTCGCTGCACCGTCAATCGAACAGGCCTTTCAGCTTGTCTTTCAGTTTGTCTTTGAGTTCTTCTTCCACCTGCTTCTGCAGCAGCTTTTCAATGTCCGGCTTGACACTGGGTGACGTGAGCGGGCCGGTGATCTTCAACGGTATGACGGCTTCCGTCAGTTCGTCCAGCTCCTCAGGCGTCGCGTTTCGCTGGAATTCCGGCCGGTCAAAAATTCTTGCCGACAGCGCATAGTCGACAGTTCCTTCAGGAAGGTCGACTTTTCCGCCGCCGGTCAATTGCATGAAGGGCAATTCCGCGAACAAATCATTGCTGCGCATCACTCCATCGGTCACAACACCGGTCATGCGCACAGTACTGAAGTCGGTCTTGGCCGGCAGTACAGCTGTTGGTGGCTCTGTACCTTTCAGCAATGCGCGCGCGCGGCGAATCTCGTACCAGACATCTGTTCCGATGTACGAACCGTCCTTGAGTTCCATCGACAAATCGCCCGCAAGGTTTCGCTGGATCGCCGCGAGATCGGCACCTTTTCCGGACAGGACAAAGGACCCCTTGATCGCACCGGTTACGTTCTCCTGCTGGAACATCGCCCTGGCCAATCGCGCCAGGTCAACGTCCGCGATCTTCTCGTTCATCGACAGGACCGGAACCGGGCCAGCGACATCAATGCGCACATCCCCTGAATACGTGCCGCCGAAAAACCCGGAGGAAATCGGGAAGATTCGCATTCTGCCATTGCTCGAGTTGAGGCCAACGTCGATGTTTTCGAAAATGATGTTGCCCAGCGAGGCTCTCGCCAGCTTCAGCTTGCCGCGGGCATTGAGTGGCCGGATGAGATCGACCGGAATCTCGACAGGCACTGCCTCAGTCTCGGCAGCGCTGTCACTTTCACTGGCTGGTTCCATGTAGCGCGCGAGGTCAATAGAGTCTCCGACCAGCTCAAACTGGTAGGCCCCGGTATCACTGCTCGGAATGGACAAAGCGCCAGTAAACGTTGTGTCGTCCAGCTTGATCGACATTTTGGACAACTCGATTGCGGTCGCCGTCATCTCGGCGGTCGCCTCGACGATGACCCGACTTAGTGCGGACGGGTCCGCGGTCTCCGGCGGCGCGACATCGAACAACTGCATCAATGTTCGCGGAGAAAACGCATCGATGGCGATTGTCGCTTTCGGTGTGATGTTGTTCTCGTATGAAAAAGGCTCAACGTTCGCGACGATACGCATGTCCAGCACTGACAGGTCGAGCGTTTGCATCGATACCCGCGACTCGTTGGTGAGAATTTCGATACGGTCGGTCGAGAGCCTGAGGTTTGTCGGTATCGATGCGAGACCCTCGAGCACGCCCTCGACCGAAAGGTCGTCAAGCTGCGCCAGGCCACTCTCCATATCGAAGGTCACCACGGACTCAAGCGCTAGCGTTCCACTCATTCCGTCAGGCTGCATGTCGAATTGCAGCTCAGCGCTCAGTGGCACTGCGGACACTTCGTTCTGCACCCTGCCAAGCCGAAGGTTCATGCCGTCTAGCGTGATCGATTCGCCGGCTTCCTCGTCCGTGTAGCGAACCCGGGCATCGGTAATCCTGATTGAGTTGATGTCGATGCTGCCACTTGCCGCAGTCGCCGGCGCCGCTTCGTCCGCCGACTCATCGGCCGCCCCGCCCTCCGCCAGGTCCGACCAGTTACTGCGGCCGCGTTTATCGACGACCAGGTTGAGGCGCAATGCCTCGATATCCGCGGCACCGACGACGATCTCCTGCCGCAGAATCGCGGGCAACAGGCGCACGCTGAAGCTCGCCCTGTCGAAACTGGCCATCGGCTCGTCGCCGAAGCCCGGTGCATTACCGAGACTGGCTTTCCCCACTTCGACGGCCAGCCATGGAAACAACTCCAGCGAAATGTCACCTTCGATAGTCATCTCTCGCCCGGTCTGGTTCTTTACCGAATTCGCAATTTCCTCACGAAAATCGTTCGGGTCAAAAAACACGTAAACAGCGATCGCCGCCAATACGAACAAAGCGACAAAACCACCCACCAACCAGAGCAAAACCTTAGCTACGCGAGTCATACCGACACCTCAATAACTGGGTCCCTAGGGTATCAAAAACGGGCATGAAAAAGCCGGACTGCGCAAGCAATCCGGCTATAGTTTTGGTGTCTTTTGGCGTTGGCTATTTCTTGCAGAGCGTTACACCGCCATTCATCGTGGAAATCTCCACCCGGCCGCTGCCGCTACCTTCGGTGAATTCCAGCTCCCAACCCGGCGCGTACTTGCTCGTTCGCTCTGCTTTCGGCCCGAAACAATTGTGAATGCCGCCGTTAAAGGTATCGATTTCAAAACGCGCCGACACATCGCCATCAAATTCCACGTCAACACCGCCATTGACGGTATCAATGCTCAGGCGACCGCCCTTCTCAAGCTTGCCCTGAAAGACGATATCACCGTTGACGGTGCCGAGTTCCGCTCGCTCGAATGAGCCCTCGTCGACGACCACGCCCCCACTGACAGACTCCGCCTCAACTTTGCCAGATACACGAAACAGGGTAACGTCACCCGAGACCGTGGACGCAACAACATCGCCCGCAACACCATTACCCGAAACTTCGACATCGCCGCTCACTGACTGAGCCGACAGGTCTTCACCAGTGTAATCGGTTTCTATGTCGCCGCTAACCGAGCTGAGGCTCTGCTCACCGGCAACGTCCGACACGTCGATATCGGCGCTGACCGTGCCAATATCCAGAGAGCTGTTTTTTGGCACGCTGATGCGAAGATCGCTTTCGATACCGCGACCACCTCTCCTCGGCACCTTTACCTTGATCTCTATTGTGTCGCCGTCGCGCTCGAAAATGAGCTCCTCGACATTTCGTCCCAGCGTGCCGGTTACTTCAACCGTGTTTCGATTCCAGCCATTGACCGTCACCGATCCCGCAATATTCGAGACATCCACATGTCCGTCCGACGCCGCATCGAGCATCCGGTTCACTTGTTCATCAGCAAACGCCGGGAGCGTCAGCAGGCAAACCAGGGTTATCACCATTAATTTCTTCATCATCCTCTCACTTTCTCATCCGTTGACTGCAATTGATCGTGTGCCAACTAGATATCGTTCCTAAGCATTACGTTTCGTGTCAGTTCGCCCATGCGCCTGAGTAAGGCGAGCTCCTCGCGATAGGCGCGGAGCAAGCGGCCCTGCAACACAGTATTTTCAGGGTCTGCTTCCAGTGCAGAATTCATCTCGTTAATCGCTGCATGCATCAGCGTCAAATTGGTTTCTATCGTTGTCCTGGTCTCAGGCGACAAGCGCTCCAGCTCAACCTCAAGATCGGCAACCAGGAGGTCGCGCGCGTCCTGAAAGCCGGGGCCCAGGTTGTAGCGATTACCGAAAGAGGCCTGCTCGAAAATCATGTCGGGTGTTGTGACGACAGCACTCGGAGCGTTCTCTTTCATCGTCATATAGGTCACTCCCGACGACGCTCCGATCAGCAAAACAACCGCAGCCGCCTGCACAAACAGCGGTGACCACCGTCGGGGTGCCGGCTCTGCTATGGCCTCGCTGATACCCTGCCAAAGATCGCGCTCCGGGCGGATTGCCTTCTTCAGCTGTGCAGCGGTTCTCATCAGTTCATCGTCGTTCATGGCTCAAATCCTTGTTGCTTCAATTGCTGCGCCAGTAAAAGCTTCGCCCGGTGCAGCTGTGCCTTGCTTGTGCCTGTCGCTATACCCAGCATTTCACCCGCTTCCTCGTGGCTGTAGCCGTAAATCGCGTGCAGGACAAATACATTCCTCGCCCCTTCCGGAAGCCGATCAACGGCTTCCGACAAGTCCCTCATTTCTCCGCTGTCGCCTGTTTCCAGGGCCGGACGATCCATTTCGCCGACGGCCATGATCCGGTCCTGCTCGCGCTTGGACTTTCGCATCCGGCCCAGCACCGAGTTAACGGCTATGCGGTGTAACCAGGTTGAGAAAGCGCTGTCGCCGCGAAACTTCTGCAGCTGGTTCCAGGCCTGGATGAATGCCTCCTGGGCACAGTCTTCCGCTTCACTCACATTTCCCGTCATCCGCAAACAAATGCCATACACTTTGTCGATGTGCAGTCTGTACAGGGCCTCGAATGCTCGCTTATCACTGCGTTGTGCCTGCCTGATCAGCGCTCTTTCGTCTGTCTGTACGTTTGTGCTTACGGTAGCCATGCTGCGACTATAGTCGCTGCTTGCCGATGTCAAAAGAGCTGCCAAAGCGCGTTTCTCCGTATCTACTGGCAATTGGATGCCCCTCCCTCGTGAATGGTTTGAATCCCCGCCGTTTCGACGCTCAAAAGGTGGCGTAAGCGTCTGTCTTTACATATGATTCCGTCTCATGACACTCACCGAAGCTCATCCGATGGCAGAACTCTGATGTCCGGGCACTCCATCCTCTACCTGGGCCGCGGTGAGTTTGCTTCCGCCTACCTCGCAGAGCTCGAAACCCTGTCCTGTTGTACCTACCTGACTCGATCCTCGATGCTCGAGCTTCCGGCAGACGCCTCCTATATCGTTGACCTGGTTCTCCTTGAGGCTGGCCCGATGATCGCCCAGTCCGGTCGCTCGCTGTCCGACCTGATTTCGCACCTTGCCCCTTACCCGGTCATCGCGTTGACGCAAAGAGAAAATGAACATCGCGGTATCGCCGCCGTGCGCGCAGGTGCCCAGGGTTACATTTGCATAGACGACGTTACCGTTGATGCACAGGAGTCGATGTTCGACCATGCCGTCAAACGCGGTCGCATGCAGTCGCGAATGTCGGACACCGATGTTTCGGTCCTGTCCATACTCAAGAACATCAACGACGGCGTAATCGTGGTCGACAGCGCCGGCCATGTGCTCGACATCAACCCGGCGGCGCGTACCGTGCTCGGCATGCATCCACGCATGCAACCCGACCCGACCTGGGAACAAACGTTTTGCTGCGTCGACGAAAACGGTCGCAGCTACCGGAACTCCGCCGACCTGCCGCTGATGCGTGCCCGGGCCGGTGAGAAGTTTTCAAACCAGGTGGCGATTTACCGTACTCCGGAACAACCGGACATTGTCCTGAGTATCAACGGCCAGGGACTTTACGACGGGAATCGAGAACTGATCGGCGGCCTCATCACTTTTCGCGATATCACGGAGTCGCAACGCCGCACTACGGAACTCGAAAAGCGGGCGCAGTTTGACGAGCTGACCGGCCTTGCCAACCGTGCGCTCTTCAACGAACAACTCACTCGCGCCATCGGCCGCAGCCAACGAAAGTCGGCACCACTTGCCACGCTATTCATCGATCTGGATCGTTTCAAATCAGTCAACGACACGCTTGGCCATGATACGGGCGATGACTTGCTGCGACAGGTCGCGGAGCGACTGCAATCCAACATTCGCGTAGGCGACTTCAGTGGCCGCTGGGGCGGCGACGAGTTTGTAGTGTGCCTCGAGGATTTTGGCGCGGGAGCGAATGCAGCGGCAGCCGCACAGAAACTGTTGCTGGTACTTTCCGAAAAATACGAGATCGGCAGCAGCGAAGTTTACGCGACACCGAGTATCGGCATTGCAATGTACCCGGACTCCGGCGAGACCGCTGAGAAACTGATCAAGGCGGCCGACGTTGCAATGTTCGAAGCGAAGAAGCGCGGTGGTGGCCGGTTCCAGTATTACTCGGATGCTCTCAACACCAAGCTCGCGCAGAGAGAAGAGCTTGAAGCCGGCTTGCGACATGCGCTGGTGCGCAATGAGTTTGTCCTGCATTACCAGCCACGTATTGATCTCGCGACTAATCGCCTGATCGGTCTCGAAGCATTGCTGCGCTGGCAACATCCGCGCTTCGGACTTTTGCCGCCCGCCCGCTTCCTGCCCATACTCGAAAGCAGCGGTCTCATACACTCGGCCGGCGAATGGGTCATCGCTACAGCCTGCCGGCAGCTTGCGTCCTGGCAGCAGCGCTTCGAGCTGCCCGACCTGTCAATTGCAATCAATCTCTCGCCGCAACAACTCATACACAAGCGTCTCGTTAGCGTGGTTTCGAAAGCGCTGGCCGATACGACACTGGATCCCGGGTGCGTTGAACTTGAAGTCTGCGATGGCGATCTCGTGCAAAAGCGAGAAGCGGAACGCGAAGTGCTGCGACAGCTGCGCAAGCTTGGGGTCAGGCTGTCTCTGGATCACTTCGGCACACGCGATGTGTCCTTCGAATCCATTGACAGCGGTTTCATCGACAGCTTCGTACTCGACCAGGCGCTCATTACCGACGTCGAGGAAAACAACAGTCACCAGCGTATCGTGCGGGCGGCCATTGCCATGGCGCAGGGACTCGACATCGAGGTTACTGCAGAAGGTGTAGAAACCGTCCGGCAGCTCGAGTTCTTGAGGAGCTGCAATTGCAACCTGGCCCAGGGCTTTCTGATCAGCCGCCCCATGCAGCCTGAAAAGATCGCGGCGATACTGCGTTCCGAAATCGCCGGAACATCGCTGCTTGCCAGGGGTATGCCCTAGCTCGCGTCACCCAGGAGCGATTTAAGGAACGACTTCGGATCTTCACCGCGCTCAAGGACCTCCACGAGCGCCGAGCCTACGATAGCACCCGCTGCATGTTGTCCAACCGCCTTTACGTCCGCCGCCGCGCGGATTCCGAATCCTGCACAGACCGGTATCTTCGATAAGGATGCAACCCTGGCGAGGTAGTCGGCCAGGTCCGCGGGCAGACCAGCGCCACCACCGGTAATGCCCGTGATCGTGACTGCGTAAACGAAGCCGCGGGAAGCATCGCAGAGTATTTTCAATCGCGCGTTCGGTGTTGCCGGGGTAACGAGCTGTATGAGGCCGAGTCCGTGAGCTTCCAGCGCCGCTCGAAGCTCGTCGCTTTCCTCGAACGGCAGATCCGGAACGATAAAGCCGCAGACACCGCTTGCAAGCGCACGTTCCGCGAGGGCTTCGTAACCGAAAGCCAGCAGCGGGTTGAGATAAGACATCATGACCAACGGCACATCGATGTCCCTCTGCGCCGTATCCAGCTGCTCGAATATCCATTTCAGGCTGACGCCTTTCTGCAAAGCGATGAAGCTCGAGCGCTGTATCGTCATGCCATCAGCCATCGGATCCGAAAACGGAATGCCGATTTCGACCACATCACCAACCGATGCCACATCCTTCAGCGTTGCGATGAAATCCTTCGGTTCCGGATATCCCGCCGTGATAAACGGCACGAGCGCCGGTCTGCCCTTGTCATTCGCGGCGCTGATCGCCGCGCTCAAACGCTCATGCGCTTTCATGGCGGCGCGTCCTTGCTGGGAATTGTGTAAGTGTCGGCATGTCTTTGTCACCACGGCCTGAATTGCCGATAAGTATTCGCTTGCGCGGATTCTTCTTTGCATACTCGCGTGCCGCCGCATAAGCGTGCGCAGTCTCGAGCGCCGTGAGGATGCCCTCGCTTGCGCACAGCTCCTCGAGGGCATCAAGTGCGTCGCTGTCCCGAGCTGATATGTATTTCACCCGGCCAGTCGCTTGCAGCAGTGCATGTTCAGGCCCCACGCCCGAGTAATCGAGGCCGGCCGATATCGATTGCGTCTCCTGCACCTGTCCGTCGTCATCCTGAAGAATGATCGTGTAAGCACCCTGCAGTACGCCCGGCGTGCCGGTCGCAAGGGTCGCCGCGTTTTCGCCAAGCCCGTCGCCGATGCCACCGGCTTCGACACCGATCAACTCGATATCGTCCGCGAGCAAGGGATAAAAAAGACCGATTGCATTCGAGCCACCGCCGACACAGGCAAATGCAACGTCGGGCAGTCCGCCGGCCTGGTCCAGCATCTGCTGTCGTGCTTCCCGTCCGATTACGGCCTGTAACTCGCGCACCAGGTAGGGATACGGATGCGCGCCGACGGCCGAGCCCAACAGGTAGTAAATGCCGTCAGGGTCGGTTACCCATTCACGCATGGCCTCATCGATCGCGGCGCGCAAGGTCTTGTCGCCGGTTTCGACGGCGACGACTTCTGCACCCAGTCGTCGCATGCGATCAACGTTGGGCGCCTGTCGCGCCATGTCGACGGCACCCATGTAGACGCTGCACGGCAAACCGACGCGCGCGCACGCAGCAGCCGATGCGACACCGTGTTGCCCTGCGCCGGTTTCGGCGATGACACGTTTTGCGCCGAGGCGCTTCGCGAGCAAGGCCTGGCCGATAGCATTATTGATCTTGTGCGCACCTGTGTGCGCGAGATCTTCCCTTTTGATCCAGACCTCCGCTCCCCAGTTCTTGCTGAGCTGAGGTGCAAAGGTAAGCGCCGTCGGCCGACCGACCCATTCGCGCAGTTCCCGTTGAAACTCCGCCTGGAAACCGGGTGCATGCAGATGCTCTTTAACGCCCGCTTCCAGGCGATCGAATGCGGGAACCAGGGTCTCTGGTACGTAGCGCCCGCCGAAAGGGCCGAAGCGGCCACGCGCATCCGGCATGTCGCCTTTGATCATCGCATCGAGGAGTCGCTTCGCTTCTTCAGCTGCGAACAGTGTGCTCATAAGTTCTTCTCCGCAGCTCGCACTGCTGTCAGGAATTCTTGAATCAATTGTGCGTCCTTCTCGGCCGGTGCGGTTTCAACGCCGCTCGAAACATCCACGCCAAAAGGACGGACGGTGTTAATCGCCATGGCAACATTGTCTGCGGACAGTCCGCCCGCCAGGATCATATTGCCCTTGCTGGCAATCGCTGCTGCGCGTTCCCAGTCCACCTGTTTACCCTTGCCGCTCTTTTGCCCTTCGTAGATGTAGGTGCCGCGCGTTTCCGGGGCCGCTCCGCTTTCACGATAAACTGGCCACTGCTCCACGGACGCGGGCACCTCGAGCGCCGCGAAGTCCGCAGCATCCGTTTGCAACGCGTCCGGTGCGAACACTTGCAGCACTTCCTGCCACTCATCATTCGCCGGATGCATCATGACCGCAACGCGCTTTACGTGGGCCGGCACAGCCGCGCTAATCGCGGCGGCCCTGGCGGGGCTGATCCGACGAACGGATTCGGCGAAGACGAAACCGACCGCATCCGCGCCTGCGTCGACGGCCGCGCGAACATCCTCAACCCTGCCCAAACCACAGATTTTCACGAACACCGTCACGCCGTGGCACCTGCGGCCCGCATTGCGGCAATCAGGTTTGCAGGATCGTCGCTCTGCATCAGCGCCGTGCCGACCAGGGCCATACGGTATCCCAGGGACGCCACGCGTGCTGCATCGGCGGCGACCGCCAGGCCGCTCTCCGCAACACAGGTCGCCTTTGGCAGTTGCGGCGCAAGCTTTTGCAACCTTTGTGCATCGACGGCAAGTGTTCTCAGGTTTCGCGTATTTACCCCGATCAGCAATTGCCCGGCATCCGCCTGGTCGCGATCGATGGGATTTTCGAGCAAGGCCGATGATCGACGCAGGTCATCCTCGTCAAAAGCCTCAAGCAGGACGAACAAACCGTGCTCCCAGGCGCGATCGAGCATTTGGCGCAACGTCGCATCGGCGAGCATTGTTGTGATCAGCAGGACGCCACTCGCACCGGCTTTACGCGCCTCCAGTATCTGCACCGGGTCGACAAGGAAGTCCTTGCGCATGACCGGCGTACCAGGCACTGCCGCGACGACGGTGGCCAGGTGCGCGAGATCGCCATCAAAGCGGCTGGGCTCGGTGAGCACAGAAATGGCGGCGGCTCCGCCGGCAGCATAAGCTTTAGCCCTCGAATTAAGGTCACTGGCACCGTAATTCAGGGCGCCTTCTGCCGGCGAGCGGTTCTTGATTTCAGCAATTACATCGAAGCTGCCCAGGGTCAGCGGGACTACCGGTTTGTCGAAGTCGGACGACGAAAATTCTGCCCGCATCGCGGCTGCTCTTGCCGCACTAAGCGTCGCCATGTTTTTCAGGAAGTCGCTCATTATGGTTTGAAATGTGCGCGCAGCCTGGTGAGGAAAGCTTCCGCTCGCCCGTCGTCGATCGCCGCAGCCGCCTGCGCGACGCCATCGCGTGCATGCTGCGCTTTGCCTTGCACTTCGAGCACCAGGGATGTGCCCATCAATAAGGCGTCGCGATGCGCGCCCTTGTCCTCGCCTGTAAATACGCGCACGAGTTCGCGCGCATTGTGCTCGGCATCGCCGCCGGCAAGACTGTCAGGATCGCAGCGTGCAAGATCATAATCTTCCGGGCTGCGTTTGCATTCCGTAACCTTGCCCGGCGTGACGTCGTACAACCAGAAGTCACCGGCCGGTGTTGCCTCATCCCAGCCGGGCTCTCCGTGAACCACGAACGCGCGTGCGAGCGGCATGCCCGACAAGGTGTCGGCCATCAGTTTTGCGGCGGGCTGACTGTAAGCGCCAATCAACTGGAACGGCGGCGCCGCCGGATTCGTCAGCGGCCCCAGGACGTTGAACACGGTGCGCACAGACAGGGCACCCCGTATCGGCACGACGGCTTTCATCGCCGGGTGATACGCCGGCGCAAACAGAAAAGTGAAACCCGTGGCCTCGAGGCAGGCGACTGCCTGCTGCTCAAGCAAGGGCAGTGGCATACCTAAGCTCTCCAGCATGTCGGCGCTGCCCGAGCGGCTCGATACGGAGCGATTGCCATGCTTGACCACGCGCGACCCGCAGGCCGCGGCGAGCAGGCCCGTGCCGGTCGACAGGTTAAGGCTGCCGGAGCCGTCCCCGCCCGTACCGACCGTATCGACCGTGGGCGCCCCGTCCGGAATCACCGGATGCACAGCGAGCTCGCGCATGGCCGTTGCGAAGCCACGAATTTCGTCCGCCGTTTCGCCTTTCGCACGCAAGCCGGCAAGCAATGCACCCGCGAGTGCGGGCGGCAGCTCACCCTCCGCCAGCGTGTGCATCAATTCATAGGACTGCCGCTCGGTGAGCGCAACGCCGTTGAGAAGGCTGTCCAGCAGCGCGCTGTACTCCCGGCTCATTTGCTCTCCATGCGCATGAAATTCGTCAGCAGCGTTTCACCTTCAGGCGTGAGGACGCTTTCCGGATGAAACTGCACGCCCTCGACCTGCAGTGTCTTGTGGCGCACGCCCATGATGACGCCGTCATCGGTCTCTGCCGTGATCTCGAGCGTATCGGGCAGGGAATCGGTGCGGGCGCACAGTGAGTGATAGCGCCCCACGACGAAGGGCTGTGAGATACCTTCAAACAGCGTCTTGCCGTCGTGCCTGATCGTCGAGGTTTTGCCGTGCATCAGGCGCTCCGCGCGAACGATCTCGCCACCTTGTTGCTGCACAATGCTTTGGTGACCGAGACAAACACCGAGTACCGGGGCCACGCCCGCGAAAGCGGCGATCATGTCCAGCGACACGCCCGCGTCATCAGGCCGCCCGGGTCCCGGGGATATCACGAGATGCGTCGGCAGAAGCGCGAGTCCTTCCCCAACAGTGATCCGGTCGTTTCGATACACGAGCACTTCTGCCCCATGGGCGGCAAATGCCTGCACGAGGTTGTAGGTAAACGAATCGTAGTTATCGATCAGCAGCATGCGCACGTGCGCGAATGAATTTGTAGCCATTACAGTCCCGCCTCAGCGATCTCGAGCGCGCGCCTCAGGATGGCGCTCTTTGCCAGCACTTCCTGGTATTCCTTCGCAGGCACGGAGTCGGCAACGATACCCGCGCCCGCCTGAAAACTGTACTCACCGCCCGCGAACACGAGCGTACGTATGGTAATCGCCTGATCCATGTCACCGCTGAGACCGAAGTAACCCGCAGTGCCGGCGTACAGGCCACGGCCGACCTGTTCCATCTCCTCGATGATCTGCATCGCCCTGACTTTCGGCGCACCGACCAGCGTGCCTGCCGGAAAACTCGCGGCAAACAGATCGAACTGATCGAAGTCCGCGGCAAGCTCACCCTCGACGCCACTGACTATGTGCATCACGTGGCTATAGCGCTCGATGGCCCTGTACGGATCGACTTTCACTGTGCCCGCTTTCGCAACGCGCCCGAGGTCATTGCGGGCGAGGTCGACCAGCATCACATGCTCGGCCGCTTCTTTTGGATCTGCCAGCAAAGCGGCCTCGTTCGCGAGATCTTCTTCGCCAGTTGCGCCACGCGGTAGCGTGCCCGCTATCGGCCGCAGAGTTGCCTTGCTGCCATGCAGCTTAACGAGCGCCTCCGGCGAGGAGCCGACGACCTGCAGATCGCCGAAGTCGAAATAGAACATGTACGGCGACGGGTTCAGCAATCGCAAGGCCCGGTACACCTCGAAAGGCGGCACGTCGGTTCTGCCACGAAACAGGACCGACAAGACGATCTGGTAAATGTCGCCCGACGCAATGTATTCCTTGCAGGCAGCGACACGCTCCGAAAACCCGGCTTCGGTCATGCTCGCCTCGGCGACCGAGACAGAAACATTCTTCGGCTGAGGTGGCACGGCACCGCGTAGCAACTGTATGACCTCTGACCGAAGTTGCTGCCGGACGTCTTCCGGTCCATCGTGCAACAGCGCAACCCGTCGCGTCAGGTGATCGAACACGAGTAGCGATGTAGGTGCAATGAACGCGGCGTCGGGCACGCTGGTTTGCTTCTCGGTATCCAGCGGCAGGTTCTCGAACAGCCTTACAACGTCGTAACCGGAAACACCCACCAGGCCGCCCGCGAACGGCAGGCCATCTTCGGGTTGTGGTCGTGGTGCAATTTCGATGGCGCGGCGGAGTGCCTGAAGATACTGCGCCTGATTTGTCGGACGAGCTTCTTTCCTGCCGTCGATGCAGAGCGACTCCGCGTCCATGCGCACCTCGACCGCATCGCCGAAACCGAGGAACGAATAGCGTGCCAGCCGCTCTCCACCCTCCACGCTTTCGAGCAGAAAGCGGGGCTTGAGCGAACCCAGCTTGAGATACGCCGAAACCGGTGTATCCAGGTCGGCGGCGATGTCGAACGGTGCATGCATAATTAAAGGATACCCAAGAAAAAAGCCCATCCCTGTTTTCGGCAGAGATGGGCTTCGATGTTCAGTCGTTCAGCGTAAAGTCAGCCAGCAGCCCCCTCTGTTTCGGACTGCCACCACCCGCTGTTGATTATTCGCGTATTCACGGGCTCGAGTATCTCTGCCACTTCCGCAAGCGTCAAGCTTCGCGACAGTTACAACTGATACAAGGTTGGCAGCACGAGCGAAAAGCCCAGCCACATGATGATCGTCAGCGGAATACCGACGCGCAAAAAGTCGGAGGCCTTGTAACCGCCAGCCGTCATGATCAAGAGGTTCGTCTGGTAGCCGAAGGGCGTCGCAAAACTCATGTTCGCACCGAACAGGACGGCGAGGATGAACGGTTCGGCGCTGACGCCGAGTTGCGCCGCGATACTGACTGCAATCGGCGTCCCGATAGCGGCCGCGGCATTGTTCGACACGATATTGGTCATCACCGTCATCAGCAGCATGAACGCGCTCAGTATCATCGGCGCCGGCAGGCCGGACGCCACATGCACAAAACTTAACGCGATGTAGTCCGCCATGCCTGTGCCAACCAGGGCCTTACCCAGCGCCAGTGCCGTCACGATGATCATGACTACCGGTATCGACAATGCGCTGGCCGCATCCCGCCAGGCCAGGCATCCGGTCCCAAGCATGAGACCGAGACCGATGAGCGCACTGACCGCGATCGGCAACATGCCGGTGGCCGCCGCGAAAATAACGCCTCCCATAATGAACAACGCCCGTTTCGCGTGGTGGGTTTTCGGCAGCGTGGTCGTGCCGTCCAGTACCAGCATCGTGCCGCTGTCTTTCAGGTAGGCAATTGCCTCGGCGGTGCCCTGGACCAGCAGAACGTCGCCCGCTCGCAGGAGCACCTGGTTCAGGTCACCGGTGACCTGGGAGCTTTCCACGCGGGCCCGGTGCACCGCGAGTGGCAACAGGCCGTAGCTGGCGCTAAATCGAGCGGCAGCAAGACTTCTTAGATGCAGGGGCGAGCCTCGGGTGACGACAACCTCTGCGAGATGTTGTCCTTCGGCCTTAAGCGGTGTCTCTTCGTCGACCGGGTGCTCGCTATCGGAAACGTTATACAGCGTCGCACCCAGCAGCTGCTCGTAATGCTTCAGGTTATCGGGTGAGTCTTTGACGAACAGCCGGTCGCCGGGCAGGATCGTGACAGACGGCAGTTTCGCGACAAACAGGGTTTCCGAACGCTGAATTTTATCGATGCGCAAGTTGCCGTCCGCCTTCGCCAGCACCTCCGACAGGGAACTGCCGTCCGCAAAGCCGCCTTCTTTCACGTGCAGTTGTGCGCTAAAGATACGCGGTGACGTATCGCCCATCGGCGGCGCCCGGTCCGGCAGCAATCTGGGCGCAATCAGCCAGAGAAACAACAGCGCGAAGCCGCCGACAATAGCGACCGGCGTCACCCACTCGAACATGCTGAACTGGTGCACGCCCATGTCCTGCGCTATGCCGACAACCAGCAGGTTTGTCGATGTTCCGATCGTTGTCGACATACCGCCGATGATCGTCGCGAGCCCCATTGGCAGCATGACGCCGGATACGGGGAACTTGGCGCGCAACGAGGCGCCAACGAGTATCGGCATAAGCAATACGACAATCGGCGTGTTATTCATAAAGGCACTGAGAATAGCGCCGGCAACGAGAGTGGTTGCTAGCGCGAGCACCGGAGCTGTCGCCCAGGCTTTGCTAACGACATTAGCCAATGGCTGCAGTGCGCCGGTGGTTTCCAGCGCTTTTCCGACCATCATCAACGCGCAGATCGCGATCAATGCCTCGTTGCCGAACCCGGCAAAAAAATCGATCGGCGCGATCGCCATTTCCCCGGCCTTCTCGTAGGGAAATATCTGAAATCCGGCGACGAGGATAATCAGGATGGCGAGTGACGAGGACTCAAGCGGAATATTGTCCCGCGTGAACAGAATCAGCGCGACGACCGTGAGAATGAGGACAGCCAGTCCATGTACGTCAGGTGAAATTGCTTCCAACAGGGTCTCGCTTCCGGGCATTGACCGACATCGCGGCGACCGTAGACGGTATCACAGTGCAACTCGTGAGTTCACACCTGTTTCGCAATGAATCCGGCGCCGTGTCCGGCACGCGTAATTGCCGCGATCCGATCGTAGAAACCCTTCACGTCATTGACGTTCCAGGTCGCGATGCTCGTTTCTCGCTGGAACGAGAGTGAGTCCGCAAATCGCATCAGCGGCAGCAGGTTTGCATAACGCAGGTCGGCGGCTTTGCCGCGCGGGAAAACATCCCACGGCGACAGGGTTGTAAGGTTTCGGTGCCGCACCGCGACGGCCGTTACCGCTTTCTTCCAGCGCCGGCCCCAGGCTCGCGAGCGCTCCTTTTGCAACAGTCGCGCACCCGCCTCATCGAGTGCCGGACACCAGCTGTTTTGTTGAGCGAGATGTCGTGAGCGACCGTGCAAAACGCCGCACACCCATTCCGCAATGGCCTCCATGTCGCGCAGCGTTTGCAGCGACGCGGGATTGGCTCCGCGTCGTTCGACGATATCGCCCCAACCCCGCAAAGCTATAGCAAGGCGACGGTTAAGCCAGCTATCGTACTCCACCAGCGGCTCTGCCCATTCGGTCAAATCGTGCAACCTGTCGCCATCGTCAACTGCCGCCAGCAGGGCCGCTTCCAGCTCCGCCATGGCCAGCTCCCCGCCCGCGTCCGCATACACCGCCAGGTCCACCTCTATCGGTATCCAGGCGGAGTGAGTTGGCACCTGCATACAGACTTTTGGCAAAAACTCGTTGGCCGCCTCGGCCGCTAACAGGGGACAAGGCGATGTAACAACTGCAGACTCCATGACCAGAAACATGTCGATATCTTGCGGCAACGGCCTTTTTCGGGCCGCAGGTCTTACTCGGTAAGTTGTGGAGATTTTCGGCCGTGCTCCGGCCGGGTCTGGTACGAGACCCTGTGCCGGTGTACCTTTCAACTCACATTCGGGACAGGAATCGCTATGCCTACTTTTGACGTTGTCAGTGACTTCGATACTCACGAGGCCAACAACGGCGTTGACCAGGCCAATCGCGAGGTCAACACGCGCTTTGACTTCAAGGGCACGGATTCCAAGTTCGAGCTCGATGAACTGGTGATTACGCTGACCACCCAATCTGATTTTCAGCTGCAGCAAATGCGGGACATCCTCTATCAGAAGATCTCCAAGCGTGGCATTAACGTCAGCTGCCTGGAGCCACAGAACATCGAGCGAGCAGGCAGTGGTGTGCGACAGAAGATTCTCCTGCGCCGCGGCATCGACGCCGACCACGCGCGCAAGCTGGTTAAAGAAATCAAGGCTTCAAAAATAAAGGTGCAAACGGCAATTCAGGGCGACAAGCTCCGCGTAACAGGCAAAAAGCGTGACGACCTGCAAAGCGTCATTGCTTTGCTCAGGGAATTCGATGTCGGCCTTCCTTTGCAGTTTGAAAACTTTCGCGACTGACGCCGTGTCTCCGCAGTCATGAATAGCGACACCCCCAAATCGCTTCGTCGCCAGGACATTACCTTCGAGGACAAGGATCAGGCCCTCGCGGATGATGTCCGGACGCTGGGTGAAATGGTCGGCGAGCTGATTCGCGAGCAAGGCGGCGAGGAGCTTTATGAAATCGTAGAGAACTCGCGCCTACGCGCCATTCGTCGCAGGGAGGGCACGGAGACGCCGGGAGAAAGCCTCGCGGATCTGGTCGATGACCTGAAACCAAAGGTGGCGCTGCAGGTCATTCGAGGTTTTGCAACCTACTTTCAGATGGTCAACACGGCCGAAAAGGTACACCGTATTCGCCGCCGCCGTGAATACCTGCGAGATGTCGTTCACTACCAGCCCGGCGGACTTGAAGATGCGTTTATAAAGCTCAAGGCATCCGGAATCAGCGCCAGTGGCATAAAAGAACTGCTCGATTCAATGTTGATCGAGCCCGTTTTTACCGCGCATCCTACGGAGCCGACGCGACGTACGATACTGCGCAAAGAACAGAATATCGTTAAGCACCTGATTGATCTGTTGAATCCGACGATGACGCCGCAGGAAACGCATGCGGCGCTACAGAACATCCGGCTGCTCGTAACGACCGGGTGGCAGACGAGCGAACACCCGTCGGAACGGATGACCGTTGCCGACGAACTCGAACACGTACTGTTTTTCGTTACTGACGTCCTGTATCGGACTGTCCCGCCTTTTTATGAGGACATCGAGAGCGCCATACGAAGAGTCTACGGTGACGACACCGACATCGAAATACCGATATTGTTGCGCTTCGGTTCCTGGGTTGGCGGTGACATGGATGGCAACCCCAACGTAAACGCTAAAACCATTCGCGAGACGCTCGCTCGCCAGCGATCGCTGATACTGGATCTCTATTACCGGGAGTGTTCCGGGATTGCCGCGAAACTCAGCCAGTCGATAGGTCACGCAACTTTCAGCCAGAGTCTGATCGACAGAATCGACACTTACCGCGGCGTGTTTCCAAATGTGTACCACGCGATGCCCGCGCGGCACAGGGATATGCCTTATCGCGTCTTTTTTCGACTCGTTCAGCAACGCCTGCAGTCGACTTATGACGACGACGTTTATCCCTACGAAAAAGTCGAGCAGTTGATTTCTGACATTCGTTTGATTGCCGACAGCCTGGCGGAACATAAGGGCAAGCAGGCCGGGCTTTTTGCTGTACAGCGCCTGTTACGCCGGATTGAAACTTTCGGCTTTCACCTGGTGACTCTGGACGTAAGACAGGACTCCGAGGTGCATCGCAATGTCATAGGCGAGTGCCTGGGCGATGAAGACTGGACCGAGAGGTCGCGGGACGAGCGAGTAACAAGACTGATCGCCGCGATAAGTTCGCGTGAAAACGCGCCGATGACGCTAAGCACGCAAGCTCGCAAGACGATCTCCGTATTCAAAGCTATAGCCTTCTGCGGCCGGAAGTACGGTCCGAAGGCAATCGGACCGTTCATCGTCAGCATGACTCAGGGCGCCGACGATATTCTTTCTGTTCTGCTGCTGGCGCAGTGGGGCGGACTGCAGAACAAACGCGGCGAGGTCCCACTCGACATCGCGCCCTTACTCGAAACAGTCGACGACCTGAAAAGAGGCCCGGATATTCTGAAGTCCCTGATGTCGATCGATTTGTACGCAGAACACCTGGCAAGGCGCAACAAAAGCCAAATGATCATGATCGGGTATTCCGATAGCAACAAGGATGCCGGTATCGCTTCTGCCCGGTGGGCCCTGCAGAACGCACAGGAAATCATCGCCAAAGCCGCCGAAGCACAGAATATCGAACTCACGCTGTTCCACGGCCGGGGCGGCACGATCAGCCGCGGCGGTGGCAGGACCCACGTCGCCGTGCTGGGTGCGCCGCCCGGCACAGTAAAAGGTCGCCTGCGCGTCACAGAGCAGGGCGAAATTATCAATGAGAAGTACGGTCTGCGCGGCATCGCGTTGCGTACGCTTGAGCAAATCACGGGTTCGGTCGCGCTGGCGACGGCGCTGCCAAGGCACCGCGGCAGTGACCGCGCTGAATGGCACAGCATAATGGACGTCATTGCCGACGAAAGCCGCAGAGCTTACCGTCAGCTGGTTTATGAAACACCTAACTTTTACGAGTATTTTCGCAAAGCCACGCCTATCGATCTGATCGAGAAGATGCGTATTGGTTCGAGGCCGGCGGCGCGGCGGCGGCAGTCCGGCATAGAGGATTTGCGAGCGATTCCCTGGGTGTTTTCATGGACACAATCGCGCTTTGCCCTGCCCGGCTGGTACGGCATCGGCAGCGGGCTTAAGAAGGCGATTTCAGAATTCGGTGCGGATGCAATTAGCGAGATGTTTGAGGAATGGTATTTTCTGCGCTCGCTGGTGACCGACGCGGAAATGGTTCTCGCGAAAGCGGACCTCGGCATCGCGGAGCTGTACTCGGCGCTGGCGGGCGACGAGCTGCACAAGGAGTTCTTTCCTGTCATCAATGCTGAATTCGAACTGACGCGAGACCTGGTACTCAAATACGCGGAACATCAAACATTGCTCGAAACCGACGTCACCTTGCGGCGCGCCATCATGCTGCGCAACCCCTACGTTGACCCCATGAGCCTGATGCAGGTTGACCTCCTGTCCCGGTGGCGCGCATCGAATTGTGAAGATGCTGAAATCTTTGCTGCGCTTCAGGCGAGCGTCAACGGTATCGCGCAGGCCTTGCAGAACACGGGTTGAGATACCCGAAAAGCACTACTCCTTGATAAACGAGCAGAACTCGCTCAACGATTTACGTTTGATATCGGGCACCCTGGCGTTAGCCGCCGGATAGCCAACCACTAGTAGCAGGAAGGGTCGTTCGCTCTTCGGCCGATTTAGTATTTCATTCAGAAACTTCATTGGGCTGGGCGTGTGCGTCAGCGTTGCCAGGCCCGCCACGTGCAGCGCGGTAATCAGGATGCCAGTCGCGAGCCCTGTCGACTCGGCCGGGTAGTAATGCTTCACCTTGCGGCCGTCCGGCAGATCCGCAAACTTCTGCAGGAACACGGCAATAAGGTAGGGAGCAGTTTCCAGGAAAGGTTTATCAGCATCGGTGCCAAGCGGTTCGAGCGCTGCCAGCCATTCCTCCGACGCACGATGCTCATAGAATTCCTGCTCTTCTGCTTCCGCTGCCTCGCGAATTTTCTTTTTGGTTTCGGCGCCGCTCACGACAACAAAATGCCAGGGCTGCAGGTTTGCACCGCTAGGTGCGGTATTAGCCGCTCTTAACGCGGATTCAATGATGTCGATGGGCACCGGTCGGTCGGAAAAATCGCGAACGGTTCTGCGGCGATCGATATCGGCATAAAAATCCTTAAGCCTTTGTCGCATTTCCTCGACCGGGTATTCCCGGTACCGCGCTAGCGGAATGCTGGGGTAGCTTTTCAATTCAACTCCTCTTTTGCAGGACGCTCCATTCGTCGACATCGTTTTCCGAAACAGCATGCCCTCGCACCGAAATCCCGGCTTCGTGCACGCTTTCTGCACTTCCAGACACCAACGGATGCCATGGCTTCAGGTCTTCACCGTCCGCAACCAATCGATATGCGCAGGTGTTTGGCAACCAGTGAAACGCCTCCGGTTCGTCCAGTGACAATCTCAGGCAACCCGCAACCAGCCGGGTGCGTTCCGCATAGTTTGAACAGCGACAGCTCTTGATATCAAGCAATTGGCACGCGATGTCAGTGTAGAAGACCTCTCCACTTTCCTCATCTTCGAGCTTGTGCATGCAACACAAAGCACAGCCATCGCACAGGGATTCCCACTCGTCGGTGGTCATTTCGGAGAGTGATTTGCGTTTCCAAAACTGATCGTTCATCGTCTAATACTCTGCTCTACTACGAATCGAATAGCCATATGAAAGCCGTGTTTCTCGACTTCGGGACGATGGGCCCCGGTCTCGATCTCTCGTCCCTGCGATCTCTACTGCCGGAGCTCGAGTTTTTCGATTTGAGCACTGCGAACCAGGCGTCGGAGCGAATCCGGGATGCCGAGTTTGTCCTCGCAAACAAAATGCTCATTACCGATGCATTGATGCAAAGCAGTCCCGCGCTGCGGTTCATCGGACTGACGGCCACGGGTACCAACAACGTTGACCTGGATGCCGCAGAGCGGCACGGCGTCGCCGTGTGCAACATAAGAGCCTATTGCACCCAATCGGTCACCGAGCACGTGTTCGGTTTGCTTCTCAATCTCACTCACAGTCTTTCGCAGTACAACGCGGCCGTCCGCGCCGGCAACTGGCAGCGAGCCGGCAACTTTTGTTTGCTCTCCTATCCCATCAGGGACTTGTCAGCAATGACTCTCGGCATCGTCGGCTACGGCGAGCTCGGGAGAGGCGTAGCCAAAGCGGCGAATGCTTTCGGTATGCAGGTCATCATCTCTGCCCGGCCCGGCACCCATACGGTCGAGAATGGCCGGGTTGCGTTCGACGAATTGCTGCACCGCTCCGATGTCATTTCCCTGCACTGCCCACTGACGGAGGCGACTGCAGGGCTGTTCGGCGAGCGCGAGTTCAGGAAAATGAAGTCGACTGCCATATTGATTAATACCGCGAGAGGCGGGCTCGTGGACTCTGAGGCTTTGGTTACCGCTCTCGAGGACGGCGACATTTTCGCTGCCGCGATCGATGTGCTGCCGGAAGAGCCTCCCGTGAATGGAAACCCGCTGCTGGATTACGACGGCGCCAATCTGATCATGACGCCGCACATTGCCTGGGGAAGCAACGAAGGACGGCAGGCGGCGATCGAAGAACTTGCGCTTAACGTTGCCGCATTTCTAAAGGGTGAAAAACGCAATCGAGTAGTGTAGGCCGCATTCGGGCGATCGATCTGCGCAGCCCGTTTAGAAACCCGCACCCACAAACAAGGTATAGAACGGGCCTTCAAGTCGGTCCGCCGCAGAGTCAATCCCGCTTACCTGTCCGAAGTCGGCCTGATGCGCACGAAAGCCAAGAAATGCTACGCGCCCAAGCGGTACTCGAAACCCGAGGTAAGCACCAAGCGCGTTAGCCTCAAACGCGACTTCCGGTTCGAAGCAATAAGTGTAAAGGGTGTAACAGTTGAATTCGGCGAAGTCCACGTTGTACCAGCCCGCGCCGGCTTCCAGGAAAAAGCGCGAGCGTTCACCAAACCCCAGTTTGACCGAAGGGGTAAGGTACAGGCCGCGCATTACCAGGTCGCTGTATAGCCCGCGGATATCGCTGTCCGTTCCGAAAAACCCGAGATCAACGCCGATTAACACATCGGCGCTGCCCCACTGCGTTACGCGTTTATGAAGTGCGAATTCAAAGCCCAGGCCCACGTCGTCAAAACCGTCCCCGGCGATGGATTCTATGTCGCCCAGGTTTTCCCATGCGGTGATGCCCCCGCTGATGCTCCAGAACCATTGTTTGGCTGTGTCGTTGTCAACAACATCGTCCGCAATAGCGACGGAACTCATCATCAGCACGGCGACGGCCGTGACCGGAAGCAGGTGGTTCATTTGCAGGCCCTCCAGAGCCAGGGGATGTAGCCACCAATGATGTTGGCCCCGACAGGCAATCTCCTGTCGGGATTCGACGGATTTCCTAATGATTATCGGATGTTGCCGGAATGTGCCTGGTTTAGGCGCCGACAACCTGCCGGGCCCAATGCACGATGCCACGCACTCGTGCGGAGCCAAGGTCATGGGCCTCGTCAAAACCGACCCAACGCCACTCTTGATGCTCAGGCTCACCGGTCTCGGCTGAATCACCCAAAACCACTTCGTCCTCAAGTGTCCGGCCGAGGTAATAGCGTGCCACCTTGCCCTTGCTGTAGGGCCCCGTCTCGAAGTAGCGGTCGCCCCAGTCAAACTTAAGATCCACGATTCCGGTTTCTTCCGCGACTTCGCGCATCGCCGCATCGAACGGGTCCTCCCCGGGCTCTCTCATGCCTTTCGGAAAATCCCAGTGGTTATACGCCCGCAGCAATACCGTCTTCCATCCGTCGTCGGTCTGGCGAACGACCACGACCCCACAGGATAGCTTGTGCTCCATCAGGCATTGGCTCCGCGAAGTACGTCGGCGGGGCGTGCGTTGACAGCACCGCGAGCGGCGAAGTAACCGCTCAGGCAGACAATAAACACGCCCGCCGAAACCCCCGCCAGCCAGATCATAGGACTAAATTCATAAGGCAATTCAAATAGTTGTGTCGCTACCAGGTAGGCCAGTGCCGAAGCTCCCGCCGAGGCCAGAACGCCGGCCGCGGTACCGAGAGCGGCGAATTCTGCCATCACGCCAGCGAAGACCGTGCGGCGGCGTGCGCCCAGGGCCCGCAACATCGCGCTTTCAAAACGGCGTTCATCCATCGTGGACTGCACCGCTGCAAACAGCACCGCGACGCCAGCCGCCAGCGTAAACAGGAACACCGCCTGAACGGCGAGGCTGGCCTTCTCGATAATGCCGCGCACCTGCGCAAGAATCGCGCCAAGGTCGATCACCGAAACGCTCGGATGCGCACGCATCAGGTTGACGAGCATCGCCTTCTGATCGTCGGCGATGCGCAGGCTGGAGATGTAGGTCGTTGGCATTCCGTCCAGCGCACCGGGCGATAGCACGATAAAGAAGTTCGGTTGGAAAGAGTCCCAGTTCACTTTCCGGGTGCTCGCAATCTCGGCCTCGACCTCATAACCGGCCACAAAGAACTTCAGGCGATCACCGATGGTCAGGCCCGCGTTCATGGCGGCCTCTTCTTCAATGGATGCCAGCGCCGGCCCGCTATAGTCTGCCGGCCACCATTCGCCTTCGACCAATTCATTGGACGGGCTCAACTCCGCCGCGTAGGAAAGGTTGGCCTCACGATTGGCCAGCCACTTTCCGTCCTCGTTCGGGTATTCGCGGTCCTTCACAGACTCGTCGTTGATTGTCGTCATGCGCGCACGAACCATCGGTGTGAACACAGGGCGCTCCATGCCATTCGCTTCGAACAAGCCTGCAACCGACTCCACCTCTTGAGGCTGGATATTAATCAGGAAATGATTCGGTGCATTGTCGTCAAGTGATTCTCGCCATCCTTCCAGCAGATCTGTTCTGACCAGCGTCAGTAATAGCAGTACCGTTATTCCAAGTCCGAATGCAACGACCTGCACAGCGCTGTCGCGGCCACGGCGAGCGACATTGGCGAGACCGTAGCGCCAGGCAACGCCGACGCCTGACCGGGCCCGACCAATGAGCGCTACGAGCGCCCGTCCAACCAGGTAGAGCAGCGCAGCAATAATGATGATTCCGCCTATGAGTATCGCCAGCATTCGCAGGTCGCCGACCGAGCGATACAACATTACGGCGACAGCCGCGAGTGCAAGGCCCGACACCAACAGGCGAGACGGCGCAGGCGGCATGGCGTCGTGGCGAAGTACGCGCAGCGGCGGTGTATTACGCAGTTGAATTAGCGACGGCAGCGCAAATCCAAGCAACAGAACTATCGCACTACCGCTGGCGAGTATCGCCGGTCGCAGGCCTGATTCGGGCAGGTCTTTTTGTTGCATCAGGTCGAGCAACACACGGGACAACATTTCCTCCGCACCATACCCGACGATGCTGCCGCCAACGATGCCGAGTACGCCCAGCAGAATCAGTTGCACGAGCGCCACCGAGATCACGAAGCCTTGTGTCGCGCCGAGACTCTTCATCAACGCCACGGTATCCATGCGCCTTTGGGCAAAGCGGCGCGCCGACATGGCGACGGCGACGGCACTCAGCAACAAGCTGATCACGGCCGTCAATGATAAAAATCGTTGTGCCCTGTCGGCTGCATTGTAGGCCCGCTCGCTACTGTCCTCCTGGGTCCCGAGACGCACAGAATCCGGCAAGCGGTCCTCTATGGCGGCATTGAAATCGGCAACCGCCTGTTCATCGCCCGCCACCAGCAGTGCGTAGGCAACGCGGCTGCCCTCTCCTATGAGTCCACTCCGCGAAATGTCGTCGATATTGAGCAGCACCGAGGGTGCCAGCGAGGCAAATCCGATGGATTGATCCGGCCGGTAGGTCAGAACTGCGGACACGCGCAGATTAAGTTCACCGACAGACAGCATGTCGCCGACATCAGCACCAACCCGGGCCAGCAGCGCACCGTCGGCCCATACTTCACCGGACCTCGGTATATCGTCTACAGTGCGTTGTTCACCGAACAAGGTATCCGAAACCCTGACGCTGCCGCGTAACGGGTAGGCCTCGCTCACTGCCTTTATAGTGGCCAGGGAGCTTTCATCGCCGGCAAACACAACCGACGGAAACGACATCGTTTCGGCGGTTTCAAGCCCGTATTCGATCGCCAGTTGGCGCCACTCGTCGGGCACGCGGTCCTGTGAACGCAGCCGGAGGTCGGCGGCCAGGACCTCATTTGCCTGGCGTGAAACGGCCTTGCCGATACGGTCGGTCAGAAAGCCGACCGCCGTCAGGGCGCCGACGGCGAGGCCGACAGCGGCCAACAGTACCAGGACCTCGCCGGAACGCAGTTCCCGGCCGAAACTTCGCAACGCAAACGCCAGCGCTTTCATCCGCGCGCCCTTTCGTCGCCGACCAGCTTACCGACGTCGAGTGAAAGGATCCGGTCACAACGACCGGCAAGGTCTTGATCGTGCGTAACGAGAACCAGCGTCGTCGCCGTCGTACGATTGAGCTCGAACATCAGCTCCATGATGTTGGCGCCTGTGCGACTGTCGAGATTGCCGGTGGGTTCGTCCGCGAACAGGACAGCGGGTTCGGTCGCGAAAGCGCGCGCAATTGCAACTCGCTGTTTCTCGCCACCGGACAATTGCGACGGGTAATGACTCCAGCGATCACTGAGCCCGACTTTTCCGATAATGTCACGTGCCGTGGCACGCGCGTCCCGCTGACCTGCGAGCTCCAGCGGCAGCATGACGTTTTCCAGCGCATTCAGCGACGGCACGAGGTGAAAGGACTGAAACACGAAGCCCACATTTTCTGCCCTGAGGCGGGCTCTGCCGTCTTCATCCAGCCGCGACAGGTTTGCGGTATTCAGAATGACATGACCGCTGGTCGGCAGATCCAGTCCGGCCAGCAAAGCGAGCAACGTCGATTTGCCAGCACCCGACGGCCCAACCACCGCAACCGACTCTCCGGCCAATATTTTGAAACTGACGTCCGAAAGAATGGTCAGACTGCCTTCCGGGCTGCTAACCTGTTTGCTTAGATTGTGCGCCTCGAGAACCGGATTTCCGTTTACTGACAGCTTCGACATGCGAATATTTATTTCCCTGTTAATGATATTGATGACCGCTAGTGCGGGCGGCACCGGTACGCCAACCGTGCTCATCTTTGGCGACAGCCTCAGCGCCGGCTACGGAATAGATGTTGACCAGAGCTGGGTGAGTTTGTTGCAACAGCGTTTAAAAGAGCAAGGGTACGAACATAAGGTCATTAATGCCAGCATCAGCGGCGAAACGACTGAAGGCGGCGCGACTCGGATCGAAACGGCACTCAAGGATTTTTCACCCGAGCTCATAATCCTCGAGTTAGGCGGCAATGACGGCCTGCGCGGCATTCCGGCAGCAAGAATGAAATCGAACTTCGAACAGATAATCAAAAGGGCACAAGCCTCCGGCGCCGCTGTAGTATTGCTCGGCATCCGCATACCGACCAACTATGGACCGCGGTACTCTGCTGAGTTTGAAGCTGTTTTTCGCCAGGTATCCGAGAGCCTGGATGTGGAATGGATAGAATTTTTTATGGAAGGAATCGCGTTGAATGATGCTTTGTTGCAGGATGACCGCATTCATCCCAACGCTACCGCACAACCCCTGCTGCTGGATAATGCATGGCCGGTGATCAGCGCCGCGCTGAACCAGTAGAGACCGACAGAAATATCGAGGTATCAGTTTTGGAAAAAGTCTGGCTAAAGTCATATCCACCTGGCATGCCTGAAGAGGTGCCGACACCGCCCTACCGATCCGTGCGAGACCTGTTTGAAAGAGCGTTCGAAAAATATCCGGAGAATGCCGCCTACACGAACATGGGCAGGACCCTCAGCTATGCTGAGCTGGACCGTTTGTCGATGCAGTTCGCGTGTTATTTACAGGGGACACTCGGGCTATCGCGCGGCGAACGCGTCGCGATCATGTTACCGAATGTGCTTCAGTATCCGGTGGTCATGTGCGGCATTTTTCGCGCCGGTCTCGTCGTCGTTAACGTCAATCCGCTGTACACATCAAGAGAGCTCAAACACCAGCTGATCGATTCCGGCGCGAAGTGCATCGTTATTCTCGAAAACTTTGCCCACGTTCTGAAGGACATTATTGCAGACACCTCGGTCACCCAGGTCGTTACGACCGGCATCGGCGATCTGCTGGCCCGGCCAAAAGGCGCGATAACCAACTTCGTGCTGCGCTACATCAAGAAATCGGTGCCTGCTTACAAGTTCGACAACAGCATCTCACTGCGGAGTGCTTTGCGAACGGGTGCCGACAAGGCGCTCAATGTAGTTGACATCGGCTATGCCGATATTGCCTACCTGCAGTACACCGGCGGCACTACCGGTGTATCCAAGGGAGCGATGTTGAGTCATCGCAACATGGTCTTCAACGTACAACAGTCTACGACCTGGCAGGACGATGCCTACAAAGGGGTCGAGCCGATTATCGCCATCACGGCACTGCCGCTGTATCACATATTTTCCTTGCAGGGGAATTGCCTGACGGTCATGGCGCAGGGCGGTGAGAATATCCTGATCACCAATCCGCGCGACTATGAAGGCTTTGCTAAGGAAATCGCGAAGTTCAAATTCAACCTGTTTACCGGCGTGAACACGATGTTTGCGTCGTTGATGAACACGCCGAGCTTTTCGAAAATCGATTTCAGCCATCTTCGTGTCTGCATTGGCGGCGGCATGGCTGTACAACCCGCGATAGCCAAAGAGTGGCGGCAGAAGACCGGCACGACAATATTGCAGGGTTACGGGCTCACGGAAACCTCTCCTGCTGCCATTGTTTGCCGCATAGACGGCGAATTCACGGGCACGATCGGTCTGCCGCTGCCATCGACGGAAGTCATGATCGCGGCAGACGACGGCAATCCGTTACCCATTGGCGAGATCGGCGAGATTTGTATCCGTGGCCCGCAGGTGATGGAAGGCTACTGGCAGCGACCGGCCGAGACGGCGGAAGTCATGTTGCCGGGCGGCTGGCTGCGCACCGGCGACGTTGGGCGCATGGATCAAAACGGCTACATCTATATCGAGGATCGCAAGAAAGACATGATTCTTGTCTCCGGTTTCAATGTGTACCCGAATGAGATTGAGAACGTCATCGTCGAGATGGATGGCGTACTCGAGGCGGCGGCCATCGGACTGCCGGATGAGCGCGCCGGAGAGATTGTGAAAGTTTTTGTCGTCCGCAAGGACCCTGGCATCACTGAGCAGGATGTTCTCGATCACTGCCGCAAAAACCTGACGAATTACAAGCGTCCACGCATCGTTGAGTTCAGGGACAGCCTGCCCAAGACCAACGTCGGCAAGATTCTGCGCAGAGAATTACGAGACTGAATCCATGCAAAAGATATTAGCGGTGCTACCTGCACTACTCCTGGCGGCCGTGGTGGGCGCCGCTGTTCCCATGCCACTCGACCCCATTAAGGTCGCGCCGCATATCTACCAGCTGGAATTCGAGAACGAACGCGTGCGCGTCATCCGGCAAACGATACGCAATGGCGAAACCCAGCCGTTGCACGCCCATCCGGATCGGCTCCTCGTTTACCTGCAGACCTGCGCGTGGCTCGAAGACGATGGACAGGGCGGCGAACGCATGCAGCAATTCAAATACGGCGAAGTTGTCTGGGTTGCTGCCGAAACGCACGGCGGCTACGCAATGGACGTCGTGCAGGAGTGCAAGATTCTGGAGGTCGAAATCCTTTGATCATCACGTAACGGTGCGTCGAGTGAGATATTGTTTTCAGGAATGGCTCACTGCGCTCCCGTCAAACGGGAGCGAGCTCCGCTTTATTTCCTGAAAACAATATCTCACTCGCCACACCCCCATCTAATGATAGTCGGGACTCAGTTCGTGAACGGCATCAACGAGCGCGCCGAGGTGGTCAGGGTCGATGTCTGGTGTGATGCCGTGGCCGAGGTTGAAGACGTGCCCCGGACCTTTGCCGTAGCTTGCCAGCGTGTCGGCAACGCCCTGGCGTATCACTTCGGGTGATTCCCGGAGTGTTGCGGGGTTGAGGTTGCCCTGCAATGCCACCTTGTCGTCGACATACCGCCGGGCCGTTGCGAGGTCGGTCGTCCAGTCGACACCCAGTGCATCGCAACCGGTATCCGCGAGGTCGGCCAACAGC
>JAOUNH010000128.1 GCA_029881055.1 Gammaproteobacteria bacterium
CGGCGATATAGTTGCTGTAAAGGGCATCGGTGGTTATCACCTGCTGTGCGACGCTCGTAACAAGGCGGCTGTTGAGAAACTCCGGCAACGAAAACACCGCCCCGACAAACCGTTGGCTGTGATGTTTCCCATGCAAGGCAAGGACGGACTGGGCGCGGTTCGCAAAGCCGTCACTTTGACGGCACAGGAGGCTGAGTACCTGCGCAGTCCAGCGCGTCCCATACTGCTGTTGCGCAAACGCGTGGGTATCGACCTGGCGGACAATGTCGCGCCAGGCCTGGGCGAGATAGGCGTTTTTCTCCCTTACAGTCCCCTGCACGATTTGTTGCTCAACGATTTCGGTGGGCCCCTCGTTGCGACCTCCGGCAATATCAGCGGCGAACCGGTGCTGACCGAAAACGACGAAACGCTGCTGCGGCTCGGCGACATTGCTGACGCTTTCCTGCACCACGACCGGCCAATCGTCAGGCCCGCCGATGACCCGGTGTGCCGGACCATCGCCGGCCAGGTTCGTCCGCTACGCATGGGACGTGGCTCCGCGCCCTGCGAGATGGAGCTGCCCTGGCGATTATCCGAGCCTGTCCTTGCTGTCGGCGGACACATGAAAGGTACGGTCGCGCTGGGATGGGACAATCGCGCGGTCGTCTCGCCGCACATCGGTGAGATGGACAACCCGCGGAGTTTCCAGGTATTTGAGCAAGTGATTGAGGACTTGCAGGCGCTTTACGGCGTTCGTGCACGGCGCATTCTGTGCGACGCGCATCCGGGGTATACGACACACCGCTGGGCGCGGCGACACGATTTGCCCTACGACACGGTATTTCACCATCAGGCTCATGCGTCGGCGCTGACCGCCGAACTGGGCGAGGACGGGCAGTGGCTCGTATTCACCTGGGACGGCGTCGGACTCGGCGAGGATGGGTCCTTGTGGGGCGGTGAAGCCTTGCTCGGCTGCGCCGGCGACTGGCGACACTTTGCAAGCTTTCGGCCGTTTCGGCTGCCGGGCGGCAATCTGTCCGGGCGCGCGCCCTGGCGAAGTGCTGCGGCGCTTTACTGGGAGTGCGGCAAGACCTGGGACCAGGTTCCCGATGCCGACGGACTGGCCCGGTCGGCGTGGACTATCGGGCTGAACAGCCCACCCACTTCCGCGGCGGGTCGGTTGTTTGATGCGGCGGCGGCAATCGTCTGCAAGCTCCCGAATGTCAGTCACGAAGCGCAGGGCCCGATGCAACTCGAATCGCTGTGCACGTCGCGGCAAACCCCGATTGTGTTGCCGCTGGTCCGGGACGGTTCCGGCATATATCGATCGGACTGGGAACCGCTGCTGCCAATGTTGGGCGATGACACCATTGCGCCTGAGCGCCGTGCCGAGGTTTTTCATTCCAGCCTCGCGACCGTCATTCTCGATCAGGCGATGGCCGCGAGGTCCCTGCATTCGGTTGAGCGTGTCGGCCTGACCGGCGGTGTGTTCCAGAACAATTTTCTTGCCACCCTCGCCGTTGATCTCCTGAAGAACAATGGTTTCGACGTGCATCTGCCGCTCAAGCTGCCCTGCAATGATGCGGCACTCAGCTTTGGCCAGGTTGCGGAATACGCTGCACGGGGCGCGGAGGCAAAGATCGATGGATGACACCCGGATTTCGCTGGCGCACGGCAATGGCGGGCGCTACATGCGCGAGCTCATCGTCGAGGTTTTCGCGAAGCACTTCGGCGCGTCGGAAATTAATGTCGAGGCCGATGCTGTGCCGATTGCGCTCGGCGACGGTGACGTGTTGATCACGACGGACGGATTCACGGTTCAGCCGCTGGAATTTCCGGGTGGCGACATCGGCTCTCTTGCCGTGCACGGCACGACCAACGATCTCGCCGTCGCTGGCGCAAGACCCAAGTTCCTCACTTTGAACGCGTTTATTGAAGAAGGATTCGAGATCGCCACGCTGGACCGGATTATTGCGAGCCTGGCGTTGGCGGCAAAAGATTGCGGCGTAAAGATTTGCGCCGGAGACACGAAGGTCGTGCGGCGCGGTGAAGGTGGCGGCCTGTATCTCGCGACCACGGGAGTGGGCGTTCGCCTGCCGGGCGTCATACCGACGATGGACAAAATTCGACAAGGGGATGTCATTATCATCAGCGGTTCGGTTGGCGACCACGGCACGGCGGTCATGCTGGCCCGCGAGGCATTCGGCTTGCGCGGGGACCTGGTGTCTGACGCGGGCCCGGTGATGTCCCTGACAGAGCCCCTGCTTGCGCTGGACGGATTGCGCTTTATGCGCGATCCAACGCGCGGAGGAATTGCGTCCATCGCACACGAAATCAATCGCTCCACGGGCCTCGGCGTGCGATTCGAAGCGACCATACCCGTCAAGGAGCAGGTGCAGGCGGTGTGCGACATGTTGGGCTACGATCCTTACTACCTGGCCTGTGAAGGACGGGTCCTTGCCGTCATAGCCGAAGAGCAGTGCGATCGGGCATTGCAGCTTTGGCGTGAGATACCGGAAGGTCGAGACGCCGCCCGCATCGGTCGTATCACTGCGATCAGTAATCGCGTCATTCTCGAAACAGCTCTCGGTGGGGAGCGTTTCCTCGAAGAACTGGAGGACGATCCGCTGCCGCGAATCTGCTAGGCGTGGAAATTCTGTATCTCATTCTCGTCCTGCTTGTTGTGACTCGAGTGTTTGCCGAACTCGCGGAACGGGTCAGGCTGCCGGCCATCGTCGGGGAGCTGGTCGCTGGCGTGGCCCTCGGTGTGCTGCTGCGACGCTCCTATGATCCGCTGGCGTTTCTGTCCTCAGCCTGCGAAAGCGAAACCTATATCTCGCTGGCCAGCCTCGGAATGTTCTTTCTGATGTTACTGGCCGGCATTCGTATGGAACCGCTGGAATTTGCCCGCACGTCGAAGTCGGCGATTGTCATCGCGCTTGGCGGAATGCTTGTGCCACTCGCGGCTGGTTTTGCACTTGGGCTGGCGGTACTGCCGGACTCGCCGATCAAACTGGTGCAGAGCCTTTTTCTCGGCACGGCTCTCGCCATTACCGCGGTGCCGGTTGCTGTGCGTATCTTCATGGATCTCGGCCAACTTCACTCCACGGTTGGCAAAACCGTTATCGCCGCAGCACTCTGGGACGATTTGCTGAGTCTTTTTCTCCTCGCATTGATGCTGGCCGCGCTCGAAGAGGGCATCTCCGGGTCTTTCCAGCCGTCCCATGTGTTTTGGCTGTTGGGTAAAGCGGCGCTATTTTTTGCCGTTACCGTTCCTGTCGGACTTTTCGTATTTCCCTTGGTCGGTAAATATCTGCAACACCTGCACTTTCCCGAAGTGGATTTCAGCATGTTGCTGATTGCTGCACTCGCGTACGCGGTATTCGCAGAAATGATGGACCTGCACTTTATTCTGGGCGCCTTCATTGCCGGCATGTTTTTTCATCCAAAGGTTGTTGCTGCACCTGTGTACGAAAGGGTCGAGCAGCAGATGTCGGGCATCACTTCGGGGTTTCTCGGGCCGATCTTTTTTGTTTCCATAGGACTGCATCTTGACTTCGAAGGCATCGGCCAGGCGCCGGGCTTTGTCGTTGTGCTAACCCTGATTGCTTTTGTCAGCAAGCTTATCGGGTCGGGATTGCCTGCGTACTGGTTGGGTCTGTCGCGAAACGAGTCATTGATGGTTGGTTTTGGTATGAGCGGTCGGGGCGCAGTGGAACTGATCGTTGCCGGCGTCGCGCTCGAAGCTGGGCTATTTCTGCAGCCGGTACCGATTCCGCCGATTGTAGCGAGCCTGTTTTCGGCGATTGTCGTGATGGCATTGGTCACCACCATCGCAACACCGATCATGCTGCGCTGGTTGGCGTCACGCCAGGCGTAGTATCAGCTGACTGGCGTCACCACATCACCAGCTACCGGTTGGCGAGGCGTCAGTTCGATGCGCTCGAGAATCATCTCGTCGCCGCTGATCAGGCGTGTTCGAAAGTCGCCGCAAGCGGCGCACAGCAGGCGATTCGGTTTTGCCGGTGACTCAGCTCCGCACTCGGTGCAAGTGACAATGACTTCGCCGTATTCAATAAACAACTCGGCATTTTCAGCCACCGTACCCGCCACCGCAAGCGGGTAGGCCTTGCGCAAAAGTTCAGGCTCTACGCCGGACAGCGGACCGACTTTCAGGAAAACCTGGTCAATAGTAGCCGCATTGTGTTGCCTGGCAATGCTTTCCATTTGCTGCAGGAGTGACAGACAAACCGAGAGCTCATGCATCTGCGGCCTCGGAGCGCCTGAACAAGGCGCGGCGACTGATGGTGCGCTCGCTGTGCGCTTTGTTAAATACTTGCTGCATGACTTCACACCCGACTTCGCGAGCCGTCTCCTGATCGGGCAGTTCGCTTACCGAACTGAATAGCGCGGCGGTCAGGTAGGTTCCGAGTTCTTCATCGCAGGCTACTGTGAATTCAACAGGCCCTGACGGCAGGCGGACCGTGATCTTGCTGCCTTCGGAAAACGCAGAGCCGGAAGCAATTGCAGGAAGCAGGACGAGATTCATGAACCATGGAGTAATCAATACGCCCAGCTGGTGTTTGTTGAGAGGACGAAATCCAACTGCCTCGACAGCAAGCGCCGGGTTCAGGAATGGCAGGCCTTGCATTCGTGTGCGTTGAATGGTGTCAAATCGTGCGACGAGTGTGTCGCTGGAGATGGGTGTTTGCCCGCTCATTTCAGCGGCTCACTGGCAGGAATGCGTCGGCTTCCGAATCGCATTGTGGACAACGCCAGTAGTCCGGGAGCTCGAGGAAAGGTGTTCCTGGTGGAATCTGTTCTTTGTCGTCGCCGACTGCGGGGTCGTACACGTACCAGCAAATCCGACACTCTAACTTTGCGTCGTCGGCAAGGCGATTCATGCGCTATCCGGCCAGTAAGGCTGCAGGATCTCATTCAAACGCGAGGAGGAATCCCGGATATCTTCGCTCGCGGCGACCACGACTTGCGGAACGTCGGTGACTTCAAGCGTGTTGAGAATCAGCGTCCCCATGGAATTGAAGTAGCGCACCCACCAGACATTGGCACTTTTTGTGCTGATAACTTCGCATTTCCCGTAAGCCCGCGACAAAACATCAACAGGACCGCGCCCCAATCGCATATCAATGAATTCCAGTTCCGATTGACTCAATGGCAGCAGCGTAAGGTTGATCGAATGCGTTTTGCCATTTTGCTCATAATCGAGGCGACGATCTTCGAGCTCCACGAGTATGGGCATTGCGTTCGGTACATCCGCTGCCGATGTCGGTTCCGTCGTATCAATTGGCTGCGCTCGCTCGAGTCGCGCGCTTACGATGTGCGGTACATCCGCAACCTCCAGCAGGTCGATCGCGATCTGGTCCTCGTCATCGAAATAGAAAGTGCGCCAAATGCCGGCGAGTACGGACTCCTGTACCTGCGCGCGCGGCGTGCCGTCATAACTAATGCTGACTTCACCTTCGCCGAGTATCTGGTTGACAAGCTTGCGACTGTCTTCATCGATCTGCGTCAGGTCGGCCAGCTGACGTTGCCGGGTTGCATCGCATTGCGTCAGCGCCGCCTGCAACCACTGCATTGCCTCCCTGGCACCGGCGAGATGCCGCACTTCGTCCGGGCCGGGCATCAACGGTGGATCGTAGCGGGCCATGTCACTGGGCATGTCGATGTAGCTCGGCGGCTCTCCGAGCTTGCTCTGTTGACTGCCCGGGCCCATGACACGTACAGGTATATCGTTGATATTCATGATCTTATCCTGCGACTACGGGTACGCTGAAGCCCGGTGCACGTCGCACAGGTGCTGTGAACATGGCGCTGATCTTCGCGAGATAGTCGCCCCAGTCCTGGATACGCGTGATCGTCCCCACGTACTCACCATCGCGAACGAAAACGAGCGACGGATAATGCGTGAATCCGTACTGGCGTTTTAATTTCATTCCGGCACCGAAGGTATCGGCCACGATGCCGGGATTGAGCCTGTTCTCAAAAGCCGCGACCAGTTCGGGCAGAACGACGGCAACATCAGTTGCGTCCTTGACCGTATCCGGGTCGCCAGGGAAGAACAGTACGTTCAGCCCCGGCTGCTGAATAAAGGCGTCGTGATTTTCAAGCGAGATCTCGGGGTAACCGAGTTCCGTCATGAGTCGGTCGATGAGCGCGTGGGTCATAGTGAGTCTCCGCTGCGGTTAGGGCGTCCCTGTTCATATTCCCGGATGTCCAGTTCGCCGGGGCTGACGAGGTCAGTGCCAGTCAGGGCATTGGCGCGCGGCTCAGCATATACGCCCCATTCTCCGAGTACCTTGAGTGCAAGGTCGACCGCTTCCGGCACGACGTGCCGCACGCTATCGCGGAGGCTGCCGCCGTAATCGTTGAGCAGTTCGGGCTGCACACCGACGAGTGCAAGTTCCTCGGGCAGTTCGCCCGCGAGATCGGCCGACGCGAGAACCTCCTGGAAGCCGGTCTGGTGCATGCTCATCTTCTTCGCGCCCATGAATCGCGGTACGTCATTGCCGCGTATCAGTTTCAGTGTGGCGGGTTCGAGGTTGAAATCGACGGCATCGAATATCAGCAGTCGTCTTGCGTTGCGCACCCAGGGTAAGAGAAAAATGCCCTGGGTACCGCCGTCCATGACGCGAACATTGTCCGGAAAAATGTATTTCCTGTGCAGCTCTTCCAATGCACGTATGCCGAAGCCTTCGTCGGCCCAGAGGATATTGCCGATGCCAAGGATCAGCGTTTCGTACGCGCCTGGATTACCGTCTGCGATGCTGATTGTCGCGCTGCTCATTGCGAAGGCTCCTGTTTGTGCGCCGCTACCGCGGATCGCGCGGTCCGTCGTCCTTGAAGGTCCGCCAGCCGTCGATCATAGAGCTGACGCCGTTCTGGCGAGATGCAAAATCAGCGCGTATCGCCATGTAGATGTGCAGGATGATGAAGAACAACATCAGCCACATGCCCATCAGGTGCCACATGCGCACGGTCTGTGAACTCGGTACGAGCACGAAGACCCAGCCAAACATTGTGTCGGCCCAGCTGCCGGCACCCGTACCCTGGCTGTATAACGCGAATCCGGTGCACACCATGAACAGGGCGACGACGACATTGAAGAGCCACATGGCAGCCTGCGCCAGCGGGTTATGCCCGATGTTCTTGCCCGTTTTTCTCGTGACAAAAGAGTAGAATTTCACCTCATGCCAGAACTCTTTCCAGTACGTGCCACGCCAGACGGGCACGATGAACAGTTCTCGAGCATAACTATTGCCGACGATCGCGAGGTAGGCACGCACAAACAGTCCGATCGCAAATACAAATGCCGCCGTGAAGTGCACCAGTCGCAGGGTGCCCATCAGGAAATGGTCACTTGCTTCGCCGCCTCGAGATGCCAGTGGAACGGCGATCAGATAGCCCGTCACAATGAGCGTTGCAATCGAAAGGGCATGCAGCCAGTGCCAGATTCGGACCGGCAGGGAAAACACATAGATCGGGCCTGTAAGTTTCTGGCCGTCGCTGACGGTTGCCATATCAGTCTCCTTAGCGCACCTTGACCGTGCTTAATTCCCTGCCGTCGTCGGACATGACGTGCGTCGAACAGGCGATGCAGGGATCAAAGCTGTGTATGGTGCGCAGAATTTCCAGCGGTTGTTCGGCGTTAGCCATCGGCGTACCTAACAGTGCCGCTTCGTAGGCACCGATGTTGCCCGCCGGGTCACGCGGCGACGCGTTCCAGGTTGTCGGCACAACGCACTGGTAGTTCTTTATCTTTGTATCCTTGATATGCACCCAGTGTCCGAGGGCCCCGCGCGGGGCTTCGCCGTAGCCGACGCCTTTGACATCCGCTTCCCAGGTCGAAGGATCGAACTTCTCCATATTTGCCGTCGCCGTATCGCCGGCTTTCAGATTGGCCATGAGTTCGCCGTAAACATCGCGCATCTTGTGCGCTGCCCAGGAACTCTCGAGGCCGCGAGCCGCAGTCCGGCCCAGCGTCGAAAACAATGCAGTGATCGGCAGGTTGAGTTCTTCGAGCAGTCCGTTGACCTGGTTCTGGATGTCTTCCCGACCGCGTGCGTAGGCCACCAGGTATCGGGCCAACGGT
>JAOUNH010000288.1 GCA_029881055.1 Gammaproteobacteria bacterium
TGCTGGGTAAGGAAATCGAGGTTTGCGGCTGGGTGCACCGGCGCCGCGACCACGGCGGTGTGATCTTTATCGATTTGCGCGATCGCGAAGGCTTGTTACAGGTCGTTTTTGACCCGGATCGCGCCGAGATTTTTGAGCTGGCCGAAAGAATCCGCTCCGAATTTGTGCTGCGAGTGAAGGGCCTCGTGCGTGCACGTCCCGAGGGCACTGTGAACCCGAACATGCGCACCGGCAAAATCGAGGTTCTGGCCCAGGATCTGGAGGTTCTGAACAAGTCCGAGACACCGCCGTTTCACCACGACGAACAGGCGAACGAGGATATCCGGCTCAAGTACCGTTATCTCGACCTGCGTCGCGAGAAGATGCTGGGTAACCTGATGTTGCGCCACAAGGTCACGATGGCGATGCGCGATTTCCTTGATAACAACGGCTTCGTTGATGTTGAGACGCCGATGCTGACACGTGCGACGCCGGAAGGCGCGCGCGACTATATCGTCCCGAGTCGCACCAATCCGGGTAAATTCTTCGCATTGCCGCAATCGCCACAGATTTTCAAACAGCTGCTGATGATGTCCGGATTGGATCGCTACTACCAGATCGTGCGTTGTTTCCGAGACGAAGATTTGCGTGCCGACCGGCAGCCGGAATTCACACAGCTCGATATCGAAATGAGCTTTGTCGATGAGACCGCGGTGACCGGAACCGTGGAGCGCATGATTCGTCACGTCTTCAAAAAGGCGATGGGCGTCAATCTTGCGGATCCGTTCCCCCGTATGACGTATGCCGAAGCAATGCATCGCTATGGCTCGGACAAGCCGGACCTCAGGATCGATCTCGAACTGATTGAAGTCAGTGATCTCATGAGCGCTGTCGAGTTCAAGGTTTTTGCGGGTCCCGCGGCTGACCCCGAAGGTCGCGTAGCAGCGCTTTGTGTGCCAGGCGGCGCCGATATCAGTCGCAAGATAATCGACGACTACACCGCCTTCGTCGGACGCTATGGCGCCCGGGGTCTCGCCTACATCAAGGTCAACGACGTGGCAGCAGGTCGCGACGGCCTGCAATCGCCGATACTCAAGTTCTTGCCCGACGACACAGTCACAGGAATCCTCGAGCGTACCAATGCGAAAACGGGCGACCTGATCTTCTTTGGTGCCGACAAGGCACGAGTGGTTAACGACGCGCTGGGCGCCTTGCGCCTCAAAGTGGGCGAAGACCGGGGCATGGTGGCCGAGGGTTGGGCGCCGCTTTGGGTCGTCGATTTCCCCATGTTTGAAAAGGATGTTGCGACCAAGCGCTGGAGCGCTCTGCACCATCCATTTACGGCACCGTCGGTGAACGATTCCAAGGCGCTGCGGGCGGATCCGGGCAATGCCCTGTCCCGTGCTTACGACATGGTCCTGAACGGTTCGGAAATCGGCGGCGGTTCGATTCGTATACACGACCAGTCCATGCAGGCCGCCGTGTTCGACATCCTCGGCATCAGCGACGAAGAAGCAGAAGAAAAATTCGGATTCCTGTTGCAGGCATTGCAGTTTGGATGTCCACCGCACGGCGGCGTCGCTTTCGGGCTCGATCGCATCGTCATGCTGATGGCCGGTGCCGAAAGTATTCGCGATGTCATCGCTTTCCCGAAAACGCAAACGGCCAGCTGTCCGCTGACCAATGCGCCTGGCGAAGTGTCCGAATTGCAGCTCAAGGAAACCGGCATCCGCCTCCGAGCTCCGCGCACTGAGTAAGCCGCTCGAATCTGTAACCTGCGTGCATGGCTACCTGTCGCATGGCGCCGGCATGTACCTCATCAAGCGGCGGCTCGAGCGTGAATACGGCATGCGGGTTGCCCTGTTCAGCTACCCGTCGGTACGTGGCACCCTCGATGATAATGCGGCCGCGCTGGCGCGATTTATCCGCGCACAAAATGTTGATATTGCCCACATTATTGGGCATAGCCTCGGCGGCGTGCTGGCGCTGAGGATGCACGCGAACCATCCGGAGTTTCTGCCCGGCAGGGTCGTCTGCCTGGGTTCGCCGCTAACCGGGTCGCGCGCCGCAAGTTTCCTGAACGCGCTCGAGTGGGCCGAGGACATTATTGG
>JAOUNH010000289.1 GCA_029881055.1 Gammaproteobacteria bacterium
GGTCAGACGAGGCTACGTTCTCGGCCGCATGCTTGATCTCGGCTTTATCGACGATGCCGAGTACGAACAGGCGATGTCGCAACCGATGCAGTCCCGGCTGCATGGCGCGGCGATTCAGCTGAATGCGCCGTATATCGCCGAGATGGTTCGCAGCCAGATGCTCGAGCTGTACGGCGAAAAAAGTTATACCGCCGGATACCAGGTGGTAACGACGCTCGACTCGCGCATGCAGAAAGCGGCGAATTATGCGTTGCGTAACGGCCTGCTCGATTTCTCCCGACGCCGCGGCTACCGCGGGCCCAAAACCAGGATCGAGCTCTCCGAGGACACCCTGACCTTGCCGCTGGATCAATGGCCCGCGGAAATTTTCGACTCGCTGGACCAGTACGCGCCGGGCGGACTGTCGCTCGCGCTCGTTACCCGGCTGGGAGACAACAACGAGGCAACCATCCTGTTTCACGACGGTGTCTCCGCGACACTGCCCTGGGCCGGCATGAGCTGGGCCAATCCATTCATCGATCGCGAAAATTTTGGCCCGGCGCCGAATTCGGCAGATGAAGTGGTTGCCGTCGGTGATGTCATTTATGTCATGCCGACAGCGAATGGCAGCTGGGCACTGGCACAGGTCCCCGAAGCGCAGGGAGCCGTTGTGGCGCTTGACCCCTATGACGGAGGCGTTGCTGCACTGACGGGTGGCTTCGATTACACGACGAGCAAGTTCAACCGCGCTCGCCAGGCCTACCGGCAGCCAGGGTCTGCATTTAAACCCTTTATTTATTCCGCTGCCCTGGAATACGGCAACACGCCGGCGACCGTCGTGCTGGATGCGCCGGTCGTTATCAGCTCATCCGAGCTGGAGGCGGTATGGCGCCCCATCAATTACAGTGGCCGCTTCTACGGTCCGACACGCATGCGCGAAGCGCTGGTTCGCTCGATGAACCTCGTTTCCGTACGCCTGCTGTTATTTGAAACCGGCATCGGCAACGCAATTCGACACCTTGCGAAATTCGGTTTCAGTGACGCAACCCTGATCCGCAACGGCTCCCTGGCCCTGGGCGGCGGGCAGGCGTCGCCCCTGGATATGGCCCAGGCCTACGCGATACTCGCCAACGGGGGGCACGCAATAAAGCCCTACGTTATCGACTCGATATTCGGGCCCGCGGGCGAGCCGTTGTTTCGAGCCTACCCCGCCGTGGTCTGCGATGAATGCGTGCCGGAAACAACAGGCGCAGAGGCCAGCGTGCCGCAAGTGGATGATCGACTTACGGGGGACTTGTTGATCGAGCAGATGATGGATGTCATCGATACCTACCGACCTACGGCGACGGACGCCCCGGAGTTATTCGAGAACGTCAACGTTGCCCCGCAGGCCATCTCGCCCCAAAACGCTTTTCTTATCCAGGACATGATGCGTGATGTCGTGTTTCGCGGCACGGGCCGTAAGGCGCTGGTACTCGGGCGACGGGACCTCTCGGGCAAGACCGGTACGTCGAATGATCGCCGCGACGCATGGTTTGGTGGCTTTAATGCCGATCTTGCCGCGGTCGTCTGGGTTGGTTACGACGATGATCGGCCGCTGGGTCCGGGCGAGGAAGGATCGCGCACCGCCTTGCCGGTCTGGATTGACTTCGCCCGAATTGCGCTTAAGGGGGTACCCGATCACAAGATGCCGATGCCCGAGGGCATTGTATCGGTCAAGATCGACAAGCAAACGGGATGCCCCGCGCGTGCCGGCCAGCTTGATGTGATGTTCGAGGTATTTTTTGAGGACAACGTGCCGGACTGCGAGCGCATGCAGGATGTCAGCGACCCGTTCAACAATGCGGCCGGGCTCGATCCGGAGGCAGTCGAGGAAACCGATGACGACGAGGCGCCGGAATCACTGTTCTGATCTCTTTTTTCCGAGCTATTTTTTTGTTCTATGAAAAGAAAACGTACTGGCGAATCGGCACGCGAACGTCTGGTTGTCGCACAGGAGGCGGCGCGCATCATCGTTAACCAGGGTGTGCGGGATTATCGGCTTGCCAAACAAAAGGCCGTGGAAC
>JAOUNH010000129.1 GCA_029881055.1 Gammaproteobacteria bacterium
TCCAGCCTCATCGGCGTACTTGCGCAACGCCTGGTACGGGTCCTGGACGATGAATCGAAGATTCCGTACACCGCATCCGACTACGAATGCGAAGTGCTGGGCGTCGACCCGTCACATGCACCGACACTTTACAAGCCCGGTACCGGTGGTAACCGGGGATTCGTCGGTCGCACTGGAATTTACGAACTCATCACGCTCGACGACCGCATGCGGGAAATGATTCACGAAGGCGTCAGCGAACATGAGTTCGAACGCTACGCGCGAAACAGCAGCCCGAGTATTCGGGCCGACGGGCGTCGCCAGGTCTTGTTGGGCCACACGACCGTAGACGAAGTATTGCGCGTCACGCGCGAAGACTAGGCCGGGGCCGTGGGCGCGTTCGAATATGTTGCGATGGACAAGTCCGGCAAGCAGGCCAGAGGCCTGCTTGAAGGCGATACACCGCGGCACGTACGACAGGTACTCCGCGACCGCGGCTTGCTTCCGGTCAGCATCACCGAGGTGGCGCAAAAAGAAGCTCGCCGGCAGTCGACGTTCTCGTTGCGCAAGGGCATGTCCGCTGCGGAACTCGCGCTGATAACGCGTCAATTGGCGTCCCTGTCCCAGTCCGGCATGCCTCTGGAGGAAACCCTGCTCGCGGTATCGCAGCAAAACGACACTCCTCGTACCCAAAGCATCCTGCTCGGCGTCCGCGCAAAGGTCATGGAGGGCTACACGCTGGCCGACGGACTCGCCGATTTTCCCCAGGCCTTTCCCGAGCTGTACCGGGCGACTGTGGCGGCCGGAGAACAGTCCGGCCACCTGGATGTCGTTCTCGAGCGACTCGCTGACTACACGGAGTCACGCCAGGAGCTTCGACAGCACATCACCAATGCCATGGTTTATCCTGTCGCGCTGATCGTCATGGCGATCGGCATCATCAGTTTCATGCTGGCCACAGTCGTGCCAAAGATCGTCGGCGTTTTTCAAAGCACACAAGCTGAATTACCCGGACTCACGCGCGGCCTGATCGCGACCAGCGACTTCCTGCGCGATTTTTGGCCGGCCATTATTGTCGGGCTGGCCGCACTGGCTTACGGAATCTGGTGGATATTGCAGCAGGAGGGCCCGCGTCGCAGCTACCATCGATTCCTGCTCCGTATGCCAATCACCGGCCGCCTGGTAAGGGGCATCAATACAGCACGGTTTACTCGCACGCTGAGCATTCTCGCCGGCAGCGGTGTGCCGATACTCGAGGCTTTCAAAATTTCGGCCGAAGTTATCGAGAATCTGCCCATGCGAGATGCCGTCACGGAGGCGACGATTCGTGTTCGTGAAGGCGGATCCATCAGTAAATCATTGGCGGCCAGCAAACTGTTTCCGCCGATGATGATTCACCTGATTTCCAGTGGAGAGGCCGGCGGAAGACTGGAGGAAATGCTGGGCCGAGCGGCCAACGGACAGGAACGGGAAGTCAATGGCCTTATCGCCGCATTACTTGGTATATTGCAGCCCTTGGTGATTGTGCTGATGGGTGGCGTCGTGTTAACTATTGTTCTTGCTATCTTGCTTCCCATCTTTGAGATAAATAACCTTATTCGCTAATATTTTTGTTCAGCTTATTGCTAGGCAGATTTTCTGGACGAGGTACGGAATGACGGGTAAGAATACCGACGATAACCTGGAAGACGAGGAGCTGTCGGAGGAGCTGTCGGAGGACGTGTCGGACGACGAGGTCGACGATGAAGTTGATGACGACGGCGACGACGACGTCTTGCTTCTGGGTGACGACGAAGGATTCGCCGACACAATTGTCGAAGCGAGCGTTGATGCTTTGTTCGCCAGGATCGAATTGACGGATGCCGAGGAAGCCGCAAGGAAACGGCAGGCCCGCAAACGACTTGAGGAATTGCGGGAACTGAAGATGATAGAGATGGACGACACCTTTAACTTCGACCTTGATGGCGAGGACTAGGTAACGTCACCGAAAGTCGCGTGAACTAACGCTGAGCTCACCGAGCATTTCGCTGTGATCGAACAGCCGCTGCGCGATGACATGAATCACCCTTCCTTCGATCTGCAGCTCCCCGGCAATACCGAGCAGCCGCGCATTCAATAACTCAGACCTGAACTCCTCTGCGACCTTCCTCCAGACGATCAGGTTGATATACCCGCTCTCATCTTCCAAGGTCACAAACGTGACACCGCTGGCAGTTCCGGGGCGCTGCTTGGTAATGACCAGCCCGGCTACGTTGATGCGCTGACCATTGCTCATGTCGGGAAGTTGCCCGGCCGCCATGTAATGGTAGCGATCCAGATGACGACGCAACAGGCACATGGGATGCCTCTCGAGCGTTAATCCCGTGCTCTGGTAATCGGCAACGATATTCTGGCCTTCAGTAGGTTTCTTAAGGAGCGGTGCTGCTTCATAGTGTTCGACACCACGAAACAGAGGCACCGGTTTCTCCGTACCCGCAACCGCCCAGCGCGCCTTGTGCCGGTCACCCGATAAGGCCTGCAATGCACCCGATGTTGCCAACACGCCCAAATCGCGCCGATCCAGCTGCGCTCTTTCCATCAGGCCCTGTACTGTCGCGTAACGGCCTTTTTCGCGTTCGGCAACGATTCGCTGGCCGGCGTTTTCTGACAGGCCCTTCACCATGCGCAAACCAAGTCGCAGGACGGGAGCACCACCCTCCCCGGCCTCCAGACTGCAATCCCAACTACTGACATTGACATCAACCGCTCGCACCTCGACGCCGTGACGACGAAGGTCCTGCACCAGTTGTGAGGCCGAGTAAAAGCCCATCGGCTGGCTATTCAACAAGGCACACGTGAATGCAGCCGGCGTATGACATTTCAGCCAGCACGATACGTAAACGAGTAAGGCAAAACTCGCGGAATGCGACTCCGGAAATCCGTATTCACCAAAACCCTCGATCTGCCGGAATATCTGGCGCGCAAACTCCTCTGCATAACCACGTTCGCGCATGCCGCTGATCAATTTATCTTCGAAGGGGCCCAGCCCACCGCGCCGCTTCCACGCCGCCATGGCACGGCGCAAACGGTCTGCCTCGCCGGGCGTAAAGCCAGCCGCCACAACCGCCAGCTGCATGACCTGCTCCTGGAAAATCGGCACACCCAGGGTACGTTGCAGCACACCCTTCACTTCCTCGCTGGGATAATCGACGGCCTCCTCACCGTTCCTGCGCCGTAAATAAGGATGCACCATGTCACCCTGGATCGGGCCTGGTCGAATGATCGCAACTTCAATCACGAGGTCGTAGTAACAGCGCGGCTTGAGTCGCGGCAACATCGCCATCTGCGCGCGCGACTCGATCTGGAATACGCCCATCGTGTCGCCGGCACAAATCATGTCGTACACCCGTGGATCTTCCGCCGGCACACTCGCCAGGCTGTAGTCCCGACCATCGAAATCGCGAATCAGGTCAAAACTGCGGCGGATAGCGGTCAACATACCGAGACCCAGCACATCGACTTTCAACAATCCCATCTCTTCGAGATCATCCTTTTCCCACTGAATCACCGTGCGATCCGGCATCGTCGCGTTTTCGACCGGCACGAGTTCATGGAGCGGCGCATTGCAAATAACAAAACCACCGACATGCTGCGAAAGATGTCGCGGAAACCCGATGATCTCGCGAACCAGGTACAACAGCCGGCGGATAACCGGACTGTCCGGATTGAGCCCGGCTTCAAGAATGCGGCTGTCATCCACGGTGCGGCCATCCCACCACTGCATCGACCGCGACAGGCGACTGATCTGCAGATCGCTCAAGCCCAGCACTTTGCCGACATCACGCAATGCGCTGCGCGGCCGATAGGTAATGACGGTCGCCGCCAGGGCGGCTCGTTCACGCCCGTATTTGCCGTAGATGTACTGGATAACTTCTTCGCGACGTTCGTGCTCAAAGTCCACGTCGATGTCGGGTGGTTCGTTACGCTCTTTCGAAATAAAACGTTCCACCAGCACGGCCATGCGTCCGGGATCGACCTCGGTAATGCCCAGGCAAAAACACACCGCAGAGTTGGCTGCCGAACCTCTTCCCTGGCAGAGGATGTTCTTTGCACGGGCAAAAGAAACAATGTCCTCTACGGTCAGAAAATACGACTCGTACTCGAGATCGGCGATCAGCTTGAGTTCGTGCTCCACCAGGGCAATCACCTTGGCCGGTACACCACCCGGCCAGCGGCGACGCATCCCTTCCTCGGTGAGTTTTCTGAGGTAAGTACCCGCTGTCTCTCCCGCGGGAACCAGTTCATTCGGGTATTCGTAACGAAGTTCATGCAGAGAAAAATGCAGGGTGTCGGCAATTCGTGCGGATTCCTCGAGCAACTCTGCCGGGTAGGCATGCGCGAGTACCGCGAGTGATCGCAAATGCCGCTCGCCATTGGAATGCAATGCAAACCCGGCCTTGTCGACAGTTGTGCGCAGCCGAATTGCTGTTACAGCATCCTGCAGTATGCGGCGTGCGCGAATATGCATATGCACGTCGCCACTCGCTACGAGCGGCAACTTCAGGCGCCGGCCTTCTTCACGCAGCCTCTCGAGTTGCTCGCGCTGCCGCCCGTCTGCCATCAGTTCAACCGCGATCCAGAGGCGATCACGAAAGGTTTCCCGTATCCAGTGATCCTCGACATCAAGCCTCAGGTCCCTGTCGGGAATCCATAACACGAGACATCCGGGCAGGCCACTTTCAAAATCCAGCCGCGTCAGTTCGTAGCTTCCCTTCTCTGCCGCACGACGTGCCTTGCTGATTAACTGGCAAAGCGCCGCGTAACCGCCCTTGTTTTGCACGAGCGCCACCAGTTTTCGGCCGCTCCGCAAGCGCAACTCGGAACCGATAATCAGTTTTTTAAGTCCGGTTTCCTTTGCCGCCGCATGCGCCCGCACGATACCGGACATCGAGCACTCATCAGTAATAGCGAGAGCTTCATAACCGAGCGCTGCCGCGGTCTCTACAAGTTCCTCAGGATGGGAGGCACCGCGCAGAAACGTAAAGTTGCTCAGCGCGTGTAACTCGGCATAACGGACGGTCATCCGAAGATGCCGTGCAAATACCAGTCCGGCGTTCGCTGCCGGTTACGAAATACCCACAGGCGCATGCCTGCGCCACTTAGGGCCGTGTAGTAATCACGAGAGACGTTGCCCTCATCCCACCAGCCTGTCTCAAGCCTTTCGGGACCGTCCAGCAACGTTAGCCTGCATCCCCTGTGCAGTGGATAGCCACTGTCTGCCGGTAACAGAGCAGGCTCCGGCAACATCCACAGCGGACGCCGGGTATCCGTGAGCATCGTCAAGGTGCTGGCAGTCCAGTCTGATAAAGGATTTCGCGCACACCATGCATACTCGGGGCGATGTTCAGCCACCATCGTCAACGCATGCACGGAATGATCCCCGATACGGGCCACGAGACGTTCTGCAAGCTGCGCTATGGAGTAACGGTGTTTTTGTTTTTCGGCTTTATGGGAAAAAGAAAGCCGCGCTGTCTCAGCCAGCAGCGGTTGCGACAGGCCGCTGCGTAAACGCACAGCGATAACCGGTTCAGGCAGTCGCAGTGCTTCGAAACGAATCTTCAGCAGTTCAAACCAACGACTCGCCGAACGGTCAGCCAGTGCCGCACCCAGGCGTAATTCTGTCGCCGTGCTTTTGAGATGGAAAAAACTGAAACAGAGACTTTGTGTGCCGAGCTGACGTGCCAGCAGGAATTGCTCGTGTGATAACAGCAACTCACGACAGATGTTGAGTAATAGCTCGCGATCGGATTGCTCTTCGGTCATCTCGTAATCAGCACAGAAACGCTCGGGAGCACGCCACGAATCGCGCGGATCCGGCAGATGCCCGAGCGCGCGATCCAGGTCGAGCAAACGCTCGGCGCCAAAACGTCGCGCAAAACCTTCGCGCGGCAGGCGCAGACAATCACCAATCGCGGTGATACCCATACCGGTCAGCAATTCGCGCTGGCCAGAAGGCCAGTGCAGGCAAGTCAGTGGTAACCGACGCAATGCGGGACCCAGGTTTTCGGTGGCACGTATACAAATGCGGCGCCCCGACCTTGCCAGCCAGGTTGCCGCGAGTGGTGTGGGTGCGATAGCCACCGCCGCTGAAAAACCCAGCATGCCAAGATCCCTCACGATGGTCTGCCGCAGGCTTTGCAATCCCCCGAACAGGTTCAGGCTGCCGGCGATCTCCAGCAACAACAGATTCCTGTCGGCAATACTCACGAACGAAGAAAACCGCTCCAGCCAGCTTGCCAGCCGTTCGAGTACCTGTTGTTCGCGCACAGGATTGCGCTCTTCGAGTTTCAGCGTTGGCAACAAAGCCAGTGCGGCGTTAGCTGAGAGTCCCGCCATAACGCCTGCCGCCCGGGCCGCCGCATCGGCCAGCAGTACACGGTGTATGCCGTGCTGCTCTTCGACGATCACCAGCGCCTCGGCGGAAGAACGGCAGGCCTCCAGCGGCAACTGGGGTAAATAAATACAAAACCACAATCGTTGAACCGGCCTGGGCGTAAGCAACAAAGGCTTTGCCGGTGCTGCGAGTTCCGCGAAGGGTAAAACCTGTTGTCTTGCAGCAGGGGCCGTGTCCCGCGCGACGACAGGCGATTTCCAGACCCGGGACACCGCTAGAGTAAATCGTTCAGAACAGTCGGGCGTCCACCACGACTCTTCAGGACATGAACACACGTACCTTGCCCCGTGAACTGTAACTCCAGGCGCAAGGCGGCCGCAGAAGCCTGCTGGCGCGCCGCAAGTGGCCGAAATGCAATGGCCCAGCTATGCCCTTTCTCTGCTGCCAGTTGCAAGCGCCGGCTGGCCTGATCATCGAGTTTGTCGGGCCACAACAATACGGCAGCACAGGTGCCCGACGATAAAGCCTGTTCAGCCGACCACAACAACTCGCTGTCATCTTTCGGCCGCACGATGAGCATGCGTGACAGATCGATGCCGTGCTGCTGCAAGGCTGGGGCATAGGGTTGAAACGGCGGAGCCACCCAGGCTATCCAGCCCGGTTCCGTGTACTCGCCCGTGTAAGCAGGTGTTTCCTCAGCACTGAGTTGGGCGAGTGCCGGCATCAGCAAACGCAATTCACCAATACCGTGCTGCCCGATCAGGATTTCAGTGAGTGCCCCCAGTGGCCAGCCACCTCCGGGCAAACACCGGTCGAGTTTGGGATAACCACTCGCCAGCCCCGATTGAGCACCGGGTCGACTGCTGCCCCGCCAGATGCGCGGGTTCTCGAGTAGTTTCTCCAGACTCATTGCGAAAGCGCATCAGTGCAGTAACAAACCATCACGTATCACGCCCACGACTATGCCTTCGATGACCAATGCCTGGGTTTTCAGATCGACCACGATGGGTTCAAAGTCTTCGTTTTCCGGCAACAGCGATACGACAGACCCGTTTTGCCGATAACGTTTCACGGTCACCTCATCATCCAGGCGTGCCACGATGATCTGCCGGCTGCGAACCTCGGGTGTGCGATGCACGGCCACAAGATCACCATCGAGTATGCCGGCATTTTTCATACTCATGCCTTGTACGCGCAAAAGGTAATGCGGTTTGGGATTGAATAATTGAGGATCGATTCTGTAATGCGTCTCGATATGCTCTTCAGCGAGGATGGGACTGCCGGCTGCGACCCGGCCAACCAGTGGCAGACCGATCTGCTCGCGCAAAGAGTCTTTCAGCTGGATGCCGCGTGATGCGCCCGGCACCAGGTCCAGCACGCCCTTGCGCTGCAGGGCTCGCAAATGTTCTTCAGCCGCGTTGGCGGACTTGAAACCCAGCTCCTGGGCAATTTCTGCCCGTGTTGGAGGCATGCCTGTTTCATAGATAACATCTTGAATCAATTCGAGAATTTGCTTTTGTCTTGGGGTC
>JAOUNH010000290.1 GCA_029881055.1 Gammaproteobacteria bacterium
CGCTCGTCAGCGTGACCTCGCGTCCAGGGACCTGGCCTCGCGCTCGACGATCGAGGAGCTCGAAGACGAGCTCACCTACTTTGAGAATCGCCGGGCTGTAACGCTCGAAAGCCAGTCGACCGATGCGCGCATGCAGGAGCAGCAACTTGCACAGCTGAAAGAAGCGGGTGGCCAGCTGGAAGCGGGCCTCGAGTTTGCGAAAAAGAATCTTGACGAGCTGAATGTTCGTGCCCCGCTCGCCGGCAAGCTGTCCGGATTCAATATCGAGGTTGGGCAGTCCATCGTGCCCGGTGGACGACTGGGACAGATCGACGACCCGGACGGTTTCAAACTCAACGTAAGAATCGACGAGTTCTATCTCGGGCGAGTGGACCTGCAGCAAGTTGCGGTCGCCGAACACAATGGCGATGACATCGACCTTGCGATTTCAAAAATCTACCCGCAGGTTAATGAAGGTCAGTTTGAAGTCGATATGACGCTGGCGGACGATCCATCGGGCCTTCGTCGTGGCCAGACCATGCAAGTTCGATTGACCCTGGGCGACAACTCGGACGCCATACTGATTCCGAACGGCTCTTTCTACCAGGAAACCGGCGGCAACTGGCTGTTCGTCGTGGCGCCTGACGGCAGCGAAGCCGTACGCCGCCCTGTTCGCCTGGGTCGCCGCAATACCGAATTTATCGAAGTACTCGACGGGCTGGAACCTGGTGAGAAAGTCATCACGTCGCCCTACACCAGCTACACCAACATGGACCGATTGGCGCTCGACGACAACTAATCTGCGACGCCGGTCTTACCGTTAACACAAGCAGGGGAACACCAATGCTCAAGCTACACAATATGTACAAAGTCTACAGCACCGACGAAGTCGAAACCGTCGCTCTCAACTGTGTCAACCTGGAAGTTGATCAGGGTGATTTTGTTGCCATCATGGGACCTTCGGGCTGCGGAAAATCCACTCTGCTGAATATTATCGGAATGCTGGATAACCCGTCCGACGGCAACTACTGGTTCTTTGACGAAGACATCGCAGGCTATACCGAGACGCAGCGCAGCGCACTGCGCAAGCAGAACATTGGTTTCATCTTCCAGAGTTTCAACCTGATTGATGAGCTCAGTGTCGCCGAGAATATCGAACTCGCCCTGCTGTACCACAACATGCCCGCGGCCGAACGCAAGAAACGCGTAACTGCGGTGATGGACCGCATGGGCATCGCGCATCGCGCCAATCACATGCCGGGTCAGTTATCGGGCGGACAGCAGCAACGCGTTGCTGTAGCGCGTGCTGTCGTCGGTGATCAGCCACTGATACTTGCGGATGAGCCCACCGGAAATCTCGATTCGGTGCATGGCCAGGAGGTCATGGAATTGCTGCGCTCCCTGAACAAGGAAGGCACGACGATTGTTATGGTTACGCACTCTCCTGCTCACGCCGATTACGCGCACCGCACCGTCAACCTTTTTGACGGGCACGTCGTTACCGAAAACACACGCGCAGCTTAAGTCTGCTCGGCCGACAACCATCGGGGAAAATCATGCTGTGGAACAACATCATCATCGCGCTGCGCAACCTTCGCAAAAACAAGGCATTTGCAGCGATTAATATTTCCGGCCTTGCGATCGGCCTGATCATCTACGTATTTGGCGGATTGCTGGTTGAGTATGAGAATACTCACGACCGGGTTTTTGCCAACGTCGACAACATCTACACGATCGGCTCGATAGCGGCTCCGGAGCTCAATGTTGGTGTCGACAGGTTCAATGCCACGTTCATGGCTGTCGGCCCGATCATCGAGGCGCAGGTCACCGATGCACTGGCAGTCGCGAGGACCCGGAACGAGGGCTACCTTGTAACCGTAGGCAGCGAGGGGTTTTACGAGGCCTTGAGATTTACCGATCCGGCATTCCTGAGAATCTTCGATTTTCGTTACCTGCAGGGTGACTCGACAGCACTGGACGATCCGTCGGGTGTAATGCTTACGGAAAAAATGGCGATCAAGTACTTCGGCCGAACGGATGTCCTTGGTGAGACGATCACA
>JAOUNH010000011.1 GCA_029881055.1 Gammaproteobacteria bacterium
TTATCGACGAAGTGCGCTGTCTGCCCAGTCTGTGGCCGGGTCGCAGCAATGTAGTCGACACCAAGCTCCTCGAAATTGATGCTGAGCGAAATATTCACAAGATCGGCCGGCGCGTTTGGTTTTTCGCCGCCATGCTTCTGGCAATGTTTCACCAATTCCGTGGAGAATATTCGCAACTCGCCTGCTGAGGACACGACCGAGTGACTTGCGAGGATGCGTTCGACGAGCGTGGTGCCAGTGCGCGGCATGCCGATCACGAATATCGGTTCCGCATTCACATGACCGTGGATATGGCCATCGAAAACTTCTTCGTTGTACAGCTCGCAAATCCTTGCAATCGAGTCCAGATCTTTCTGCAAAGTGTATTCAAGGCCGGAACGCCGCAGTGAAGACCCTTCGCTCAGATACTCAAATGAGCGTTCGTGGTCGCCGATGTCCTCAAGCTCCTTCGCCAGTGCGTAGCACAGCCTAACGCGATTGCGCGATTGCCCTTCGGCTCGCGCATAAGCTTCCTGCAAAGCAATAACATTGTTGTTATCGGTCGCCTGAGTCCTGAGCCCCGAACGTAACAGGTGCGCATCTTCGTCATCAGGCCTGAGTTCCAGGCAACGAGCAATTTCTTTTTCCGCTGCATCCATGTCACCGAGAAACCGATGCACAGCGGCGAGGTTATAGAAGTGACGACCGTCATCGGGTTCCAGTTCCGCAGCCCGTGCATATTGGCGCAAGGCCTCCGGATACTGGCCGAGTCTTGAGAGCGCCAGGCCGAATTCGGCGGCCAGCCTCGCTCTGTCGAACTGATGCCCTGCCAGCTGCTGCGCTGTCGCAATCGCCTCGGCACTGTTCCCTGAAGCGCCAAGGCATTTGACCCGTTGCAGCAGCCATTCCGGTTTGCCGGGCGACAACAGCAGTGCCTGGTCAATCGCTCGCACACCGAGCAGCGGCTGGTTCACCATCATGGCCAGGTGGCTCGCTGTGTACCATCCAGACTCGTAGCCGGGATACTGCATATTCAGCTGGTCACAGGCTTCCATCGCCTCGCGTAGCTGGCCGTTATTCACCAGGCTGTGAACCCGGGCTTCGTGTTCCGCTGCATTAGCCATCGGTGGACTGTATAGGAGTTGGCAGAGACAAAAAACCGGGCCGAAGCCCGGTTTCTTGCTGTCTTCCAGGGAACCTAGAAGTTGTACGTCACTGTCAGGCCGATGGTTCTCGGCGTCGCAATATACTCACGCTGATTATTGCCGTAATAGTTTTCAAAGATTCCGGTATCCGTACTCATGTAGGTACTGGGGTAATTGCCTGTAACCGCCGCGTCGTTGCCAAGGTTCCTGCCCCATAACGCAGCGGACCAGTTCTCATTGCTGAGCGTTGCAGAAGCGTTCCAGATCGAGAATCCCGGAAACCGCGCCTGCAGACTCCCATCAGTGACCGAGTTGATGGAATCCGACTGATAGTAATAACCGAGTCGTGACGTCAGGTTCAGGCCATTCGACATATCCAGACTGTGGCGCAGGGTTGCGGTCGCGGTATCCTCGGCAGTACCTGGCAGCCTGTGGCCGTCGGGCGCTGACACGCTACCGGTCTGCGGATTGATGAGGTCGGCGGTTAGCTCCGCGTCAACGTGTCCGTACCCTAAATCAAGATGCAGGTTGTCCGACAGGAGAATCTGCGCTTCCAGCTCAATACCGGTAGTGGCGGCTGATTCGCCGTTCTGCGCCATGAAGAATCCCCACCAGGCGGACGCCGTGTTGAGCTGCGGATCGTTCCAGTCAACATAGTAGATATCCGCCGAATAACGCACCCTCTCAGTCGTACCTTTCAACCCGATCTCGAAGTTCTCGACCGTATCAGCCTTGTAGAACATCACCGTTTCCGGGTTCAGCTCGGCAAAAAAGCCCGTTGAAGGAATGGCGTTCGCGCCACCGCGACGGAAACCCTCCGAATACGTGAAATAAGCCATCGTCGAGTCATTGACGTCCCAGGCCACATTGAATTTGAGCTGGACGTCATCCTCTTTTTGCGACGGGAAATTGTTGAACGGCACAACCACGCCTTCAAACAGCGGGAAATCCATCGCCGTATCGTTGGTCAGCTCATTGTCGAACCAGCGGGCGCCGGCCGTAATGTGCCAGTTGTCAGCGACGTGCCATGTAACCTCTCCATAAATCGCGAGATCTGTGAAATTCTCCCGACGGATATAGTAGAAGTCGATTTCACTCAGCGGCGCGCCCATCCACCACTGTCCACTGTCAGGGCAGGCGGCGCCAAGTGCCGTACATGCGTCGCCGTATTCATTCAAACCCAGCAGGTAGCTGAAGTTATCCACTTCCCTGTCCTGGTCCATGTAGTAAGCGCCTACCGTCCAGTCGATATTGCTGTCCGAGTCATTCGAGACGAGCCGGAACTCCTGTACAAAGGCTTCCTCGTCGAAACCTGCGCTGACATGCGCGACCGGCCGCGGATTTCCCGGATACAAAATATCGAACCAGTTTGCGAAGCCGCCACGATCGGTTACCCAAAGGCTGGTGTTATCTCGCCACCCGTCGCCCTCGTGCGTGTAAGAACTCGTGCTCGATGTCATGGTCGCGAAGCCAAGATTCCACTCGAGGTCCAGACTCATCAGTTCGGCCTCACGCTCGGACGGTTCGAGCATCGTTGAGCCGCTCTCGTCGCTGCCGTTGTACACGTTGCCGTTGTAGTCGGCGCCCAGGGTGATCGTGCGACGACCACCGACCTCATCCTCCTGCATCTGGTAGTTAAGCTGTATGTCCAGGTCTTCGGATGGCTGGAAGCGGAGTGACGCGCGCGCATAAGTAATATCGACGTCGTCAACATCGGTTTTTGACTCGTAGCAGGAGCCATTAAAGGCGAGTTCGTTATTCGTCAGCCCGGGATCCCTGACACTGACGCACTGCCCGGCATCGTTCATAACGACCGGCTTGCCGTCCTGGATCTGGTAGAGGTTTACATAGTCAATAACACCGTCGTTCTGCACGGTACCCGCCGACAAACGAAACGCCGTTGTTTCGCTGAGCGGTACATTCAGCACGATGTCCGCGCCAACATTATTTCCATCAGACCCGTCGGTCTGACCGTAAGTGACAGCGACGCTGGCATCGAACTCAGATGCGTCCGGACGATTCATGAGGTAGCGGACCGTGCCACCCAGTGCACCCGACCCGTACAAGGTTCCCTGTGGACCACGCAGTACCTCGACTCGATCGATATCCTTCAACAGGAAGTTTGCAAACAACGGCGTGTTGTCGACGTAGGTCGCCACCGGCGAAACCGACGACAGGCCAATGTCGCCATTGGCACCGTTGTCGACGTTAATGCCGCGAATGATCAGGCTGTTGACGTGACCGGAATTGCGATAGCCACGATCGATCACCGAGACGCCGGCAATAGTCCTCATCAAATCCGAGGTGTCAACGATGTTCTGGGCCGCGATCTCCTCGCCCTGGACCGCAGAAATATTGTACGGAATGTCCTGGATATTCTGTTCGCGGCGGCTTGCCGTGACGACGATTTCTTCGAGCATCCCGGCGCTCTCACCGTTCGATTGTGCCTGTACCGCCGGCGCCACTGTTCCGGCGAGGATGCCGCTCATAGCCGCGACGAGCGGCTTTTTGATGAAGTTTGTGCTGGTGTTCATGCTGCTTATCTCCCCCTGCTCAACGAGCAAGATTGCTGTCAAATTATCGTGTCGGTTCGTACTTCCATGGGTCCAGATTCTGGCTCAGGATGGGCCCAGGTTGACGACAAGTCGCGATCATCGACCTTCGTCCCGGGTGGGCATACGCAATTCGCCGAGCGCCCGAAGGGCCTCGGCGTCATGCCCGTTTTCGTATTGCGGGAATCGCAACTGGCTGTCCCGAAAGCTCTTGAGGGGTTGGCCCAGGTTCTGCCAGCCATGCCGCCTTACATCATGTAAATAATTAAGATCAAGCTTTAATGGTATGATTTCCCTACCTTTTCCAGCCTGATAAATGACCTCACCACCTGGCCCAGCGATCAGGCTTTCGCCAACGCCCATGGTGCCTGCGAGATTGACGTCAAAGAAATAGCACTGGTTTTGCGCGGCATGCGCCCGGATCATCGCTTTTTCGACGTCCCTTTCGATAGAACTCGTCAAATTGGGGTGCAAGATCACTTCAGCGCCCTGCCATATCAGCGCACGGACGGCTTCCGGGAACCACATGTCGTAGCAAATCAGGACCCCGAAGCGCCCGACTCCGGGGATGTCGAACACGGTGTGCTGGTCCCCGGGTGTAATGCCGTTCTCATAGGGACTCCAGGGAAACAGTTTGCGATGGCGGGCAACGACTGTGCCATCCGGTGCGATGACCGGAGCGGTGTTGTAGCACCGGTCACCGTCAGCCTCAAGCACGGATCCGGGCAGTAACCAGATTTTGTGTCGTTTTGCGATTTCCTGAAACCGCTGCTCCCTCGGTCCCGGCATTGCCTCGGCGTATTTGTGGTTGGACCCACAGGCCACGAGCTCGGGGCAGACGACCATGTCGAGCCACGGATAACGACGCACGACAGCCGCAATTTCCCGCTCCATGAGTTCCACGTTGTCGCCGCCAGGCGCTTCGAGCTGCAAGCCGGCGACCGCGAAGGTTGTCATCTGAGTTCCATTCCCATAGGGACCGACGGTAACGGGGATGACCCAGCGATGATAGGTCCAGATAGGAACTAGTTATGGGTCCAGTTTTCTCGCCTGGAGAGGCTCTGTGACGACCGTGCGGTCGGCCAGACGGACGAATGCGGAGTCGACGATTTGCCGGTCGTCGTTGAAAAACTTGATCTTGTCGCCGTCGATGACGATGAAATAGGCTTTCTCTTCACCATAGACCCAGCGATCCCAGCGCCGCAGAAAGCGATCGCCGTCAACCCGCCATCGTCCCGAGTCGTGATCTTCGTTCGCAAACCCCCGCTGCCCTGTCATAAGGCCGTCCGGGTGGTAGACGATCGTGCACGGCCAGCCATTCACTTCTCGATACAAAAGTGTCGCCCCGGACATCGCGTCAGTGAGCGCTCCACCGGTGAGCCAGTTGCCCGACGACGTGGACAGGTGCTCAACATGCCCCTTTACGATCTCCCTGATCAACTCAACCAGGCGCTCCACACCCGGTCGAATCTTGTCGACGACCAGGCTCGTGACGCCCATGCGAAAACAATTCTCGGCGTGTTCCTTGTTGGCGTAATAACGACTGACAGGTTCGATCAATACACCGTGGCGTTCCGCTTCCACTGACAGGTTGCCCACGTCAAAGTCGTCCGGCGTCCGCACCCAATAGGTCGTACCGCCCACCTCCGGCGAAATTTCCATCGGAATACCGCGTACGTTATTCAACGCACGCCGCAAAGCCGTACGCCGCTCCCGGAGCACGCGGCCAAGTCGCAGCATCAGGGCATCGTAGTGCCCAAGTGACAGGAAAATGGCTGCCGTGCGCTGATTATTGAGCGGCGGGTGATCGAGGATATTGTGCCGCAGGCGACGCGCCCGCTCGATGAACGCCGAATTAGCGACGATGAAACCGAGGCGCACCCCGGGCGCGAGCACGTTTGAAAAACTGGCAACGTAGATGACCCGTCCGTCATTATCCATGCTGCGCAAAGCCGGCAGCGGATAATCCGTGTAGCTGGTTTCGCATTCGTAATCGTCTTCAATAATGACGAAATTTCCCGTATGCGCAGCCTCCATTAGCGCTTGCCGCCTTTCGAGCGGCATCGTGACAGCCGTCGGAACCTGGTGGCTTGGCGTCACGTAAACGATGTCTGCATCAGCAAGACTTTCTGACACAACCAACCCGCTGTCGTCAGTGGCCTGCGGCAGAATCGCGGCACCCCGGCGACGTAGCAGATTGCGCATGACGAAATTGCCCGGTTCTTCGATCGCCGCCGTCGTCCTGTCATCGGCGACCAGCTGGCTGATGAGGAACAGGCTGTTTTGCGTACCCATGGTAATAAGGATCTGGTCGGGGCGCGCCTGGATGCCGCGGCGCGTCAGGATCTTGGTGCGAATCTCGTTCAGCAACATCGGATCATCGGCGTCGCCGCTGCCCATAGACCATTCCACCACGTCGGCAACGCTTAGCGATAAACGGCTCGCCTCGCGCCACTCTGCAAGCGGAAACAATGTCGAATCGAATTTTCCGTCAATAAACGGAAAAGGATAACGGCTCCAGTTCGGCAGCTGGTCGCTGCCCTCTCCAGGTAGTCGCTTTGCGTAATCCTGCAGGATCCAGGGCGCGGCAACGGCGCGGCCGGCAACGGATGCCTTGCTGGCCGCACCGACCCGCGACTCCAGCATCTTTTCGTTAACAAAAATACCGCTGCGCTGGCGGCTGACGAGGTAACCGTCAGCGATCAACTGCTGGTACGCGGCAACCACGGTATTGCGGGCGACGTCCAGTTGCTGCGAGAGTTTGCGGCTGGAAGGCAATTTCATCCCGGGTGGAAAAGCACCGTTGATTATGCCGTCAACGAGTTTCTGACGAATCTGGTGTTGCAGATTCATCGGATTTTCGGGATCTATGTATATGATTGCACCTTGCACAACCGCAAGATAACTCAAAGTGACCGGGACCATGAAATACCGAATCAGAGACGCAGTGCCGGACGACGGCGCATTCACGGCCCTGTGCCGACACGTCGAGTCGATCGCACGCCAGAGTGACGCCAGGGGCTTGCGCCTGTATGTTGATAAGAGCAACAAGCGCGCGCAGAAAACCTGCGCCGCCCCGGGTGTGGTGGATCCCGATTACCAGGTTATGGAAGCAATTTTCGGAGAAATAAAATGCTAGCAGTTGGCGCGAAGGCCCCTGAGTTTGTGCTCAACGATCACGAAGGCAAGGAAACCTCCTTGTCAGACCTCCTGCAAAACGGTCCGCTGATTCTGTATTTCTATCCGGCGGACTTTACCCCGGGATGTACCAAGGAAGCCTGTTCGATCCGGGATATTCACAGTGATATTCAATCGGTCGGCCTGCAAGTCGCCGGTATCAGCCCGCAAGACGAAGCCAGTCACGCGCGATTTCGCAAAGAACACAAGCTGCCTTTCGTACTCCTGAGTGACCCGGAGAAAGTGGCCATCAAGATGTACGACGTGGACGGTCCGTTTGGCGTCGGCGTGCGTCGTGCGACGTTCCTGATCGGCCAGGGACGCACGATCAAGGATGCCGTTTTGGCCGACGTCTTTATCGGTCAGCACAAGGATTTCATCGAAAAGGCGATTATTCTCCGCGAAACGGCGGGGCTCAAAGCCCGTTAGTCCCCCTGGACGGTGACAATCACGCGCCGCGAGTGCGGTGCGTATCGATGCTCCCAGAGATAGATTCCCTGCCAGGTGCCGAGTGCACATCGTCCTGCTGTGACCGGCAAATTCAAGTCGGTTTGCGTGAGTACGCTGCGCACATGTGCGGACATATCGTCCGGACCTTCTGCCGTATGCGTGAACATCGGGTCACCATCCCGGACCTGCCGCGACATGAAGGTCTCGAGGTCCTTTAGCACTGCCGGATCCGCGTTTTCACTCAGCATCAGTGATGCGCTGGTATGGCAGATGAAGACGTGACACATGCCGGTACGGATACCCGACTTCGCGACGATACTCTGGATATCAGCGCTGAGATCGTGCGTACCACGACCCCGCGTCTTTACCTCAAATTCCTCGCGCGCGATCACTCGGCCGGAACGTACGGCATCCCGTAACGCAAGCGTATGGTCTTGGTCTTGCCGAACCACGGGATGGAAACGATATAGATGTTGTCGTACTCGTCTTCCTTGATTTCCGGCACTTTCTTGCTGGCCCCCATGTTGCCGATCAGGGCCGGAATCGTGTTGCTGTGACCAACGACGAGGATGATTTTTCCTTTATGCTTTTTGACAATCTCATCCATGATCGTCGCCGTGTTCGACGCATCGTAGGACGTGATGGGCAAGGACAGCGCATCAGCGACCGGCCGAGCCGTTTCCTCGGTCCGCCGATAGGATGTGGAGTAGATTGCGTCAACGCCCGCGACCACATCGGCATCAACCAGCTGTCTGGCGAGTTCTGCCGCCCGCTGCAGGCCAGCCTCACTTAAGCCGGGATCGTCCGACGGCTCAGCCATTTTCTCCGCATGGCGAACGAATATGACAGTCGTCGTCGCCTGCGATTCAAAAAACCACGCTAGGCCCACGGCTATCGCCATATAAATTGTGATGACCTGAATGCGACGGCGCCGCCGACGGCGTCGTCGATCCGCCTCTGACATGGTTTTGGACATGGGTTGCGACTTTACTCGTCCGCACGCTCATCGGCAACGACACGATACTCGCCTTCTATGACTCCGCCGGTCCGTTGGTCACTGCCACCTTGCGGCACCTGCTTGCCCAGCTGTCGATTAAACCACCACAACCTGAGACCCACTATCGATGCCATGATCAGGACGATGCTACCCAACACGACAAAGGCGAAAAAGCCCAATACCACAGAAACACCGATTACCAATGCACCGACGATTATGACGAAGATATTCGCTATCGGATTTCCGGCCGCAAATCCGCGATTGATCGAGGAGTATTTCAATTCGCTTTCCTTGTGTAAAAACCTTCAAACCAGGATACCCAGGTTTCGCCGCCATCATCCGAGTGCTCGAAGAACTGTCTTACCCTGCCGTCGTCCAGCGGCGTCCATAAGCCGCGAAACGGTTTCGTCGTGTTGGACGCGACATCGTGCAATGTACCGACCAGCAGCATGCCGTCGTCAGTCAAGCCGCCACGAATATTGATCTGTGTACCACTGGCGTCATTCCAGACCTGAACCCACTCGCCCGTGATCTTGTCCAGGTAGTTGATGCTGTCGCCTGCGCCGCCAGAAGCGCTGGTCCACTTCTCGCTGAGATAACAACCGCGTTGCTCGCTTGCAATCACATTGCTGCCGGCAAACTCCCCGCCCGACCCGTGAACGACCCATTCGCCGATCCAGAAGTCGAACTCCCGGAACCGGGGGTCGTGCTCACAGGGATATGCCTTCTTCTCCATATTCGCAGTCAATTCGTCAAATGCCTGGTTGCCGGCCATGCGGCCCAGTATGGGGTCATTCCGGATGAAGGCAACCGCCGTGAAACCATTGGCGACGAGCCCGCGCAATCCGTCCATCGCAGCCTCGGTGTCACCCTGCAACACGTCGATGCGCACACGTTCTACACCGATCTGCAGGGCATTGAATCCCTGCGCTTCAGCCGTCGCCAGGGCTTCGAGCGCCGTATCGTAACGCTCGGCGTGGCGCGCACTTACGGCCAGTCGTACCCAGGCGGCGGTGTCATCGGGGCTGTCCACAACGATCAACGCGTAGGCATCCGCGGCTTCAGGCCATTTTTCGGCTGCATAAAGCGCGGCCGCGTCGTCATCTGCAATGGCCGGGGAAAACGGCAATAACAGTAGTAATATCATTATGTTATTTATCTTTCTTAGAATAAACATCACTGACTCCAAAGCGCTCTTATGGACTTGAGACACGCAAACTGACCGGACATTCCAACAAATATGCGCAATTGAGGACAGCACAGGTTGAATCCTCCGCACACTCAAAGCACAATGCGCAGCCGCAAAACCCGTCACGGAGAGGTGGCAGAGCGGTTGAATGCACCGGTCTTGAAAACCGGCAAGGGTTTGTAGCCCTTCGTGGGTTCAAATCCCACCCTCTCCGCCAATTCCTTAAAGCCCCTCCCAGTGAGGGGCTTTTTGCTGCACCGTGGTAGAATCCAGCCGACATTTATCCCTAGGAGTTGCGTTCATGCAGGACAATATCAATTCAATGGCTCCCGTTTCGAGTCTCGCTGTCGAGGCGCGATCGCAGTTCATCTGGAAGTGCTACGCACATGTTGTCGGCGCGCTGTTGGCGCTGGTCGCCATCGAAACGTATTTGTTTTCCTCCGGCATCGCGGCAGCAATTGCTGCGCCCATGTTGGGGAGCCCGATGTTGGTCCTGGGGGCCTTCATGGCCTTGAGTTGGGGTGCGAGTCATTTCGCACACAGACTTGAGTCAACGGCCGCTCAATACGCGGCATTTGCGGTTTTTGTTGTTGCCTGGTCGCTCATGTTCGTGCCGATGCTGGCACTGGCGCTCGCCATGGACCAAAGCGGCAGCATGATCCAGAGTGCCGCCGGCGTGACGGTCTTTGGGTGTGTCGCGTTGATCGCAACGGTCATGATTACCCGCAAAGACTTTTCGTTCCTTAGAGGCGTTTTGGTGTGGGGCTTTTTCATCGCCCTGGGACTGATCGGCGCCTCACTCCTGTTCGGCTGGAATCTTGGCACCTGGTTTTCGGTCGGGATGATCGCGTTTGCGGGCGTTGCAGTGCTTTATGACACATCCAATATCATGCACCACTACCCTCAAGACAAGTACGTAGCAGCGTCGATGGCCTTGTTCGCATCGATCGCCCTGATGTTCTGGTACGTATTGCGGTTGTTCATGAGTCGCGACTAGACAAATCCCATAAGCTAAAGGGGTCAGAGCCAAAAAGGGCTCTGACCCCTTTTTTTGTGCCTAGGCGGTTATGAGCTTCAGGCCACCCATGTAGCGCTGTAATGCTGCCGGCACGCGAATGCTGCCGTCGTCGTTCTGGTAGTTCTCCATCACCGCGATCAGTGCCCTGCCCGCTGCCACGCCGGAACCATTCAGCGTGTGAATCAGTTCGGGCTTGCCGGATTCCGGATTCCGCCGCCGCGCCTTCATGCGCCGCGCCTGATAATCGTTGTACATGCTGCAAGAGGATATTTCCCGGTACTTCTTCTGCCCCGGCAGCCAAACCTCGATGTCGTAGGTTTTCGCCGAACCGAAGCCGACGTCGCCCGCGCACAAAGCAACCACACGATACGGCAGTTCTAGTTTCTGCAAAATCGTCTCTGCGTGTCCCGTCAGAACCTCCAACGCAGCGGCCGAGTCACCCGCGGCAACGAAATGCACGAGTTCGACTTTCTCGAACTGGTGCTGTCGAATCATGCCGCGCGTGTCCTGTCCGTAAGACCCCGCCTCCGAGCGAAAACAGGGCGTGTGCGCAACGTAACGCTTCGGCAGTTCATTCGCTTCGAAGATCGCGTCCATCGCCAGGTTGGTAACCGGTACTTCGGCGGTAGGAATCAGGTAAAACGGAGTTTCGGTTTCAGTCTTGAACAGGTCCTGTTCAAACTTCGGCAACTGGCCGGTGCCAATTAGCGCCTGTGCCTGAACCAGGAAAGGTACATAGGCTTCTTCGTACCCGTGCTCCTCTGTATGCGTATCGAGCATCAATTGAATCAGCGCGCGCTGCAATCTCGCCAGAGGGCCTTTCACGACAGTGAATCGGGAGCCAGAGATCTTGCTCGCCGCTTCGAAATCAATCATGCCAAGGCTTTCACCCAGCTCAATGTGATCGCGCACCGCAAAATCGAAGTTGGCGGGCTGGCCCCATCGCCGCACTTCTGCATTGTCACTTTCGTCTTTGCCATCGGGAACGCTATCGTCAAGCAAATTGGGCAGGTCCAGCTCGACGCTCCTGAGCTGCGCTTGCACTTCCTGCAACGCGGCATCGCCGCTCGCCAGGCGATCACGCAGATCGTCAACGGCCGCCAACAACGGCGCGATATCCTCGCCCTGAGCCTTCGCCTTGCCAATCTTCTTGGCACTGGCATTGCGCTCACTCTGCAGCTGCTCGGTCTCAACTTGCAGAGACTTGCGTCGTTCCTCAAGAGCCAGGTAGTTGTCGGCGTCAAACTTGTAGCCACGCCGGGCCAGGTTGGCGGCAACGTCCGCCGCAGACTGACGCAGTAATTTTGGATCTATCATTTCAGTGGTCTGATTTTGCTGGTTTAATTTTAGTGGTCTGATTCTTTGGGTCGATGCTTCTGTTTTCGGTTGCGCTGCTCAATTTCATCGAGTTTTTCGCGGATCCGGATCTCCATTCCGCGAGGCACGGGATGATAATACTTCACCGGGCCCATGTCGTCCGGAAAGTAGTTTTCGCCGACCGCATAGGCGTCCTGTTCGTCATGTGCGTAGCGATAGTCTGCACCGTAGCCGAGGTCCTTCATCAGCCGGGTCGGCGCATTTCGAAGATGCATGGGAACTTCCAGGGATCCGTTCGAACGAGCGTCCTGCATTGCCGCTTTCGACGCCAAATAGACCGCGTTGCTTTTCGGGGCGCAGGCGAGATAGACAACCGTATGCGCGATCGCCAGTTCGCCCTCCGGACTACCCAGGCGCTCCTGTGCGTCCCAGGCATTCAGCGTCATCTGCAGGCAGCGCGGATCGGCATTGCCTATGTCCTCGGATGCAACCCGAATCAATCGTCGCGCGATGTACAGCGGATCGCAGCCGCCATCCAGCATGCGCATCAGCCAGTACAGGGCTGCATCCGGATCGGTGCCCCGTATGGATTTATGCAGCGCCGATATCTGGTCATAGAAATATTCGCCCTGCTTGTCAAAGCGCCCGCGCTTGCCCGACGCGACTTCCGCAACGATGGTGTCGGTGATTTCATCGTCGTCGGCAAGATCCGCCGCCAATTCCAGCAGGTTAAGCGCGCGTCGCGCGTCACCATCGGCGGCGATTGCTATGAGTCGGCGCGATTCGTCGCTCAGCGAATACCGGCCGGCAAGTCCACGGTCCACGTCCGCCAGCGCGCGAAGTAACACTTCCTCAAGGTCCGCTACTTCCAGCATTTTGAGAACGTAGACCCGAGCGCGGGACAACAGCGCATTATTCAATTCGAAAGACGGGTTTTCGGTCGTCGCGCCGATAAATGTGAGGGTCCCATTTTCGACATAGGGCAGGAATGCGTCCTGTTGAGATTTGTTGAAGCGGTGTACCTCGTCCAGAAACAGAACCGTTGCCCGCTTGTTCATCTGTCGATATTGATCCGCTTCAGCGACCGCAGCCCGAACGTCCTTTACTCCGGCCATGACGGCGGACAATGCGATGAAATGAGACTGCGTCGTAGCGGCAATCATTCGCGCCAGCGTCGTTTTACCGGTACCGGGCGGGCCCCAGAAAATCATCGAATGCGCGCGGCCCTGTGCAATGGCGCGTTGTAATGGTTTACCTTCGGCGAGGAGATGCTGCTGCCCAAAGAACTCCGATAACTTTCCCGGCCGCATGCGGTCCGCCAGCGGTCGATCATGCTCGAGTTCTTTTGCGAAAAGGTCAGTCACTTTGTCGCGTGCCGAAATATTTCTCGACACGCAGGCACCAGCCTCCAATGCCCGCCACGCCGATCATTAAACCCACCACTATGCCGGCGGCGTCCGCGGCGACATCGAACCACTCTGCAGTGCGATAACTCACCATCCGCTGACACACCTCAATGAGAAGTCCGAACGCCAGCAAACCAACGCCAATACGCCAGTACGAATCGCGTCGATACATCCCGCAAAACCACAAAGACAAGGCCACGAACGTGACGCCGTGCATCCACTTGTCAATGTTCCGAATCCACGACAAGGCTTTCGACTTGTCGTCCCAAAACCAGATAGCGGGCATCAGTGTTGCCACTAGCACCAGGATAAGAAGCACCAGGCTGGCTAATTGCCAGCGCCCTTTGAATTGAAGCGGCAGCATCAGGATTCTGGATTTCCGAGCGTAGCCGGCTTACCAACGAGATCCACTCCAGGAGGAACACCGAACTCAAACCGTTCTGCGTCGATCGGTTCATTGACCCGTATACGACTGAAACCCACGAACGTGATCTGACCGAGATTGTCGAAAAAAACCATGCGTCGTAACTGGCCGTCCATGAAGCCAAGGACCACAGCATCGAAGCCGCTCTCTTTGTCCTTCGGCTCAAGACGTACCCAGGTCGTGAACTCTTCGACCGTCGTTCCGGCGAAATCAAATTGCTCCAGCGCGTGTTCAGAACCGCCCAACAATAATGCAGGCGTGTTCGCGAGCGCATCGGCCTGTGGCTTCACGGTGACCTGTTCCAGATCGAGGTCGTAGCTCCAGATGTTAAGACCATCCGCCACCAGCCATTGTTCATACGGTTCAATGTACGACCAGCGAAATCGAGTCGGCCGCTCGATCTCGAGTGTTCCGCTTGTGCGTTCGAGAATCTCGCCCCCTGCATCCTGCAACGATTGATCGAAATCCGCTTCGAACGTCGTTACCTTGGTCAGGAAATCGTCGACGAGTCGCGCACCCAGTTCATCGTCGGCGGACTCTGCAAAGAGCGCGCCGGGTGCCAGCACGAACGCGAACAACAGGAACAGTCGTTTATTCATCGTCTGCAGGTGTCTTAACCAGGATTTCGCGCATGCCGTTCGATTGTAGTGGTCCAACCATACCCGCAGCCTCCATTGCCTCAACCATACGTGCGGCCCGGTTGTAACCAATCTTCAGCCTGCGCTGAACACCGGATATCGACGCTTTCCGGGTTTCGAGTACAACCTGAACCGCCTGATCGTAAAGAGCATCCTGTTCCGGATCCTCGTAGTCACCGGGCTTGTCAATTCCGGTCAGTCCCGGAGTTGGACTCGAAGGACCGTCCAAAATTTCATCTATATAGCGTGGTGGGCCACTTTGTTTTAGATACCTGACAACTTTATGCACTTCCTCGTCGCTCACAAATGCGCCGTGAACGCGGACCGGCACCGAAGTACCCGGCGGCAGATACAGCATATCGCCGTGACCCAGGAGGTTCTCGGCACCCATCTGATCCAGAATCGTGCGCGAGTCCACCTTGGCAGACACCTGGAAAGCGATTCGAGTCGGCACGTTGGCCTTGATCAAACCCGTGATGACATCGACGGACGGACGCTGCGTCGCGAGTATCAGGTGTATACCGGAGGCTCGCGCCTTCTGCGCCAGTCGCGCGATCAGCTCTTCGACCTTCTTGCCAACGATCATCATCATGTCGGCGAGCTCGTCGATGATGACGACAATGAAAGGCATCGGCTGCAATGTCGGATGCTCTATCGGCTTGTCCTCGTCGAACAGATCGGGCGGCCTGAAAGTGGGATCCTTGATTGGTTTACCCGCCTCTATGGCATCGCGAACCTTGCGGTTGTATCCGCCGATATTGCGCACGCCCAGCGCGGACATGACCTGGTAACGCCGGTCCATTTCGGCAACACACCAGCGCAGCGAATTTGCCGCATCCTTCATATCGGTAACGACCGGAGCCAGCAGGTGTGGAATGCCCTCGTATACCGACAGCTCCAGCATCTTCGGGTCGATCATTATCAATCGAACGTGTTCGGGCTGCGTCTTGTAAAGGATGCTTAAGACCATGGCGTTAATGCCGACGGACTTGCCGGATCCCGTGGTACCGGCGATCAGCAAGTGCGGCATGCGTGCAAGGTCGACTACGACCGTGCTTCCGCCAATGTCTTTGCCGAGCGCGAGCGTAATGGGCGAAGCGAGATTCTCGTAAGCGCGTGACTTCAGGATTTCGCCCAGGGTCACCAGCTGGCGATTCTCGTTCGGGATCTCCAGCCCAACAAAGGACTTGCCCGGAATGACCTCCACGATCCTCACACTGACAACTGACAGCGAACGCGCGAGGTCCTTTGCCAGGTTTGAAATCTGGCTGACTTTTACGCCTGGCGCAGGATCAAGTTCAAATCGAGTGATGACCGGACCCGGCGAGACCGATTTCACTTCGACATCAATTCCGAAATCCTTAAGTTTGAGCTCGACGAGGCGAGACATCGCTTCCAGGGAATCCTCTGAATAACCCAGTTTCTGTTCCGGCGGATCGTCCAGCAATGACAATGGTGGCAATTCACCCGCTGCCGGCGGATCGAACAAGGGAACCTGGCGTTCTTTTTCCGCGCGCTCGCTGGGTGCGAGCGGCGCGAGCACGGGTTCGATGCGGGGCTTGACGCGATTCGCTTTCAGTCTTTTCTCGACTTTCACGATGTCCTGTCGGGCAGCAGCGCTGCGACGGCCCTCGGCCTTATCGCGCAATTCGCCGATCTTGAACCGGGCTTTTTCGAAACCCACAAGTGACCAATGGCCGATTCGATCCATGATGCGAATCCAGGAAATACCCAGGAACAGTGAGACAGATGCAATCCAAAGGCAAAACAGAAGTACGCTCGCGCCCAGCAATTTCATAACATCTTGCAGCCAGGTTCCCAGCGCCTGGCCAACGATGCCGCCCGCCGTGTTATTGAAGCCCTCTGATGAGAAATGCAGCGTAGCCAATGCGCAGCTCGTAGCAAGAGTCGCGACGAAACCGCCGAAGCGGAGGCCGAAATCCAGTCGGGTCAGTTCTATTTGGGTGCGCTGCTCGCGATAAAGCATCCAGCCGAGGAAAAAGACCATAACCGCGAACAAATACGCAGGTCGACCGAATCCGCTAAACAACAGATCAGCCACCCAGGCACCCACCCAGCCGACGCCGTTGCTGACCGTGTCGCTCGTGGTGGTTTGTGACGGCCCCGGATCGCCCTGGTCGTAAGTGACCAGCGCATACCAGAGGATGAGCGCCAAGGCACCGAATACGTACAGCGCACCCTCACGCAACGCTCTGTGCACCTGTGACGACAACTTTGATTCCGCCTGTTTGGTTTTCGTGGCTATTGCCATAAAGATTCTGTTTTCCCTACACTAGCCCAAGAAACTTCGATTCCGCATAAAGCTTGCCCGCATCTTATTGCTTGAAGGTTACCCCTTGAAAGTCTGGCCGGGGAACACAATCAAAGCCTTCTGCGGGCGCCCTGTGCTTCATCTATATTTCGGACAAATTATACATGAGTGACTTGAAACATTGCCGGGTTCTGATCCTCGGCTCCGGACCCGCCGGCTATTCGGCAGCCGTATACGCAGCGCGAGCCAACCTCAATCCGGTGATGATTACGGGAATCGAGCAAGGTGGCCAACTCATGACCACCACCGATGTCGACAACTGGCCCGGAGATGTTGAGGGTCTGCAAGGACCGGCGTTGATGGAGCGTATGTTACGCCATGCGCAACGATTCAACACCGAAGTGATCAATGACCACATTCACACCGCCGATTTGTCGAAACGTCCATTTCGTCTGCAAGGCGACTACGCTACCTACACCTGTGACGCCCTCATTATCTCTACCGGCGCCACGGCCATGTACCTGGGGCTACCGTCAGAAGAGGCATACAAGGGCCGAGGTGTCTCGGCTTGCGCGACCTGCGACGGATTTTTCTATCGCGGCAAGCCTGTCGCTGTCATCGGCGGCGGCAATACAGCTGTCGAAGAAGCGCTTTACCTAAGCAATATCGCCTCCAAAGTTACGCTCGTGCATCGTCGCGACGAATTGCGCGCCGAAAAAATACTGCAGGACCATCTTTTCGAGAAAGCACGTGACGGCAACGTCGAGATTTGCTGGGATAACACACTTGATGAAGTACTGGGAGACGACGCCGGCGTGAACGGTATTCGAATTCGCAGCACCAAAGACAAGTCGGAAACCGCGGACATCGCGGTTGATGGCGTCTTCATCGCCATCGGTCACAAGCCCAATACCAGCCTTTTCGACGGGCAACTGGAAATGAAGAACGGCTATATCGTCGTGAAATCCGGTATTTCCGGCGATGCAACGGCGACCAGCGTGCCCGGTGTATTCGCCGCCGGCGATGTCGCAGACCAGGTCTATCGCCAGGCGATCACATCGGCAGGTGCGGGTTGCATGGCGGCGCTCGATGCGGAGAAATATATCGACGCGCTCGAGGATCGGCCAGCCAAGGACGATGCAGCGGCATAACACTCTGGTGTCCTTGTGAAGGTCACCGTCCACGACAGTATGTCCAGTATTGCTCGCGATGACTGGAATCGTCTTGCGGGCAATGACTACCCTTTCCTGCGCCATGAGTTCCTGGAACTCGGCGAAAAGACCGGTTGCGTGTCACCTGAGCAAGGCTGGTTACCGCGTCATCTGACCCTTGCCGACAGCACCGGCCTCTGCGCTGCCATGCCGCTGTATGAAAAGAGTCACTCCTGGGGCGAATTCGTTTTTGACTGGGCCTGGGCCAATGCCTACGAACAGGCCGGTCTCCGGTACTACCCAAAACTCGTATCCGCTATCCCATTCACGCCTGCGCCAAGTCGACGTTTGTTGCTTCGCGATCCGGACGACGGGGATGCGGCCGCGGCCCTGCTGCAGGCCGCGGTAACCCTGGCGTCTGAAACGGATTGCTCGTCTCTGCACGTGCTGTTCCCCGCGACAGCGGATTTGCCGCACCTCGAGCGCGCGGGACTCCTGCTCCGCAAGGACTGCCAGTTTCACTGGCACAATAACAATTACGCCTGTTTCGACGACTTCCTCGAGACCTTCACATCGGCGAAACGAAAAAAGGCCCGGCGCGACCGGCGCAGGGTCGAAGAAAGCGGCATCCGGTTTCGGCGCCTGCGTGGCGCTGACCTCGACGCGGCCGCCTGGGCGGTGATTTACCCTCTGATCAGTCGCACGTTCGAAGTTCGCGGTGCCACACCTTATTACAACGAAGCCTTTTTTCGCGGCATTAGCGAGCAGATCCCCGAGGGAATCCTGGTCATACTCGCCGAAGCACACGAAACGCCGGTTGCCGCGGCCGTATTCTTTGCAAGCGACACACATCTATATGGCCGTTACTGGGGCAGCGACGGTCACTACGACGCGCTGCATTTCGAAACCTGCTATTACCAGGGAATCGACTACTGTATCGAGTCCGGAAAACAGGTGTTTGAACCCGGCACACAGGGTGAGCACAAAATCAGTCGCGGTTTCTCGCCGGTTTCAACCTGGTCAGCACACTGGCTCGCTCACCCGCAGTTTTCCTCGGCCATCGAACGCTACCTGGATGAGGAAGGCAGGCATGTTGATCGCTATATAGATGCGGTCCATTCGCACACGCCTTACAAGAAACCGGTATTAAAGCCATGAGCAATTCACGCGTAATGTGGCTGAGCCCGGGTGACCCTCCGGACCGATTTCCCCCGGTCGCTCTTGCATTGCGCGAGCCTGACGGTCTGTTGGCTGCGGGTGGAGACCTCAGCAAAGACAGATTGCTGCATGCCTACCGGCACGGCATTTTTCCCTGGTACGACGAAGGCCAACCCCTGCTGTGGTGGTCGCCCGATCCGCGTTGCGTATTCATGGCCGGCGACTTTCACGTATCACGTCGACTGCAGCGCGAATGCCGGCGATCGGCAGCGGAGTTGCGCTTCAATACAGCGTTTTCAGATGTCGTGGCTGCGTGTGCCGGCCCACGCCGATCGCAACAGGGTACCTGGATCACGCCCGCAATGAAGCGTGCCTACCGCGACCTGCACGATTGCGGCTGGGCCCACTCGATCGAAGTCTGGCAGGCCGGAAAGCTGGTGGGCGGCCTCTATGGCCTGATGATCGGTACGGCATTTTTCGGCGAATCCATGTTCAGCTTGCAGGCCAATGCGTCCAAAATTGCCCTGCGATATGTCACCGGCCTCCTCGACTCGGGGGCTCTCACAGTGCTGGATTGCCAGGTTGTGTCGAGTCATCTAACCCGGCTTGGCGCGCGAATAATTCCTCGTGCCGAGTTCGTTCGAGACCTGGCATCCGCGTGCGACGGCCCCCGGCCATATGCGGGCTGGCCGGACACGGGCCTGCCGGTTGCGGATCTACGCTGGTCCGAATAGGCGCATCACATTGCAATACCAGTGGTGTTTCTGCACAATGCGCCAGCCTTTAAGCACTAGAGTGAATTGAGTCCCTTGGCGAAAGAAGAAGCCCTGCAAATGGAAGGCGTCGTTAACGAGACGCTGCCCAACACGACTTTTCGAGTTGAACTCGAAAACGGGCATATTGTGACGGCACATATCTCTGGAAAAATGCGCAAGAACTACATTCGTATTTTGACGGGTGACAAAGTCACCGTTGAGCTCACGCCGTACGACCTCAGCAAAGGCCGGATCGTCTACCGCGGCCGCTAATTCCCCGGCAGGTGCTCGAGTTCCTTGAGCACAGGTTCAGACTTCAACTCCAGATTGCCGTCGTTACCAACGACGATTTTTACGTGCCCGCCTTTCGCGAGACTGCCGAACAGGAGCTCCTCCGCAAGCGGGCGCTTGATCTGATCCTGAATGATTCTTGCCATCGGGCGGGCTCCCATCAGAGGGTCGTAGCCTCGCTTGGCTATCCAGTCACGCGCCGCGTCGTTGAGTTCCAGCGTCACATTGTTGTCGCCAAGTTTTGCCTCGAGCTCGACAACCAGCTTGTCGACGACGCGCCGGATCGAATGAATGTCCAGCGACGCAAACTGGATGATGGCATCGAGTCGATTGCGAAATTCCGGTGAGAATTTCTTCTTGATGATCGACATGCCGTCCGAGCTGTGATCCTGCTGCGTGAATCCGACGGACGCGCGGCTCATTTCTTCCGCCCCTGCGTTGGTCGTCATCACCAGGATAATGTTGCGAAAATCAGCTTTGCGACCATTGTTGTCGGTCAGGGTGCCATGGTCCATGACCTGCAGCAGCAGGTTGAACACTTCGGGATGTGCCTTCTCTATTTCATCAAGTAAAACAATAGCATGCGGGTTTTTGCTCACAGCTTCCGTTAACAATCCGCCCTGGTCGAATCCGACGTATCCGGGCGGCGCACCGATCAGGCGGGAGACCGTATGCCGCTCCATGTACTCGGACATGTCAAACCGCAGCAACTCGACGCCCATCAGCATCGCCAACTGGCGAGTGACCTCCGTTTTGCCCACACCCGTCGGACCTGCAAACAGGAACGCGCCAATCGGCTTTTCATCGTCGCGAAGTCCCGAGCGTGACATCTTGATGGCCCCACTCAGCGCCTCGATGGCCTTGTCCTGGCCAAAAATCGTCAGCTTCAGGTCTCGCTCCCTCGTCCGCCAGGCGTCCCGGTCGGACGACGACACGCTTTTCTCCGGTATTCGCGCCATTTTCGCGACAATCGCCTCAACCATGCGAACGGTCACGCGCTTGCCTCTTTCGGCTACCGGTTTCAACCGCAGGTTGGCACCGGCCTCGTCCATGACATCGATAGCTTTGTCCGGCAGGTGGCGATCGTTGATATGCCGGGCCGACAGGCGAGCCGCGGCCTCCAGCGCAGGGTTGTCGTATTTGATGCCATGGTGCTCTTCAAACCGCGTCTTCAGCCCTTTCAGAATGGCGACCGTTTCCTCGACACTCGGTTCCGGCACGTCGATCTTCTGGAAGCGTCGTGCCAGCGCATGGTCTTTTTCGAAAATGCCCCGGTATTCGGCGTAAGTAGTCGACCCAATACAGCGCATATCGCCGTTGGCCAGCACGGGTTTGATCAGGTTACTGGCGTCCATGACGCCGCCCGATGCCGCACCCGCGCCAATAACCGTATGAATTTCATCAATAAAAAGGATAGCGCCAGGATCCTCCCGCACTTCCGCGATGACGCCCTTCAGGCGTTTTTCGAAATCACCGCGGTACTTCGTGCCGGCGATCAGCGTGCCCATGTCGAGCGCGTAAATCGTACTGTCTGACAAGACCTCCGGGACGCGCTCCTCAACGATCATGCGCGCCAGACCCTCAGCGAGAGCGGTTTTGCCCACGCCGGCCTCGCCGACATACAGCGGGTTGTTCTTACGACGGCGGCACAGGATCTGTACCGTGCGTTCTATTTCGAGTTCACGACCGATGAGGGGGTCGATCTTTCCTTGCCGTGCAAGCTCATTCAGGTTGATCGCGTATTTCTGGAGCGGCGACAACTCCGCCTCCGCCTCGGCTTCAATCTGCGGCTCGCGTTTATCGTCTGTGCCATCACCCGGTAGCTGCGGCATGCCATGCGAGATGTAATTGACGACATCGAGTCGCGAAATGTCCTGCAAACTGAGGAAGTAAACGGCCTGCGACTGTTTTTCGGAAAATATTGCCACCAGCACATTGCTGCCGGTCACTTCCTTTTTGCCGCTCGACTGAACGTGAAACACGGCACGCTGCAGCACACGCTGGAATCCGAGTGTCGGTTGCACCTCGGTCATATCTTCTTCAGCCAACCTCGGCGTCTGCTCGTCGACACATTCCGTCAACTGACGGCGCAGTTCGGGGATGTTGGAGTTGCAGGCCTTGAGGATTTCATGGACAGCGGGAATATCCAGCAAGGCAAGCAGCAAATGCTCAACCGTCATGAACTCATGACGATAGTCTCGGGCCCTTTGAAAGGCTTCGTTCAGACAAAATTCGAGCTCACTGCTCAACATTACTCAGACCTCGCTGTCCATTTCAGGACTCTTCCATTGTGCAAAGCAGCGGGTGCTGGTGCTGATTCGCGATTGTCATGACCTGCGCCACCTTGGTTTCGGCTATTTCGTAGTTGAATACGCCACAAATACCTTTTCCCTTGGTGTGCACCTCGAGCATAACCTGTGTTGCCCGCGTCCGCTGCATGCCAAATACAGACTCAAGGATGTCCACGACGAATTCCATGGGTGTAAAATCGTCGTTGATCAGAACGACCCTGTACAAAGGCGGCGGCTTGACTTTCGGCTTCGCCTCGGCCACATCCAGATCGAATGCGTCACGCCTCTCTGTATTACTCGGTGGTTCACTCATACGCTGTCATGCGGGCAATTTTTCGCTTAAAAGTCAATAATCTGCTTGTTCGTGCTGCAGTTCAACCCGTATCATCGGGTCGCCACGTTATAGCCAAACAAGACACATTTAATAGCTTCGTTGAACATGATTTCAAGAGCGCATTTCACAAGTTTTTCAAATATCGACGGTGCCGCTGCCAGCAGGGTTTTGCCGCCGTACGTAAACCTGTTGCTGGTCGTTGTGATCGCCTGGCTACTCGCGAAAATAATCTGGATGCTGGTACCGGGTAGCGCCGTCGGTGGCACCGTCACACCGCCCATAACGTTGGCGGATCCGGTTTTGACCTCTGCGGATTCGATGGATGTCAGAACGATTGCGGATTCTCACATCTTTGGTGTCGCCGACGCCGAATCTTCGGTGCCGGAGTTAATCGCCGCTCCTGAGGATGACCTTGCTGATACTCGGCTGGTGAACCTGACGCTTAATGGCACTGTCGCTTCCGCAATTCCGAAGTATTCTGTCGCCATCATTTCCGACGGCGGCAAGGACCAGGAGGTTTACATAATCGGAGACTCGGTCGGCAATAACGCGACTTTGCATGCGATCTACGCCGATCGTGTAGTTCTCAACGAAAAAGGTGTATTAACCAACCTGAAGTTGCCTCGTGAGTTCCAGGACGTGCCGGTTAGCAATGTTCGGCGGGAAACCGCAACGACAAGACAGGACTTTGACGATAGCCAGAGCATTCAGGCCGTCGTCACGCAGAATCTGACCAAGCTGACGGATGTCATTCGTCCGACGCCTTACCGTGTTGGCGGTGAGCAGGTTGGCTTCCGGGTCTATCCGGGGCGCGACCGCAAACAGTTTGCGGCGCTCGGCCTCAAGCCCGGCGACATCATTACCGACATCGACGGACAGACGCTGTCTGATGCCAGTCAGGCAATGCAGATATTCCAATCACTTGGCACAGCGGAAGAAGTAACGGTCACCCTGGATCGGGATGGCCAAATCGAATCACTGACCCTGAAGACCAGCCAACTCGATCTCAGCGACGAGCAAACACAATGAATATGATAAATAGAACAAGAACCAGGTCTATTGCCGCCCTGCTGGTGGCCCTTACGTCGACCCTGGTGCTGTCGTCTTATGCACAGGATGCCGGCATAACGCTGAACTGGAAAGACGCGGATATTCGAATTGTTGTCGAAGCGGTCAGCGAAGCGACCGGCAAAAACTTTATCCTGGACCCTCGTGTTACCGGAAAGGTTAATTTGCTGTCGTCCGAGCCGATGTCCAAGGAAGCGTTTTATGAAGCATTCCTGTCGATACTTCAGGTGCACGGATTTGTCGCGGTTGAAAGCGGCAATCTGATCAAGATACTGCCGGACGCCACGGCGCGACAGTTCCCGATGCCTTTCGGTACTGAAGGCGCCGCCGGTCCCGACGACATGGCAACTCAGGTCATCCAGGTACACAACGTTGGCGCTGCCCAGCTCGTACCGATTCTGCGCCCGCTGATACCTCAATACGGACACATGGTTGCTCACACCGGCTCGAATATGCTGATCATTTCGGATCGCGCTGCAAACCTCGCGAGGATGGTCAGCATTATTCGACGCATCGATATGGCCAGTGACGACGACATCGAAGTCATTGCCATGCAAAACGCATCAGCAACAGAAATCGTTCGCATCATGACGGCATTGACGCAGACCCAGCGTGCCGACGATGCTCCGGTTACGACCAGCCTTGTGGCCGATCCCCGCACGAACAGTGTGCTGATTGGTGGCGACAAGAGTGAGCGCCTGCGTCTTCGTACCCTGATCGCCCATCTGGATACGCCACTCGAGGATGGCGGTGACACCCAGGTTCGTTATCTGCGATACGCCGACGCAGAGGAACTGGCTGGCAAGCTCCAGTCGCATTTCACCGGCCAGGCGGCCGCGCAAGCTGGAGGTCCGGTATCGGCAGACAGCGTCAATGTCTGGGCCGATACGCAGACCAATGCGCTCATCATGAACGCACCACCAAAAATGATGCGTTCACTTATGCAGATTGTGGACAGGCTGGATATTCGCCGTGCACAGGTTCTGGTTGAGGCAATCATTGTGGAAATCATTGCCGACAAGAACAATCAGTTCGGCGTTTCCTGGGCGATCAAGGGTGGTTCCGACGGCAACGAGCCCATTGCGGTTACGAACTTCCCTGACTTTCCGGGTGTCGTGCAGCTGGCCGGAGCGGTCGATGGCGGCGCGGCCACCGGCAGCCTGATCGGCAACGGCATTACCATGGGTGTAGGCCGGATATCGGACACGGGCGTCAGTTTCGCCGCGATCCTGAACGCCGTGCAGGGCGATGCGAATACGAACATTATTTCCACGCCGTCGATTGTGACCACTGACAATGAAGAGGCGACACTCAATGTCGGCCAGGAGGTGCCGTTCGTCACCGGGTCATACAGCAATAACGTCGGCGGCGGAAATGTAGTCAATCCGTTCCAGACCATTAATCGCGAACAGGTTGGCGTAAAGCTGTCGATTACGCCGAAGATCAATGACGGCAACTCGATGGTCCTGAAAATTTCGCAGGAGATTTCGAATATTGCGCAGTCGGCGGCTGGCGCGGTTGACCTGATCACTAATCAGCGCACCGTCGAAACAACAGTCATCGTCGACGATGGCGAGATTCTGGTTCTTGGTGGGCTGATCGAGGACGTCCTGCTCGAGAGCGATCAGGCGGTGCCGATACTCGGGAATATGCCTTTGATAGGCGCTTTGTTCCGTTCGAACAAGACCGAGAAAAAGAAGGTGAACCTGATGATCTTTATTCGCGCAGTAATCATGCGCGATTCCGCCGACACCGCATTCCAGACAAATGCAAAATACAACATGATCCGCGATATCCAGGACGCTAATGACGCCGAGCCCATTCAGTTGATGCGCAACGAACAACGGCCGGCAATACCGCCGCTGAGTCAGGAACAGATCAACAATTCTCAAAAGACAGAAAGCCAGGACGATGGAAACGAATAGCGAAATAGTCCTGGCGGCTGAAGACGAAACGAAAAAAGCGCCGCGCAAGGCACTGCCCTTTTCGTTCGCGAAACGTCATGGCGTTCTGATCCGGGATATCGTTGATAATCAGGGAGAGGCTGTTTATCGAAGCGGTGCGTCGCCGCTCAGCCTGGTTGAAGCCCGGCGGTTCGCCGGAGTACCGTTAACACTGTCGCGTGTCTCCACCGAAGTTTTCGATGCGTTGCTGCGGGAATCCTATGAGCAGGACTCGACCAACGCGGCACAAATGGTTGATGGGCTCGATGAAGATTTTGATCTCACCCAGGTCGCGCAACAACTTGAACCTTCGGACCTGCTGGACAGCAATGACGACGCTCCCATCATTCGCTTCATCAATGCCGTGCTGACCGAAGCGGTTAAGACAAATGCGTCAGACGTACATGTAGAGACTTACGAAAACCGGCTGGGTGTGAGATTCCGAATTGACGGAGTGTTACGGGAAATATTGCAGACCCGGCGCGCGCTCGCGCCGTTGGTTGTGTCCAGAATCAAAGTCATGTCGCGACTCGACATCGCCGAGAAGCGCCTGCCGCAGGACGGTCGAATTTCCCTGAAAGTCGCCGGCCGCGCTGTCGACGTCCGCGTATCGACCATTCCCTCCGGCCACGGAGAGAGAGTCGTGCTTCGTTTGCTCGACAAGCAGGCGGGACGCTTGAACCTTGAAACGCTCGGTATGGATGAAGTCGCGACGAAGTCGATGGACCGTCTCATCCACAAGCCGCACGGTATCATTCTCGTTACGGGTCCGACAGGCTCCGGCAAGACCACGACTCTGTATGCGGCACTCGAGCGCATCAACGACAACAGTCGAAACATCATGACTGTCGAAGACCCTATCGAGTACCTGATCGACGGCATTGGACAAACCCAGGTCAACACGAAAGTTGAAATGACATTCGCGCGCGGCTTGCGCGCAATTCTTCGCCAGGACCCTGACGTCGTCATGGTCGGTGAAATTCGCGATCTTGAAACGGCGGAGATTGCCGTCCAGGCCAGTTTGACCGGGCATCTCGTGTTGTCCACTTTGCACACCAATACGGCCAGTGGCGCCATCACTCGATTACGAGATATGGGTGTTGCGCCTTATTTGCTGTCCTCCAGCCTCATCGGCGTACTTGCACAACGCCTGGTTCGGGTTCTGGATGATGAATCGAAAATCCCGTACACCGCATCCGACTACGAATGCGAAGTCCTGGGCGTCGACCCGTCACATGCGCCGACACTTTACAAACCTGGTACCGGTGGTAACCGGGGCTTCGTTGGTCGCACCGGAATTTACGAGCTCATCACGCTCGACGACCGAATGCGGGAAATGATTCACGAAGGCGTCAGCGAACATGAGTTCGAACGCTACGCGCGAAACAGCAGCCCAAGTATTCGGGCCGACGGGCGCCGCCAGGTTTTGTTGGGCCACACGACGGTTGACGAAGTATTGCGCGTCACTCGCGAAGACTAGGCCAGGGCCTTGGGCGCGTTCGAATACGTTGCAATGGACAAGTCCGGCAAGCAGGCCAAGGGCCTGCTTGAGGGTGATACGCCACGACACGTACGACAGGTACTCCGCGACCGCGGCCTGCTGCCTGTCAGCATCACCGAAGTTGCGCAAAAAGAAGCTCGCCGGCAGTCAACTTTTTCCTTGCGCAAGGGCATGTCTGCAGCGGAACTCGCACTGATAACACGACAGTTGGCTTCCCTGTCCCAATCCGGCATGCCGCTGGAGGAAACCCTACTCGCGGTATCGCAACAAAATGACAGTCCCCGGACCCAAAGTATCCTGCTCGGCGTCCGCGCAAAAGTCATGGAAGGCTACACGCTGGCCGACGGACTCAGCGATTTTCCGCAGGCCTTTCCCGAGCTCTACCGGGCAACCGTGGCCGCTGGCGAACAATCCGGCCATCTGGACGTCGTTCTCGAGCGACTTGCTGACTACACGGAGTCGCGCCAGGAGCTTCGGCAGCACATTACCAATGCCATGGTTTATCCCGTCGCACTGATCGTCATGGCGATCGGTATCATCAGTTTCATGCTGGCGACCGTTGTGCCAAAAATCGTCGGCGTTTTTCAAAGTACGCAAGCTGAATTGCCCGGACTCACGCGGGGCCTGATCGCGACCAGCGACTTTCTGCGTGATTTTTGGCCGGCAATTATTATCGGATTGGCGGCAGTGGCTTACGGGAGCTGGTGGATATTGCAGCAGGAGGGCCCGCGTCGAAGCTACCATCGATTCCTGCTGCGCATGCCGATTACCGGACGCTTGGTAAGAGGCATCAACACAGCGCGGTTTACTCGCACGCTGAGCATTCTCGCTGGCAGTGGCGTACCAATACTTGAGGCTTTCAAGATCTCTGCAGAAGTTATCGAGAATCTGCCGATGCGAGATGCTGTTACGGAGGCGACAATTCGTGTCCGTGAAGGCGGATCCATCAGCAGATCACTGGCCACCAGCAAGCTGTTTCCGCCGATGATGATCCACCTGATTTCCAGCGGTGAGGCCGGTGGAAGACTGGAAGAAATGCTGGACCGCGCGGCCAATGGACAGGAACGGGAAGTCAATGGCCTTATCGCTACATTACTTGGTATATTGCAGCCCTTGGTGATTGTGCTGATGGGTGGCGTCGTGTTAACTATCGTTCTTGCAATCTTGCTTCCTATCTTTGAGATAAATAACCTTATTCGCTAAGCTTTTTGTTCAGCTTATTGCCAAGCAGATTTTCTGGACGAGGTACAGAATGACGGGTAAGAATACCGACGATAATCTGGAGGACGAGGAACTGTCGGAGGATGTATCGGACGACGAAGTCGACGACGATGGTGACGACAGCGACGACGGCGACGACGGCTTGCTTCTGGTTGACGACGACGGTTTCGCCGACACAATTGTCGAAGCGAGCGTTGATGCTTTGTTCGCCAGGATCGAATTGACGGATGCCGAGGAAGCCGCAAGGAAACGGCAGGCCCGCAAACGACTTGAGGAATTGCGGGAAC
>JAOUNH010000130.1 GCA_029881055.1 Gammaproteobacteria bacterium
CCTGAAAAAGGCGGTCGCCTGGATCTTTCCGACGCCGAGATCGAGGCCGCGGTCGATTACATGGTTGGCGAATCCCGGTAATACGGCCTATCCAGTAAAGTCCGTGGCTTTATTGTCCGCGTACGTAGTCGTTGTACCAGGCAAGATAACGCTCCCAGCGATCCTTTTGAAAACTCGGTCGAGAAATTCCGTGTGCCTCATCCGGATAGACAACCAGTTGTGTGTCCACCCCGCGTCGCTTTAAGGCTTGGTACAGTTGCTCCGAATTTTGAATCGGCACGTTCCAGTCTTCTTTGCCACCCATTACGAGTGTCGGCGTAACGATCTTGTCGACGTTCTCCCACGGTGAGATCTTCTCCCAGAGCTCCTTGTTTTCCCAGGGAAGTCCAAGTTCCTTTTCCCATGCAACCTGGTAGTGATCGTGACCGTAGTTGGCGATGTAATTCACTTCGCTGGCGCCCGAGATCGCGCCCTCAAATCGATCCGATTTTGTTATGACATAGTTGGTCAGTATTCCGCCATAAGACCAGCCACCCACGCCAAGCCTGTCAGGATCCGAATAGCCTTCCGCGATAGCGTAATCAACTGCAGCCATGACATCTTCAAAATCGGGTACGCCCCAATTCGCAAACAACGCGGCTGAGAACGCCTGGCCATAGCCACTCGATCCACGCGGGTTGCTTGTCACGACGACGTATCCATTTGCAGCCAGTAATTGTGCGTCGGCATTGAAGGAAAAATCGTACTGCGACACCGGCCCGCCGTGAATCCTGAGTATCGTCGGGTAGCGCCGACCGGCTCGATAGTCGGGTGGCGTAAAGATGAACCCCTCGATCTCTGTGCCGTCTTTGCTCGCAAACTGCACGTTCTTCACGTCCGCAAGCTGCAACTCGCTCAAAAGCGCCTCATTCGTCCGGGTTAGCTGGCTGAGCTGATTTGCGGTCAGCAAGAACAACTCAGGGGGCAAATGCGGCGTACTCAACTGTACGGCGATATCTCCGGATTCGTGTTGCGAAAAGCCCTGCAGGGCAAGATTCCCCTCGATCGGTCGATTGACCTCGCCGGACGACAAATCAAATTGCGCCAAGTGCTGCTCGGCGCTGTCCTCGAGGCTGAACAGAATGGACTTATCATCCGGTGCGAACACAGGCGTACCGACATTGCGATCCAGGTCGTTGGTCAAAATCCGCGGCTTGCCGCCTGATGCAGCGACGAGCGCGAGATGATTGGTCGCGTACCAGATCAAATCGGGCTCAGTCACTGTCACATAGGTAATGAATTTGCCGTCGTGGCTCCACGCGGGAGAATGGTCGCTACCCTCATTATTCGTGACTTTCCTTGCGTCACGAGTTTTAGCATCGCCTGCCGCCGACACGACCCAGATATCCGAATTTTCATTGCTGTCGGGCTCTGCCGTGCGGTTGCTGACAAACGCAATATTGCTGCTGTCCGGGCTCCACGCCGGCTGCGAATCATCGAAATCGCCAAAGGTAAGTTGCAGCGGTTCCGCTTCGCGTTCGTCGACAAGGTAAATATGAGTACGGCTTCGATCGAGGTAGGGAACTCCGTCCTGTTTGAACTGCAAACGATCAATTACAAAAGGCAGGGGCTTTGCCTCCTCACCGGCTTCCGTTGCCGCGTCCTCTGCAATTTGAGCCGCAGATTTGTCAGTGATCATGAGCAGCATTTTCTTGCTGTCCGGTGACCACGCAAAATCATTGACGCCCTGATCGACGGCCGAATATTGTTTTGCTTCCCCGCCTCGACGGTCAAGCGTCCAGACCTGGGTTTTCGCTTCCTCCGGGTCGCCCTTGGCCGCCAGGAAGCCGAGATAACGGCCGTCGGGGCTCCAGCGCGGCGTCGATGCCGAATAGTCGTCCGCAGTAAGTTGCACGACTTCGCGGCCATCTTTGGACACCATGAAAATCTGGGTCGATGTCTCATCGGCATCGACATCGATACTATCAACGCTATAAGCGACCCACTCTCCGTCCGGACTGAACTCTGGATCGGACAACGATTTGATTGCGAGCAAGTCATCCGTCGTTAATACGCGCTTGCTGGTGTCGTTATCTGCAGCAGCCGGGCCGGCCACTGCGCATACGAGGGTAAACGCTGCCATCGCGGCCTGAATCTTCCCCATCATCATGATCCCCTGTGCGTGATATTTAGTGCGCATCGTAGTGCTATACGTTGCGGATAGCTAAGTTCCGGTAGCCGGCGGAACGGCACTCTAACTACCCACGACTCTCTGTTGTGCCTCAGCAAGTCTGGCCTGGGCCTCTGCAAAACCAGGCCTGAGCCGAAGACAATGCTGCAAGTTTTGAATAGCTTCGTCGTATTGCTGCAATTGGATCAGTGCATTGCCAAGGTTGAAATGCACGTCGGCCAGACCGGGCTGGATGGCCAGCGCCTGTTTGAAACACGTAGCAGCCTCGTGGAAATGGCCAAGTGCCATATACACGCCGCCGAGATTATTACAGGGCACGGCATTGCCGGGCGCCAGTTTCAATGAGGCCTGAAAATGCCTGGCGGCGGCGTCCAACTGGTTGAGGTTTCGATAGGCAATGCCAAGATTGGCGTGAGCTTGCGCGTCTTTCGGCGAGACGGTCAGGGCCTTTTCGATCAGGGCAACAGCTTCGCCCGACCGCTGCGTCTGAATACACAACAACCCCAGCAGGTTATTCGCAACCACATGATTTTCATCGAAATTAAGCACCTGTCGGTATAAAGACTCAGCTTTAACAACGTCGCCGGAACGACCGAGTTGATAGGCTCGCTGGATCATCGTAGTGAGCATTTCCTCGGTGGCTGCGATTCTGTCGGCGCCCTCGAGCTGGTCCGGCATTAGCACTTCTTCCTCTGTCTTGTGCTCATAGTTGGGCATCCAGTCCACGATTAGATGGATGCGATCTTCCCCGCTGTGGTTTTCCACGCCATGTACTGTTGCGTTGTTGATCTCCCAGAAATCACCCGTTTGCATGTTGATCTCTTCACCTCCTACGGAAAACACAACATTGTCGTTAGTGATAATCGGCACGTGTATCCGGTGGCAATTCAGGAGAGAGAAACCAGCATCTGTATGCTTTGGTATGTTGCCGCCCGCGAGCAGCTTGGCCAGAATCATTCGCACGATGAATCCGTTGTTTCGATAGTAGTCGGCAATGTAATCAACGACCGGCCGTACCTCATCCTGTAATTCGGAATAGAGCGCTTGATATTCTGGTTTCTGGAACTTGAAGTCCTCGAAATGCACCAATTTCAATGACTGCGTGTCTTTGTGCACGGCGAATAGCCGCTCTCGTTCTGATTTCAGCCATTCTTCGGCGGGTATCTGCTCGACCTTCTCCCTGATAGCGGTGACGTCGAAATCACTGTGTAACTGCAGGAAATTGTCTTCTCTGCCCAGCAGCTTTCGAAAGCTGTGTTGCGCGTTCGTATACGTGTCAGCGGGAAACTCGTATGACACACCGGAGGGTTTGACGTTCGCAAAATGGTAATCGAACCTTTCAATCAGACTCCCGTCCTGTCTTCCTACCAAATCACGAAGTTCATCATCGTAGTAATGTGAGTAATGACTGTGCCTCGAGACGTTCTTGCGTTGCCGTTGCTGCAGCGTCTCTTGCAAGGCCGCTGCTTCACCAACATTGAGCTGTCGCATAATGGCGAGAAAATCCTCTTGCAGGTTCTCGAAGCGACCGATCAAGGTCTGATCATCCACCTCACGCCCAAGCATTCTCCCAAATAGCCAGGAGTAATAGCCGTCGCTACTGGTCGCTAACTCATGAACGCTGGCCTTGGTCAGACCAACACCGCGATTGCCGTCCAGTGACTCCGGCAGCAAAGAAATCAGCTTATTTCGTCGCTGCTCGCTGTGCTCGTCGCCGAGATTGATCAGGTTCGTGACCGTCGCTTTGAAACTGGCGTCGCCGCCGTCAGAGACGATGTTGAAAAGCGGATTCCTGATTTGCGGTTTCTTGTTGAAGGCGTACCAGGAGACGTACCAGTCCCATGGGTTTCGAACAACGCCGACGATGGGTAGCTCGCGCGACCCGGGCGGCACTTCGCTGCGTGGAAGGTGATATCCAACTACCTCATGATTTGGCACGCACCGCGTAATCGCGTCATTAAGAGACTGCCCGCCCGTCTTGTGCAGGTGAATGAAAACAAAGCGATCCGTGATAATCATTCGTAGCCGAGAATTCGCCTCAGTCCCGGCGCTGCGTAGTTGACCAGATCCTTTTGCGCATCGCTCAATTCGTCCGGCACGTCCAAATTACCGCCACCGACGAGATTCTCGCGGGCGGTACCGCTTTGATTGCGGTCGGAACCCACACGGACACGCTCGCGCCAATCGTCCGGCAACTTGTTGATACCGCAATCCGCCAATAACTGTGCAAAGAATGTTTCGGCCTCGTCGCTGTCCAGGTTTCTGACATTCCGAAGCAGCTCCTCGAACCGTAGAATTCTTGTTTTTGTATACAACCACGCAACTGCGTTATGCGTGAAAATCTCGTTGAGCGATGGTGCTTTGCCATGAATACCGAAAATCATCATGTTAATGACTTCGTCAATCGAGGCGTTGCCGCCTTTCAAGTGCTACAATGAACCTTGAAACGTATCCGACAAGAAAAATCGTGCCCTCGCCAGAACCCAGTCGTAAGGGTCCCTGATCTGCACAATGTGATGAGTATGACGAAGTAGTACCGAGGCGTCGTCCGAGAAAAGTAAGTGGCCCCAGCTTAGGTGCGGCATCATTTGTGAAAACGCGACCTGGTGTTTTCGCAAAACCGCATGTTGAATAAACGCCGGATGGTATTGCTGGTCGACCGGCACAAACATGCGCATCACATTGCGAACCAGGTGCGTGCCGCATTTCGGCACACTGTTCAAAAAAATCGGCTCAAGCAAACGATTCTGGACGAAGTTTTCGTTCAGTTCGTCGAGGTTGTCTTCTTTCACAACAATCCTCGGCATAAAATAACTCCTGTAGCAATAATACGGGTCGGCCTTTCGAGCTTAGTATAAGACTGATCCGCCAAGGTATTGGCGACTTTTTGGGAGGCGCCGGAAAATCCGTACGTGATAGGCTAGTGCTTATATGGTGACTCGAAAAATATTGATTGTAGGTGGTGGTGTAGCCGGCTGGATGACGGCGGCATATCTTAATGCCGTGCTGAACAGGGACGGCCGACATTTCGCCGACATCAGCCTGATAGAGTCGTCCGAAGCTCCCGGTACTGTTTCTGGCGAGGCCAGCACTCCTGACATCATTCGATTCCTTGCAACACTGGGCGTCAATCAGCTGGACTTCATGCGTCGCGTTGGCGCCACGTTCCGACAGTCGAGCAAATTCGTCAACTGGCTAAGCAATTCGGGCGAGTATTTCTATCACACGTTCAGTGGACAGCGCCCGGGCTCGGCAGACAGGTCTGCAGAGCAGTGGTTGAAAAGTAATCGCTCTGTTGCGTTCGCCGAGACCGTATCCGCACAACCTCAGTTATGCGAGTTGAACCTGGCGCCACTCATGTTAAGCCGCTGGGATTTCGGTCCGCCACTCTGCTACGCATTCCACCTGGACGTATCACGCTTCGCAAGCTATTTACGTGAATTGTCGACAGCGGCTGGCGTTGTGCATCACGCTGATCACATGGTCGATATCGTAATGGCAGAGTCCGGCGACATTGCCGCCGTGAAGACGGACGGTGGCCGGCGTATTGAGGCGCACCTGTTCATCGACTGCACCGGTTCCCGGGCATTGCTGAGTGACGAGAAGCTGGGCGTCGCCTGGGTGGATTGCACGCAATCGCTCATCTGTGACCGGGCGCTGTCTATCACCGTCCCCTACGAGCAATACTTTCCGGGCCGCGTGCACCCCTGCACCACCGTAACCGCTGCGTCGACAGGCTGGATCGGCGAAATTCCGTTGCAGGACTCTCGTACGCTACGCTATGTGTATTCCAGTGAATTCCTCGGCGATGACGAAGCGGAACAGGAACTACGCGCCATCGAGGGGCCGCATGCCGGGACGCTTGCCAGCAACCTGGTTCGGTTCAAGACCGGGCATCGGCAGAATGCCTGGGTACGCAATTGCATCGCAATTGGTAATGCGAGCAGCATCATCGAGCCTTTGGAGCCTACCACCCTCTACATGATTGATCTTGCGGCAGCGACGCTGGCTGATCACTTCCCACTTGGGGACGAAATCGCGCCCCTGGCGTATCGGTACAACCGCATCATGGTGAATCGATTTTACGAGCTTCTGGACTTCAACAACCTGCACTATTGCCTGACGCGCCGCACCGATACGGAATTCTGGCGTGCAGTGCAGCGGCCCGAGCACATTAACGACAGGTTGCAGGCCAAGCTCAACTTCTGGCGTCTCAAACAACCAACGCCGTCAGACTTCGAAGACCAGTGTTTTCCGGGTCAACCTGATGAACGGCTGCCGTCGCAGGATATTCCCGGTGACTACCGGAGTCCGGTTGACACGGCTGGCCTGTGGAATTACCAGGACTATGAATGCATCCTCTACGGCATGGATTTCCTCAAAAGTGAATGCGACGAGTGGTACGGAACAGGGCGTCCGGACGCAGTCGTCGCACAGCATGTTTTTGAGCGCTTGAGACTGGCGGAAAAAAAGTTGCCGCCGCACGAGGTTTGGCTGCAGCAGTTTTGCGGGATGCCTGATTACACGAGTTCAGCGCGGATGAAGACCTGAATGTTGCCAAGACGGGTTCTGATCGTAGGTGGTGGCTCCTCCGGATGGATGACAGCCGCCTATCTGGATGCAATCTTGAACGCCGATGGGCGAGACCCTGTAGACATCAGTTTAATTGAGTCCCCCGATGTACCGCGGATCGGTGTTGGTGAGGCGACCATTCCGAGTATCAATCACATCCTCTCGGCGATCGGCATTGACGAAATCGAATTTCTGAAGCGCGTCGACGGCACCTACAAACAGGCAATCAAATACGTCAACTGGCTGGACGGCCAGGGTGACTCTTATTACCACGCATTTGGTCGGTATCGACCAGAGCCCGTCGATACGTCGGCGCTCGATTGGTTGATGAGCGATCGGTCGATCCCGTTTTCAGAAACCGTTTCGGCGCAGCCTGTGGTATGCGATGCGTGCCTGGCTCCTAAAACGCTCGGCCAGCAAGACATCGGTGCCCGCTTTACTTATGCATTTCACATGAACGCTCTAAAGTTCGCGGACTATCTTTGCGAAATCGCAACTGCGCGCGGCGTGCATCATTACCTCGATCACGTCACTGATATCGAGATGGCTGAAAATGGCGACATCAGGGCCGTGCACACCAAGCAGGGGTTGCGCATTGAGGCGGACCTGTTTATCGATTGCACGGGTTTCGCCGGACTGCTGATCGAAAAGAAGCTGGGCGTGCCCTGGGTGGATTGCTCACAGTGGCTGCTGTGCGACCGTGCCCTGACTATCCAGGTGCCGTACGAGCACAATTACCCGGGTTATGTTCGGCCGAATACGCTGGCAACCGCGGTATCGTCGGGTTGGATTTGGGAAATTCCACTGCAGACCCGCCGTGCGTGGGGTTACGTGCACAGTAGCGATTACATCAGTGATGACGACGCTGAAAAAGAGCTGCGCGCTTTTATCGGCCCTCTTGCCGATAGCTTTCCAGCGCGACGGGTACCCTTCAAGGTAGGCCATCGGGCCAAGTCCTGGGTCAGAAACTGCATTGCCATCGGCCTCTCCGCAGGATTCATAGAGCCCCTGGAATCTACCGGTCTGTACCTGA
>JAOUNH010000131.1 GCA_029881055.1 Gammaproteobacteria bacterium
GCGATACGCGTATAGATCAGGAATGCCGCGCCGAGCAGGCACGCAAGCGCAGAGGTTTCGCCCAGTGATCCCTGCATTTGTCCGAGGAAGGCCTGTGTCCACGTCAGGCCGCTGTCGATGACACCGTTGATGCCCTCGGTCGCGCTGATGCCGAGCGCCGTCGCACCGCTGAACCCGTCCACGGCCGTCCAGACCGCGTCGCCTGAAATTTGCGCCGGGTAGGCGAAGTACAGGAACGCGCGCCCGACGAGCGCCGGGTTCAGGAAATTCTTGCCCGTGCCGCCGAAGACTTCCTTGCCGATGATCACGCCGAAACTGATGCCGATGGCAACCTGCCACAGCGGAATCGTGGCCGGAAGAATCAGCGTGTACAGCAGCGAGGTTACAAAGAAGCCTTCGTTGATTTCGTGGTTTCGAACCCCTGCGAACAGAACTTCCCAGAGTCCGCCGGCCGCCATCGTCACAGCATAGATCGGCAGCAGGTACAGGAGACCCAGTACGAAGCAGTCATAGAAACTCTGCGGATCATAGCCCGCACCGAGCAGCGGCAGTATCGCACCGCGCCAACCATCGATACCGCTCTGGCCCATCGCGACCAGTGCTGTGTTGGTCTGGAAGCCTGCATTCCACATGCCGACCAGTGCGCAGGGCGTCACGGCAAAGACGACGATGATCATGACGCGCTTCAGGTCGATGGCGTCGCGAACGTGCGGCGAGCCGCGTGCCAGGTCGGGCGGCGAGTAAAACAATGTGTCGACCATTTCGAACAGCGCATGAAATTTCTCGAAACGCCCGCCCTGCACAAACAGCGGTTCCATGCGGTCGAGGAAGGAACGCAATCGCTTCATCAGCCGTTAACCTCGATCTCTCTAAGTGTCTTGCGAAGGTGCGGACCGTACTCGTATTTGCCGTTGCAAACGAAGGAGCACAAGGCGAGGTCCTCTTCCGCGAGTTCGAGGCAGCCGAGGCCACGCGCGGTGTCCGTGTCGCGAACGAGCAATGCCTTGAGCAGCGGCGTGGGCAGTATGTCGAGTGGCATGACCTGCTCGAAACTGCCGATTGAGACCATGGCGCGAGGGCTGCCATTCTGCGAGGTTGTCAGGGCGTATTCGCCCGATCCAAACAGCTTGCCGACGAAAGACCGGGTCGCCGAATACCTGCCGATGCCCGGCCGCATGAAGGACAGAAACTCGCGCGGGCTGCCTTCAGTCAGCACCGTGATCTGGTTGTCGTAGCGGCCGAGCCAGGCAGCCCATCCGGATGCGCGACGGCCATTGAGCACGGACCCGGAAATGACGCGAATGGCCGAACCCGTGATTTCTCCCTTGACGAGTTCGGTCACGTTGGCACCGAGCCGGGTGGTGACAAGACGCGGCCGCAAGACCGAAGGTCCGCTCAGTGCGACGATGCGTTCGACCGGCAAGCGGCCCGTGGCAAACAAGTGGCCAACGGCGATCACATCCTGGTAGCCGATTTGCCAGACGACCCGGTCTTCACTGACCGGATTCAGGAAATGAATATGCGTTCCCGCGAGTCCGGCCGGGTGTGGGCCGGCGAACTGGCTGGCTGCATAGTTATCGCCGTCAGGGCAGGGAATCTTGCTGTCGGGCGCGGTGCAAACGTGCACGGTGCCTGCGGTCAGTTTTGCGACGACCTCGAGTCCGCGCAAGAATGCATCGCGGCTGCGGTTTACAACCACATCGGGATTCGCAGCGAGTGGATTGGTATCAATCGCTGTCACGAAAATGGCCGCAGGGACACTGTCCGGTTTGGGAATCTTGTTATACGGTCGCGTACGAAATGCTGTCCACAGTCCCGACGCCAGCAGGTTCTGGCAGGCGTCCTCACGGCTGATGCTGGACCAGTCTTTCGAGGTGTAGCTCGTAAACCGTTCCTCATCGTCACCCTGGAGAGCCACGACCACCGACTGCAGGACCCGACGCTCGCCGCGATTGATGGCGGTTATGGTGCCACTGCCTGGCGATGTGAATTGCACACCCGGGTTATCTTTGTCAGTAAAAAGTGGCTGGCCGAGCTTCACGGTATCGCCCGTTTCGACCAGCATGCGGGGCTTCAGGTCGATCGTGTCCGGTCCGATCAGCGCGACCGAAGTGACCGTTGCGCCGGCCGAAATCTCCTGCTGCGGAGATCCCGAGATCGGAATATCCAGCCCTTTTTTTATTCTAAAAAACAATGCTATAGACCACGCAGCCAGTTAGCCAAAGACATCCGATCGTATGAATGCCCAACGTCCCTTCGATTGCCTGCGTCATGGCAGTGCGATCTTCGATACCGCCGCGTATCGCGCGCGCGGCACGCCAGGCCAGCAGCAACAAAGCGAGCGGCACCAGTGGCGCGATTACTGGCAGCAGTTGTTGCGTTGTCAGGTAAATGACGACGAGCACCGCGGCAACGTGCAGGACCAGGTAGAGATTGGCGGCGCCGGACAATCCCAATCGGACTGGCAGCGTGTTCTTGCCGGTCGATCCATCCGCTTCCATATCCGGGACTTCATTGATGAAAAGTATGGCGAAGACCCAGGCGCTGACCGGCAGCGAGAACAGGATCAGTGCTGTGTCGATCGATGCACCTTGCAGCCAGGCGGCGCCCGAGACCGGCAAGACACCGAAAGCGACAGCGACAGCGATCTCGCCGATGCCGAGGGAACTGAGTTTCACGGGACCGAGAGAGTAGAGGACACCGAGCGCGATTCCAGCGAGACCGAATAACAGTACGGCCAACCCTTTTTCGACAAAAAGCGCTACGCCCAGCAGCATCGCGATGCCGAGCAACCCGACGCCAAGGCGCGCCATGACCGACTGGCTAAGGATGCCCATCTGGATGAAGCGCGAACCGCCCGTGTAGGGGTAAATTCGTTTCACGTTGACCCGATCGGTGCCAATCGTCTCGTCGCCGACATCGTTCAATACATTGCTAGCGGCGTGCACACAGACTGTCGCGAGCAGCGCGAGAACAAAAACGTAAGCATCGAATGCGCCGGCAACGTATGCACCCCATGCGGTACCTGCGAGAACGGGCAACACTGAAGCCGGAAAAAATTTGGGCCGTGTTGCATGAAACAGGCGTTTGAACGAGCGCGTACCCGAATCACCGGTGAATTCTTCCGGCACAGGATTGATGGGACGAGCAGTTTCTTGAGACATGGTGTGACTTCCGTAGCTTGGGGAATATTTATACCGATAACGGTAAGCATACATATACGCGCTTACCGAAGAACAGATGCGGCCGTTGTACTTGAAGTTCACGACGGGAGCGAGTGTAAGCCGAATTCGGTAATATGGGCGCCGATCTGGACGCTTTGGCAAAAATATAATGAAAATTAGTAAGTTAGCGATGGTTCTTATTTTTCTTGCGGCATGCAGTCAGGAAATAGACTACGACCCAGCGCACGACTACCTTACCTTTGCAAATACTGACCAGTTCGTCACGCGACAAATTGCGCTGGACCTCGATGTCGATTTTAAAACGACGACGTTGGCTGGCAGCGTCGTGCTGACCCTGCAGAAGATGGACCCCGATGCACGGGAGATCGTGCTGGATACCCGGGATCTCAGTATTCATAGCGTCGGGGTTGTCGGCGCTGATGGGTCTGTCAAGCCCGCGACCTACAGGGTCGGTGAGCGGCACGAAATAAAGGGAGCTCCGCTGATCATTACGCTTCCATCGGACCTCGAATCAAATACCTCAATGCTCGTGCAAATAGCCTATACAACAAGCGCGAACGCGTCGGCTCTGCAGTGGCTGCCGGCCGAACTGACGGCCGGCGGTAAACATCCGATGATGTTCTCCCAGGCGCAGGCCATCCATGCGCGGAGCTTCATACCGCTCCAGGATACGCCTTCTGTCCGCGTGACCTACGAGGCGACGATTCGCACGCCGCCCGAATTGCTCGCCGTCATGAGCGCAAACAACGATCCACTGACGCCACGAAACGGTGAGTATCATTTCGAGATGCCGCAGCCGATCCCGTCTTACCTGATCGCGATTGCGGTCGGTAACCTGTATTTCGCTCCACTTGGCGAGGACACCGGCGTGTACGCTGAACCCGAGATGCTCGATGCGTCTGTTTACGAGTTTGCGGATACGCAGGACATGCTGGAGATCGCGGAGATTAAGTTCGGTCCTTATCAGTGGGGGCGCTATGACCTGTTGATCCTGCCGCCCAGTTTTCCTTACGGCGGGATGGAGAATCCGCGGCTATCGTTCCTGACGCCGAGCTTGCTGGCGGGGGACCGCAGTCTCGTTGCCGTCGTGGCTCACGAGCTCGCGCATTCGTGGTCGGGCAATCTCGTGACCAACGCAACATGGCGCGATGGCTGGTTAAACGAAGGGGTTACGAGTTACCTCGAGTCGCGTCTCATGGAGATCCTTTACGACAAGGATCGCGTGGATGAAGAACGCGTCTTGAATTATGAAGAATTGCTGCAGAACTTTGCGGTCATACCGGCCGAGAGACAGGGGCTGGCACCGCGCATTGATACCCGCGACAGCGAAAGCGGCCAGGGCACAATTTCTTACCTGAAAGGACAGATGTTTCTCGAGTACCTGGAAAATGGATTCGGACGAGATCGATTTGATCCTTTCCTGTTCACCTACTTCAGGGATTTTTCTTTTCAAACGATCACAACGGAAGCGTTTGTCGACTATCTCGATGCAAATCTCCTGGGCCCAAATCCGGGCATCATTTCACGCGCCGATGTCGAAGCCTGGATGTATCAGGCGGGTTTGCCTGAAGGTGCGCTGATTCCATCCTCATCGACGCTGACTCACGCCGCGGCGCTCGCCGGTGCCTGGTCTGTCGGTGAAGCAACGCTCGATGACCTGCCGCTCGAGGACTGGAGCCCGCAAGCGCTGATTCATTTCATCAACAGCCTGCCTGACGATCTGTCACAGGAAGCACTTGCGAGGCTGGACGGTGGCCTTGATCTGAGCGGCACTCGCAATGCGGAGATCGCCCGGGCCTGGTTCATCCAGGTTGCGAAACGCCGCTACGAGCCCGCATACGAGCAAATGGCGGCATACGTGAATCGCTACGGAAGAATGCGGCTGATCGGCCCTGTCTACAGCGCGCTGGCGGCCAATGGACATGACAAGGCGCTCGCGGAATCGATATTCGCTAACGCTCGTAGTACCTATCATCCGATTACCATTGCCAGTATCGAAAAAACATTGGCGCAGGCGGGTGTCGCTAAATAGCGTCAGGCGACCGTGCAAGAGGCTCGGTGTTACCATCGGCCAATGAGAAAACCCGGTTTCGCGACAGCAGTACTGCTGCTACTCACATCCTGTTCGCCCGAGGTGTCGGTCGAGTCCGGCAGTGCCACGAGCGCCGATTCGGACGCCGCAAACTTCGGCCACGTCGACGACCAACTGTTCTGGACCTACGAGCAAAAGGTCGCCGGTTTTCGGAACATGGAAAAGATCGGTCCGACACGGCTGATTGCGGCTGGCGGTAATCCGTATCCCCTGCCGAGAAACGAAACAGACCTCGGTGAAGTGCAATTCACGTACGAGGATGCCGGCTGGACGATCAATCAGTACATTGAAACGCAAAAAATCGCAGGCATCATCGTCATCAAAGACGGTGCAATCGTTTACGAGCGCTACGAGCTCGGCAATACAGAAAACTCACGCTGGCTGTCGTACTCCGTTGCCAAGTCCGTCACGTCGATGTTGGTCGGTGCGGCGATCCGGGACGGCTATATCGACAATGTCGACGAGATGATCACCGACTACGTGCCGCGCCTCAAAGGCACGCCATACGATCAGTCCAGCATTCGCAACGTTCTGCAGATGTCATCCGGCGTGGAATGGAATGAGGACTACGCCGATCCGGAAGCGGACATCAATGTCACGCCGTGGGAAACGCTGGCGATTTACGATTACCTGCGTGCCAAGCCCCGCGATTCTGAGCCCGGTGAGATATTCGGCTATAACACAGCCGAAACCAACCTCGTCGGCAATGTCGTGCGATCGGCCGTCGGCAATAATCTTTCGACTTACCTGTCCGAGAAAATCTGGAAGCCTTTCGGCATGGAGCACGATGCCTATTGGGCACTGACGGAGCCGGGCGGTGGCGAATTTGGTGGTTGCTGTATTAATGCCACGTTGCGTGACTATGCGCGGATTGGCCTGTTCGCATTGAACAACGGCGTGCTCCCGGACGGCACAGCGGTCCTGCCCGACGACTGGATGCAGGAATCAACGACGCCGTCCAAGGGATACGAAGGTTATGGCTACCTGTGGTGGCTGCGTGGGGGCGGCGTATTTGCCGCCAGCGGCATATTCGGACAACGGATACAGATCTACCCGGCCGACAAGGTCATTATTGCTTTGCATAGCGCGCGTGACGACGCGAGCAACCCGGCAGACTGGCGCCTGCTGGACGCTGCGTTCACTGCGCTTGCCGCTGCCGCATCAAACTGAAGGAGACGAAAATGATTAAGCGAATAGGGCTGTTGCTGGTGCTGTTCCCGGTTGTCTGCATGGCGGACTCGGTGGTGCCGATCGACGCCGTCGAGGAAAGCGTCAATATTCGTCTGTCGCCCGATGCGACGTCTGAAATCGTGGGCAAACTGGAGCAAGGTTCTTCTGCCGAGCTCGTCAATTCGATTGAAGGCTGGCACGAAGTCAAACTGGTCGGCGGAGCGACCGGATTTATCAGTGCGGACTGGACACGTGTCCTCACCGATGCGGAGCTGGCCGTCAGCGTTGAGGCCACGACGTCGGCGGAAGAAGTCACTGCTGAGGAAATTGCGGAGGTCGTCGAAGAAGCAATCGAAGAAGTTGCAGGGGAGGCGGTCGTTGAAGAGGCGGTCGTCGAAGCCGTGGCAACCGAAGAGACCGTTGCCGCAGAAGCCATTGTCGAGGACGTCGTTGAGCCGGTCGTTGCGCCAGCGGCTGAGGAAGCGGAAGTACCGGTGGTGGCCGAAGCGGTCGAGGAAGCCACAGCAGCCGAGACCTCGACGCAGCCGAATCTCAAGGGCAGCAAGGATTTCCTGGTCAAGTTTCGCAACGAGAACGAAGGCGAATCTTCGCAGATCTTTGATAATGGCAACCAGGTCGGCATCGGGACCACGGAGCCAAAGCAACGGCTTGAGGTGAACGGCAGCATCCAGATCCACGAACAGAACAGCAGCGTTGCCGGTTTGATGATTACGCAGTCCAGTGGCGACACGGGCTATATCATGCACAATCGTGCCAGCACGCTGACTATCGGTGCCGGATCACAGGACAGAATCACCATAGACCGGGACGGAAATGTTGGATTTGCGGTTGCGCGTCCCCGGCATCCACTGGAGATGGCGAGTGGTGCGCACGTTACGGCGGGGGGCGTCTGGACCAACAGCAGTTCGAGGGACAAGAAAGAAAACATCGCCGAGTTGCGTCTTGATGCGGCCACAGAAGCCCTGATGGCGCTGCAACCTGTCGTTTTCAATTACCGCGATGAGCCACAGGAGGACTACCTTGGCTTCATCGCTGAAGATGTTCCGGAGCTGGTGGCCGTCAAAGATCGCGATGCGCTCAGTCCGATGGATATCGTTGCCGTTCTGACGCGCGTGGTGCAGCAGCAGGAGAGGAAAATCCAGGCTCTGGAAGCGAGGCTGGACGCTCTTTAAAAGGCACCGAATCGGGCGGAATGTGACGCCAGTCTAGGGACCCGTGGGATTTTTCGACCATAATGGCGACCGACAGGAGTTCCCATGACCCGATTCAGAATCTTCCTTGCCTTGTCCATATTTTG
>JAOUNH010000132.1 GCA_029881055.1 Gammaproteobacteria bacterium
AGGCCAGCGCGGTCTGATCGTTTCTCCGCCGAAAGCCGGTAAAACAATGCTGCTGCAAAACATCGCCTCCGCGATCGTGGCCAACAACCCGGAAGTCGATCTCATGGTGTTGCTCATCGATGAGCGACCGGAAGAAGTCACGGAAATGACGCGAACCGTTCGTGGCGAAGTCGTTTCGTCGACCTTCGACGAACCTGCGAGCCGTCACGTTCAGGTTGCGGACATGGTCATCGAGAAGGCGAAACGCCTGGTCGAACACAAGCGCGATGTCGTCATTCTTCTTGATTCCATTACCCGTTTGGCACGCGCGTACAACACCGTTGTGCCGTCCTCAGGCAAGGTCCTGACTGGTGGTGTTGACGCGAACGCGCTGCATCGTCCGAAGCGCTTCTTCGGTGCCGCACGCAATATCGAGGAGGGCGGCAGCCTGACGATACTCGCGACCGCACTGGTCGATACGGGTTCCAAAATGGACGAGGTAATTTACGAAGAGTTCAAGGGCACCGGTAATATGGAAATCCACCTGGATCGCCGTATTTCCGAGAAGCGCGTGTTCCCGGCAATCAACATCAATCGTTCGGGTACGCGCAAGGAAGAGCTGCTGACGGCACCTGACGAGCTGCAAAAGATGTGGGTGCTGAGAAAAGTGCTGCATCCGATGGATGAGCTGGCGGCGATCGAATTCCTGCTGAGCAAACTGCAGGACACCAAGACCAACGCCCAGTTTTTTGAGGCGATGAAACGCTAAGCCAGCGAACGATTCAACCGATGTTCTTCTTGTAGACGGGCAGCTTGTCGCCGATTTTCATCCATGCCGGCTTGTCTTCCGTCCAGATGTGGGCGCGCATTTCAGGGCCGTCGGGATCGTCCAGTACGTTTACCGCGATATCGATCTCGCCCGGGCGTGTCTGGTTTTCGTAGCTGATGGAGGTGCCGCAATCGGCACAATGGCCGCGCGTGACACCGGGCGATGACTCGCGCCAGCGGATGGATCCGGCAATCACGTTGAAGCTCGCTTTCCGGTAGGTCGCCCAGGCGACTACCGGGGCACCCGCCGCGCGCTGACAGCTTTCGCAATAGCAAAAGCACGCAAACTTTTCCGGGCCGTCCACCTCGAATCGGATTAGTTTGCAGAAGCAGCGGCCAAAAACCTTGCTCACTTTAGTCGTCTTCAAAGAACTCGATGCAGCCGGTTTCGATCGAGTATTCGGCGCCGACAACGCTGAGGTCGCCCGATTCTATGAGCTCCTCCAATATCAGCGAGCCATGCCGCAGCTGCTCGACAGAGGCCCTCACGTTGGCGCGCACGCATTCGTCCACGGCGTGCTTGCTGTCGAGATCGTCCAATTCGCCAAGCATGGGTTCCAATGCCGGTCGAATGCGATCAACGATCGCACGCAGGTTTGGCGAGCGGTGTGACTCTTTCAAACGCATTTCCTGCATAGTCGCGATGATCGCTCCACAATTGCTGTGGCCGAGTACAACAACCAGGCGCGTACCAAACTGTTTTGCTGCGAACTCGATACTGCCGATCTGCGATGGCGCGACGATGTTGCCTGCCACCCGAATGACGAACAGGTCACCGATGCCGCGATCGAATATAAGTTCCGTGGGAACGCGCGAATCGGAACAGGCCAAAATAATTGCGAAGGGGCTTTGCGGTTCCGCAGCGCCCGCACGGTGTTCGCGACTGGCCAGCGTCTCCTCACTGACTTCATCGTTTACAAATCGACGGTTGCCGTCACGGAGTTTCTGCAGTGCATCGTTGGCTGAAATCATGCCTGCACATTAACCTGAATGACGATCAGTGGGCAATCCAGCGATGCAGGAATACGGCCGTACCTGCCGGGAATTCGGATTGCTCCCGGGGCAACTCGACGTAACCGTCGGTGGCCGACAAGGCAGCAAAGTCTCCGGATGTGTTTGTCTTGACGGGCATAGCGAGTGCCTGGCCCGCAGCATTCGAAATCAATTTCACGGGCTGGAAGCAGGTGAGTTCCGGGGGGAACACGATTCTGGCAGCAAGCGCGGCGAACGCCGGTGGCGTTGCGTCCGCCCCCGATGCCCTGGCAAGTGCAGGAATCAGATACTGCCGGCTGCATACAAGTGCTGATACCGGGTTTCCGGGCAAGGCAAAAACCAACTGGCCGTCGGGCCCCTTGCCAAACCAGAGTGGCTTACCCGGCCTCTGGCTGACTTTGTGAAAGATTGTTTCGACGCCGAGTTCCGCAAGGACTTGCGGTACGAAGTCAGCCTGGCCCATCGACACGCCGCCGCTCAGGACGAGCACGTCGCTTTCCTTGAGATGTAAGGCGAGGTGCGCACGCAGTGCATCGAGATCATCACTGACATGGGTGTGCTCGTTGCGCCGATAACCGTGGCTCTCCAGTAAAGCTTTGATCGCGGGTCCGTTTGACATGCGGATTTGCTGCGGCTCGATCGGCATGCCGGCGGGAACCAGCTCGTTCCCGGTCGACACAATGTGAATGACCGGATCGGCGGCTACATCGACCTCGGTCTCGCCGCAGGAAGCGATGATTGCGATGTCCAGCGGTGAAACGCGTTTCCCCGGGCGCAACAGGTAGGCACCTTTTGCGTAGTCGGACCCCTGCGGATGCAGGTGTCGGTCCCTGGCCACTTCGTAGCCGGCTTCGATTTCCGCGGCGCCGTCAGCAACGGTGATGTGTTCGACCGGAACGATGCAATTCGCATTCGCTGGCATCGCGGCACCCGTCATTATTTCTATGCAATGGCCCTTTTCGAGCACCAGCACTGCATCTCCCGCGGCCTGCATGGCTTGTATCGGAAAACGACGCAGCCCGTCGTCATAATCCGACCCTGCGAACGCGATTCCATCCATCATGACGCGATCAAAAGGAGGCTGGTCTCGTTCCGCCCGGACGACCTGCCGCAGTACGCGTCCACAGGCATCGGATGCGGCGACGCGAACCGAGGAAAAGCTGGGCGTTGCCGCCAGCACGGCTTCGAGCGCTGCGGCCGTCGTGAGCATGGCGTTAACTCTGCTCGCGGGCGATGGCCCGGTGGCCGATGTCGCGGCGGAAGTAAACGTCCTGCCAGTGAATCTTGTCGGCGGCATCGTAGGCGGCGGTTGCGGCAGCTGCGACAGAATCGCCAAGGCCGACCGCGCAGAGCACGCGGCCACCGCTGCTCACGACCTGGCTGCCGTCGCTCATCGTGCCCGCGTGAAACACCTTTTGAGTTTCACTATCGGCGCCATCGAGTCCGCTAATGACCAGGCCTTTTTCGTAATCGCCGGGATAACCTCCCGCCGCGAGAACCACGCCCAACGCCGCTCGCGTATCCCATTCTGCCGTTTGCTCCGCGAGCGTCCCGGCCAGTGCTGCAGAGCAAAGATCCGTAAGGCTTGACTTGAGCCGCATCAGGATGGGCTGCGTTTCGGGATCGCCCATACGGCAATTGAACTCGATGACTTTCGGCGTGCCATCCGCGGTGATCATGAGGCCGGCATACAGGAACCCGAGATAAGGGTGACCGTCAGTACGCATACCGTCGAGCGTCGGCCGTATGACCTCGGCCATGATACGTTTTTCGATTTCGGGTGTTACGACCGGGGCCGGGGAGTAGGCGCCCATGCCGCCTGTGTTCGGGCCTGTGTCACCTTCATCCCGCGCTTTGTGATCCTGCGATGTGGCCAGGGGTACGACGGTCTCGCCATCAGTAATGACGATGAAGCTCGCTTCTTCGCCCTCGAGGAATTCTTCCACGACGATGCGTGCGCCGGCATCGCCGAAGCTGCCGCCCTCAAGCATGGCCGTGGCGGCGTCGAGAGCCTCATCCAGTGTCATGGCCACTATGACGCCCTTGCCGGCAGCCAGACCATCCGCCTTGATGACAATCGGCGCGCCCTTTGCCCGGATATAGGCGAGCGCGGCATCGAGATCGGTAAAGCTCTCGTAATCGGCGGTCGGAATCCCGTGCCGGGCGAGAAAGTCTTTTGTGAATGCTTTTGAACCTTCAAGCTGCGCAGCGGCGGCCTTTGGTCCGAAACACGGCAGTCCCAGGTGGTCGAAATGGTCGACGATGCCGGCGACCAGCGGTGCCTCGGGTCCGACGATTGTCAGGCCGACGTTTTCGTCCTGCGCCAGTTGCGCAAGCGCCTCGATGTCCGCGGACGAAACCTTTACGTTGCGAACGTTTTTCTCTCGCAGGGTACCTGCGTTGCCCGGCGCTACCAGCACTTCATCAACATCAGCGGACTGGGCACACTTCCATGCGAGAGCATGCTCGCGACCGCCACCGCCAATGATCAGGACTTTCATGGCTGCCTAAATTACCTCAATGGCGGAAGTGACGCATGCCTGTAAAGACCATCGCAAGGCCGTGCTCGTTTGCTGCCTGGATCACTTCCTCATCCCGCATCGAGCCGCCGGGCTGAATGATCGCCGAGATTCCCGTCTCCGCCGCGGCATCGATGCCATCTCGAAACGGAAAAAACGCATCGGATGCCATCACCGAGCCCTTGATTTCCAGTCCTTCATCGGCCGCCTTGATGGCGGCGATCCTGGTGCTGTACACGCGGCTCATCTGGCCCGCACCGACGCCGATCGTCATCTTGTCCTTGCAGAATATGATGGCGTTCGACTTCACGTATTTCACCACTGTCCACGCGAACAGCATGTCCTCGATTTGTGCGGCGCTCGGCGCGATTGCCGTAACCACCTTCAGGTCTTCTGCGTTGACCACACCGAGGTCGGTGTTTTGTACGAGCAGTCCACCGGAGACTTTCTTGAAATCGAATCCGGGAACGGCTGCCGACGGCCATGCACCGGTTTCAAGTACGCGCACGTTCTTCTTTGTGGCGATAATTTCAGCGGCGTCGGCGTCGATGGATGGCGCGACGATGACTTCGACAAATTGTCTTTCGCTAATTGCCGCTGCGGTCTTCGCGTCCAGCGCGCGGTTGAACGCAATGATGCCGCCGAAGGCTGAGGTTGGGTCGGTTTTGAAGGCCCTGTCATAGGCCTCGAGAATTGTTCCCGCAGCCGCCACACCGCAGGGATTGGCATGTTTCACGATGACGCAGGCAGGTTCCCGGAATTGTTTCACGCACTCGAGCGCCGCATCGCTGTCAGCGATATTGTTATAGGAAAGTGCCTTGCCCTGCAGCTGCCTGGCAGTCGCCAACGAACCTGCCGGCGCCTGCTGGTCGATATAGAACGCAGCCTGTTGGTGCGGGTTTTCACCGTAACGCATGCGCTCGGACAGCTGGCCCGAATACAGGTAGCGCTGACCCAGCGCATCATCGCCCAGCGAGTTGGACAGGTATTTCGTGATCGCCGTGTCGTAGCTGGCTGTATGTGCATAGGCTTTCGCGGCCAGGCGGCGGCGAGTGTCCAGTGTCAGCTTGTCGCTCTTCAGGTCTGCAAGGACGGCATCGTAATCATCCGGCTCGACGACGACGGCAACGCCATCGTGATTCTTCGACGCGGCACGAATCATCGCCGGACCGCCGATATCGATGTTTTCAATGGCCTCATCGATAGTCGCGTCCTCGCGGGCGATGGTCTGCTCGAAAGGGTAGAGATTGACGACCAGCAGATCGATCGGCTCGATGCCGTGCTTTTCCATGATGGCTTCGTCGGTGCCGCGGCGACCGAGTAGCCCGCCGTGTATGACCGGGTGCAGCGTCTTGACGCGGCCGTCCATGATTTCCGGGAAACCGGTTTTCTCTGCAACTTCAATTACATCGAGGCCCGCGTCGCGGAGCAGGCGACAGGTACCGCCCGTGGACAGAATTTCTACACCGAGTTCACGAAGTGCAGATACAAAAGGGATCAAGCCACGCTTGTCAGAAACACTGACCAGCGCGCGTCGTACATTGAACATCAAGTCACCTGGAGAAAGTGGGGAGGCGCCGCGATGGCCCCTACTGGATGAGGGAATAGGTTCTGAGCTTCTTGCGCAAGGTGCCGCGATTCAGGCCCAGTATGCCGGCGGCCTGGCTTTGGTTGCCCTGTGTGTAATCCATGACGGCTTTGAACAGTGGCCGCTCCACTTCACCGATGACGAGGTCGTACAAATCCCCCGGCCGATCGCCATTCAGTGTATTGAAATATTGGTCCAGGGCGTCTTCTGTGTGTTTGCAGAGCGGCATTTTGCCTTTGCGCGTTGTCAGCGAGCTGTTCTTGTTCTTATCGTCTGCCACGTTGATCCAATCCTGATTACCGGCTGGCTCCCCTGCAGGGCCAGTCCGAACTCCCCAGCCCCAGGAAAATCACGCCGCCAAAGATGCGCCTCCGTCCTCTCGATCGAAGTAACTCTTTGTTAAGCCAATTTGTTCTGAAGCACTTTCGACGCGCACCACCTGGTGACGAAATGCATCTGCATTTGCCAGATTGTTGCAATACCAGGTCAGGTGCTTGCGAGCCACTCGAACTCCGATCAGTTCCCCATAGAACCGGTGTAGATCGTTCAAGTGGTCGAGCATAATATCACGCAATTCATATTTATCCAGTTGCGGTTTTTCCGGATGCGCATTTAGAAGTTGTCCAAGTTCGCGAAAGAACCATGGCCGACCTTGTGCTCCGCGACCGATCATCAAGCCGTCGCAATTTGTTAGACGCAATACTTCAAGCGACTTCTGCACTGTAGTGATGTCGCCATTGGCAATTACGGGTATTGCAACCGACGCTTTGACGCGCGCGATCGTGTCGTATTCGGCTGCTCCCTTGTAGCGGCATGCGCGCGTGCGGCCGTGTACAGCGCTTGCTACGACGCCTGAATCCTCCGCAATACGGGCAATTTCGACGGCGTTGCGATGATCCGGGTCCCAACCGGTGCGGATTTTGACCGTAACGGGCACCGAAACGGCATTGACCACATTGGTAAGAATTTCGGCAACGAGTTTCGTATCCTGGAGCAATGCCGAGCCGGCAAACTTGTTGCAGACTTTCTTGGCTGGGCAGCCCATATTGATATCGATAATCTGCGCGCCGCGATCGACGCACGCGCTGGCTGCTGAGGCCAGCTGCCCCGGTTCGGATCCCGCAATCTGGACGGCGACGGGTTCGGCATCCAGGTCGAGATCAAGGCGAAACCGGGATTTGGGGGTTTGCCAGAGGCTCGTATCGGCCGTGGTCATTTCCGAGGTGGTCATACCAGCGCCGAAACGCCGGCAAAGACGTCGAAAGGGGGCGTCCGTGACGCCAGCCATGGGTGCCAGGACGAACGGATTGGCGAGGATGTAAGGGCCGATCTGTAAGGGTCTGAGTGTCACTTGAAGTCGTCGATCGCGCAGCGCAGCTGCCCATCCGACAAACGGTAACAGACATTAAGTTTGAATCCAGTGGCGCTTTCAGTCGCTGAATCGACGGTGATAACCGCGTTAAAGGTATTGCCGGGCGGCACGAGCTTGCGCGGATCGAGATCGGTTGGCAGGTATTCCGCGGGGTCGAGTACACGACTGCCAATGGTTTCCTCAAAACGATCGGTCAGAGATATGCCGATCAGGGGGTAGGGCAGCGGACCGTCTGATTTGTTGCCAAGCCGCGAGTAGATCGTCAGGTCTCCCTCGTCACCTTCGGCGTTGCCCTTGGTTGCTTCGAATCGCCATCCCGTGATGTCCCACGCCGGCTGCACGGGTTTTCCGAGGGCGCGATAGACCTGTCCAATAGTGTTACTGAACGCCGGCAGGGTGGCGAGCGTTTCGCGGTACTGATGCGCGGCCTGTACAAGCAATGCCAGCACCAGAACAACCACACCGGCGACCAGT